>JAFYFI010000108.1 GCA_017543785.1 Alloprevotella sp.
CGGTTGCATATGGCTGGCATTCTGGAAGAGGCTGTGCCGAGCGTGGCGAAGGATGATACTGCCCACTACTACGTCTTGCTCTCCCTCGAAAGTCTTACTGTAGGCGAGGTGCTCAGGCGTATGGATTTCCTCGGACACCGGGAGGATGTCACTGTGGAGTTTGCTCAGAGTGACTACTACAAGTATCGACTTGCTACCTATGAAGGAAACTTTGCAGACACGAAAGTCTGGGAAATGGACGAAGAAAAAAAGAACGAAAAATGCTGAAACTTATTGCCGATAGTGGGAGTACGAAGACACAATGGCTGCTATGCGGCGATTGCGGCAGGAGGATAATAGCTACTGGCGGACTGAATCCTGTGCATATGTCCGACGAACAGATTGCTGCCGTTTTGGAGAATGAACTCCTCCCTGAAATTTCTGCGGCAGAAATGGGAGATATCGGAGAGGTAGCGTTCTATGGTGCAGGCGTTCGCGATGTGTGGAAGGAAAGGATGCAAGGTGTTCTGCGCAGTGCTTTCCCCCAGGCAAGGACGGTATCGGTAGAGAGCGACATGCTTGGAGCTGCACGCGCTTTGCTGGGAGAGGGTAGAGGCATTGCCTGCATCCTGGGTACAGGTTCCAACAGTTGCTATTATGATGGTCAGCATATCGTCAAGAGCGTGCCTCCACTGGGCTATATCCTTGGTGACGAAGGGAGTGGCGCAAGGCTCGGGAGACGCCTCGTCGCCGACGTCATGAAGGGCGTGATGAGTGAAGACGTTTGCAACCTGTTTTGGAAAGAAACTGGCGAAACGAGTGAGAGCGTCATCAGAAAGATCTACCGCGAGCCCTTGCCTGCACGCTACCTTGCCAGCTTTGCCACCTTCCTGGCGCGGCATATAGAGATACCGGAAATCAGAGAGCTCGTCATCGACGAGTTCAGACTGTTTTTCGAGCGAAACATAAAACTTTACGACGTTGATATAAAAGAGATAAATTTCGTAGGGAGTATAGCCTATTATTTCTCTTCTGAGTTGGGCGTTGCTGCCCGTCAGGAGGGCTATGAGATAGGAACGATAATAAAAAATCCTATCGACAGACTCTGAGCGTAAGCCTCTCCCACCTAATAACTAAAACTGAAAATTCAAAAAACTTAAAATAATGTCTCTATCTACAAAGTACAACCCAAGAGAGGTTGAAGATAAATGGTATAAATATTGGGAAGACAACAGCCTTTTCAAAAGTAAGCCCGACGGGCGCCAACCCTATACGATAGTTATCCCTCCACCAAACGTGACAGGTGTGCTCCACATGGGCCACATGCTAAACGAAACTATCCAGGACATCTTGGTGCGCCGAGCTCGCATCAGGGGGCTGAACGCCTGCTGGGTGCCCGGCACAGACCATGCAAGCATAGCTACAGAGGCAAAGGTAGTGGCAAGGCTCTCCGAGCGAAACATCAAAAAGTCGGACCTTAGCAGAGAAGAATTTCTGAAGTATGCCTGGGAATGGAAAGAAGAGCATGGCGGCATCATTCTGCAACAGCTGAAACGCGTGGGTGCCAGCTGCGACTGGTCGCGCACGGCTTTTACTATGGACGAAGAGCGAAGCCGCAGCGTCATAAAAGTCTTTGTGGATTTGTTCAGGAAAGGGCTTATCTATCGCGGCGTGCGCATGGTCAACTGGGACCCAAAAGCACTTACGGCATTGAGCGACGAAGAGGTGATTTACAAGGAAGAACATTCCAAACTGTACTATCTCCGCTATTATGTCAAAGAAGAAGTTCGCCCTGAAGAAATCACGGAAGGCTGCATAGTCCACCGTGATGACAAAGGCAGATGCTATGCCGTTGTGGCTACCACCCGCCCCGAGACCATAATGGGCGATACAGCCATGTGCATAAACCCCAACGACGCTAAGAATACATGGCTCAAAGGTAAGCACGTCATAGTGCCTCTCGTGGGTCGTGAGATTCCGGTTATTCAGGATGACTATGTAGATACGGAGTTTGGCACGGGATGCCTTAAAGTGACGCCAGCTCACGACGTCAATGACTATATGCTTGGAGAAAAACATCGTCTGGAAAGCATAGATATATTCAATCCCGACGGCACTATCAGTGAAGAAGGCGGGTTGTACGTTGGCATGGACCGTTTTGATGTCCGTAGGCAGATAGAAAAAGACCTCGTAGAAGCAGGACTGATGGAAAAAGTTGAGGATTACATCAACAATGTGGGATTCTCCGAGCGTACGAATGTACCAATCGAGCCTAAGCTCTCCATGCAATGGTTTGTCAAGATGAAACACTTCGCCGACCTTGCTTTGCCTCCCGTCATGAATGATGAGATACGCTTCTATCCCACGAAGTATAAGAATACTTACCGTCATTGGCTTGAGAATATCAAAGATTGGTGCATAAGTCGCCAGCTATGGTGGGGACATAGAATACCTGCATATTATCTTCCCGACAAGTCGTTTGTTGTTGCAGAGACAAAGGAGGAAGCACTGACTCTGGCAAGGCAGCAGAGCGGCAACGATGCTTTGCAGATGGACGACCTGAAGCAGGACGAGGATGCTCTGGACACATGGTTCAGCTCATGGCTGTGGCCTATATCCCTGTTTGACGGAATAACAGACCCAGGGAACGAAGAGTTTAAGTACTATTATCCTACTTGCGACCTCGTTACAGGTCCCGATATTATTTTCTTCTGGGTGGCTCGCATGATAATGGCTGGCTACGAATATACGGGTAAGATGCCTTTCCGAAATGTATATTTCACAGGTATTGTGCGCGACAAGCTCGGAAGAAAGATGTCCAAATCCCTGGGAAATTCTCCCGATCCTCTGGAACTCATCGACAAGTATGGCGCCGACGGAGTGAGGATGGGACTCATGCTGGCAGCACCTGCAGGCAACGATATCCTCTATGATGATGCGCTCTGTGAGCAGGGAAGAAATTTCTGCAACAAAATATGGAACTGCTTCAGGCTCATCGAAGGCTGGCAGTCGGCAGAGGGCGTTCAAAGCGAAAGCGACAAGATTGCTTTAGAATGGTTTGATGCGAAATTGCGCGAAGTAGCTGCAGTCGTTGAGGACCACTTCTCAAAATATCGCCTTAGCGATGCTTTGATGGAAATATATCGCCTCATAACCGACGAGTTTTCCGGCTGGCTACTCGAGATGGTCAAGCCTGCCTATGGCAGTCCGATAAACTCAGAAACCCTTCAGGGCGTAAAGAAGAATTTCTCCAGTCTGCTGCACATGCTGCATCCTTTCATGCCCTTCATCACAGAAGAACTCTGGCATGCCATGGCAGAGAGAGCAGACGGAGAGAGCCTTATGACCGACACCTTCGAGATAGGCGATGTTAGAAATCAGGACAAGCAAGTCTTGAGTGATGTTGCCCACATGAAGGCGATAGTTCAGAGCGTGAGAGCTGTGAGAAACTCCAAAAACATTGCACAAAAAGAAACACTGCAACTGCAAGTTTTGGGTGAATTTATACTTGGACGCTATGAAGAGCTCATCAAAAAAATGGCAAACCTTGAGTCAATTGCCGTAGTCGGCGAGAAGAGCAGCAATGCTGTGCCTTTCATGGTCGGAGCTCATGAATACTTCGTACTTTTGGAAGGTCAGATAGACGTCGATGCCGAAAGGGAAAAAGCTCAGGCAGAACTCTCCAGGCTTGAAGGATTCCTTGCTGGCATAGAAAAGAAACTCTCCAACGAACGATTTGTAAGCGGAGCTCCAGAGGCAGTGGTCGCTCTAGAGCGAAAGAAAAAGGCTGACACTTTGGAAAAAATCGAAGCCCTCAAAAAGAGTATAGAAGCTCTGCAATAAAAAAAATAACAGCCCCATGAAAAAGGAAAAATTGCTGCTGACAGCCATTATGGCACTATTTTGCAGCTTAGCTAGTGCTCAGTCACCTTATGTTATCTATCCCATTCCTCATCTGCAGCAGCAGGTAGAAGGCTCGGCGTCGTTTACCGCAGACGTGGATGTGATAGCAGAAACAGGTATTGATCAGGTTACCCGTGAGCGCCTTACCGAGATTTTGTCTTCCAAAGGCATTACGGCTCATTTCACTTCAGAGGTGAGCGAGGGGAGGGCAGCAGTATGGCTGGGCATTAACGGTTCCGGCGAAGCTGCCGACTTGAAGGCTACGGACTTTAGTCTGCAACGAACGCTCTTCTCCAACTCCAAGTTCGACCGCCATATAGTAGCTCTTCATGAGTCCGAGGGACTAGCTCAACTTGTTGTGCTGGGCGAAAACACCGATGCCGTTTTCTATGGACTAGCTTCGATAGAACAGATACTCGATGAAGCAGGAAAAGAAAATCTGAGTTGTGTAAACATCTACGATTACGCTGACATTCGTGAGAGAGGTGTCGTTGAGGGATATTACGGGGTGCCGTATAGCGCAGAGGTGACAAAGGACCTGTTTCGCTTCATGGCGAGATACAAACTCAATACCTACATGTATGGAGCAAAGAGCGACCCATACCATTCACAGTATTGGAACTCCCCCTATCCGGAGACAATAACGAAAGAACAGGAGGAGATAGGATATCTCACACAGGACATGCTCCGAGACATAGCCTCTGAGTCGCATAGGAACAAGGTGAATTTTATCTGGGCAATACACCCTGGAAGTTCATTTACAAATTCCAGCAACACGACCGTAGTTTCAAACATTATGCAAAAGTTCCAGAATATGTATGATTTGGGAGTGCGGCAGTTTGGTGTCTTTGTCGATGATGTTGGCGTTCCTACAGATGCAGCTACCTTGAAGCTAAATGCAGACCGCATCACTGAAATACAAAATAAGATTGATGAGAAATGGAACACAGAAGGCGCATTGCCTGCAGATACCGTAAAACCTCTCTTCTTCGTTCCGCAACTTTACGTATTGTCGTGGTCGAGTGTTGAAGGATGCCGCAATTTCTTCGGAGCCCTCAGTGCAGTACCTTCAAAAGTGAAGATTTTCATCACGGGCAACGCCGTGTGGAGTGTGCCAAACTCCACCGACTTGGCAACAGCAAAATCCTACCTGGGACGTAATCTCGCATGGTGGTGGAACTATCCATGTAATGACAATGACGTCACTAAGATTTTCCCAATGGACACCTACAGCAATTTTGCTGATGAAAAACATATAGACTCCAACGCACGCCTAGAGCAGAACCTTCAAGGAACAGAGACTCTCCTTTCAAACCCCATGCAGCAAGGGGAGGTAAGTAAAATCCCACTTTTCAGCATTGCAGACTATGCTTGGAACAATAACCGCTTCAACAACATTAGCAGTTGGGAAGCCTCTCTCCAGGCAGTATGTGGAAAGGAATACGCTCCTCACTTGAAAAAACTTGCGCCATACTTACGATATTTTGATACAGGTGAGCTAGCTTCGCTAATCTCAGCATACAAGCAAAGTCCCACTTCTTCAGAAGCAAGGACAGCGCTGCACGAAGAGATTACTTCCCTTCTCACAGCTTTGCAGCAAGTGCTGCAGATGAAGGACTCTCAGGACAAGTCGCTACAACTCTTCTATGCCGACATTGCCCCATGGCTGACGAGCCTGAACAGCATGCTCCGGGCTGCCGATGGATTCATGAAAGCCGCCAATCCGGAAGATGAGGTATCTACACGTTGGGAAACCTATCTCTCATCACTACAATTATTGAAATCAATACCTACAGATGCCGAGCATCAGTTCAAAATCCTCTCTGGCTTGGGTTCAGCCATTTCTCTCAGTGTACAGACAGCCGAGCCAGCGGCTAAGACGCTCCTTCCATTTGTCAAATGGCAAAGCGAAAATGCCCTGAGAGATATTTTCACCATAAGTTCGACAAAAGCAACCTTTATTACAAACTCCCCCTCATTAAGCTACAACCCCATAACCTCTTCTACAGGTGCAGTATATATATCCGCTTCGCGCCCTCTCACACTCAAGGGTGGAGAGTATCTTGGGCTCGCACTGCCCAGTGCAACCAAGTTGGCGGACATTATCGTTAGCGACACCCTTGCAGCCAACAATGTAATCTTCTATTCTCCAAATGGCAGACAGTGGATACCACTCCTCGAAGGAGAACCTCTGCAAGAATATATTAAATATGTAGTAATAGCAAATGCTACCTCTGAGCTCCACGCACTTAAACTCAACCGAAACGTCTTCTGCCTGCAGATGCCTACAAAGCCGCAGGTAACAACAGGGACCGTACCTTCGGCAAACAGTTTTTATGACGGCCATGTAGCATCGAAGTTCTACGATGGCGACTATAACACCTGGACCTGCATAGAGCGCAACCAGCAAGAGGGTGATGCCTACACACTGCAGCTCGCCGACATGACGCCCATATACGACGTCCGCGTATGCATGGGCACAGTAAATGACGACTATATGACAATAGGACGTGTGCAGATATCATCAGATGGTACACAATGGACAAACCTCACAGTTAAAGGCACAAACATAACAAACTATAGGCTCTCTATGGAGCAAAACGTCAAGTGGAGCGACGAGATGACATATTGCGACTTCGACGGAAAAGGTAAGGAGGCAAAATATGTGCGTCTCTACCTCTACACCCCAAACACCAACAAATGGTTGCGCCTTTATGAAATAGAAGTAAACGGACTCCACCTTCAGCAACAGTTTATCTCAAAGTGTACTCTTGTCAACGACCAGTCTCTGCCAGAACTCACCGACGGCAATCCGTCAACAACAGCAGATTCTGAACCAGGAAACTCTGCCATTGTGTATCGCTTCATGTCGTTGCAGAAACCCACCCACCTGGAACTGTTCACTACAGCCTCTGCTCAAAATCCCATTTATATTGAGCAGACCTCTGACGGAGGCCAGAGCTGGCGCGCGCTTGCAACGCAGACAACGCCCTATTTGTCCATAGACCTGCGCGACTACCCAAATATCGAGCGCTTGCATTTCATACCCTTCACTTCTCAGCTCCCCAGCATCTACGAAGTAAAGGAAACCTCTACCGACACCGCCATGCCAGATGTTACATTCCTGCCACCCTCATCCCTGCAATCGTCAGACAGACAGTTCGGTATCAGCGGTGGAACACTTCATTTCGGTGCCGATGTCCTGTCCTACGAAATTTTCACTGCCGACGGAAAGACTATAGCCACATCTGGTCGCAGACAGGCAACGCTGCCGCGCAGGGGAATATATATAGTTAGGACTACAACAAAGGACGGGAAACATCAGACTAGCAAAGTCATCATGTAAACAGGATTTAATACCCAGACTTGAACCCTCAAAAACTACCAACTATGCATACAGTAAAGTCTCCATTTTTCGGTTGTCGTCTATTATTGGTTCTCGTGTTCATTCTGCATCCAGTGCTCTCGTCGGCGCAGTCAACGCTATACCAGCAGTACATTGAGAAGTACAAAGATATAGCCATCCGCGAGATGCAGCGCTACGGCATACCAGCCAGCATAACACTTGCTCAGGGACTCTTGGAGAGCGGAGCTGGGACAAGCCTCCTTGCAGAGAATGCCAACAATCGCTTTGGCATAAAGTCGGGAGGAAACTGGGTCGGATCTTATTTCGTGAAAGACGAC
>JAFYFI010000109.1 GCA_017543785.1 Alloprevotella sp.
GTAAAGACTAAAAGCTATCTGAAAGCTGTGGCATGCTTCCTGCTCTATGTTTTCATGCAGGTCATAGGCGGGGTGATAGCACTTTTCCTCTCCAACTATCAGTATATAGCCTCCGGCAGAGGTCTCAGCAGTGATTCGCTCGCCGACAACCCGCAGTGGCTGGGCATAGGAATCCTCGTGGCAAGCTTTCTCATCCTGATTTTGCTGTGGGCATCGATGCTGGTAAGGCGCCGTCCGCTGCCGCGCATTCATCCAGCCATGCCCTGGCACTGGGCTGTGCCGCTCTTTGCCTTCCTGCTGCTTTCGCTTGGGCTGAACATTTTCATCACACCCATGCATCTCGATGACGGCGGCGTGGCAAAATTGTTTGAAGGCATGGCAGGAAACCCCCTGTGCATCATCCTGCTCACCATAGTAGGCCCTGTCACCGAAGAACTGGTGTTTCGCGAGGGAATACAGAGACACCTGAAAACTGCCGGGCTTCAATCCGTGTGGGCAATAGTGGCGACGGCGCTTCTGTTTGCCCTGGCTCACGGAAATATGGCTCAGGGCTTAGCGGCATTCCTATTGGGCGTAGTGCTGGGACTGCTGTATGAGCGCACAGGAGACATACGCCTCTCTGCACCGGCACATATCCTGAACAACACAATGGCAGTGGTGCTGTTCTTCATGCCTGCTGTGGATGATAGCATTGAGAAGATGAATCCCGTGCCCGTATTTTGCGGCGGCATACTGCTGGCGCTCTCTGCCCTGTGGCTGCTCATGGGGTGGTGGAAGAAATCGCTTACCAAAATACCTCCCGTAGCATGCGAATAGGAAATATAGACCTGGGCGAAAGACCCCTTCTGCTAGCTCCTATGGAGGACGTGACCGACATAGGATTCCGACTGCTATGCCGCAAGATGGGAGCCGCGATGGTGTATAGCGAGTTTGTTGCCTCCGACGCCTTGGTGCGCTCCGTGCCAAAGAGTTTTGAGAAACTCCGCGTCAGCAACGAGGAACGCCCCGTAGCCATACAGATATACGGACGCTTCCCCGAGGCTATGAGAGATGCAGCAAAGATAGTGGAAGAAACAGCCCGTCCCGACATCCTCGACCTGAACTTCGGCTGCCCGGTGAAGCGCGTGGCAGGGAAAGGCGCCGGCGCAGGGATGCTGCAAAACATTCCGCTCATGCTGGAGATTACGCGCGCCGTGGTCGAGGCAGTGAATATTCCCGTTACGGTGAAGACGCGCCTGGGATGGGACGCACACAGCAAGATAATTGTTGAACTGGCAGAACAGCTGCAGGACTGCGGCATAAAGGCTCTCACCATTCATGGGCGCACCAGGGCGCAGATGTATCAGGGCGAGGCAGACTGGACACTGATAGGCGAGGTGAAGCGAAACCCCAGGATGCACATTCCCATCATAGGCAACGGCGACCTCTGTACCGCAGCCGACGTGAAGCGCGCCTTCGACGAGTACGGAGTAGATGCCTGCATGGTGGGACGCGCCACTTTCGGACAGCCGTGGGTGTTTCGTGACATGATGGGCTGCCCACCGCTGACGGCTGACGAAAAGCTCGACATACTGAAAGAGCAGGTGGACCAGAGCATACAGCGCATAGGCGAATACAAAGGCATACTGCACATTCGCCGACATCTGGCGGCAACACCGCTGTTCAAAGGCATTCCCAACTTCCGCGACACTCGCATAGCCATGCTGAGGGCTGAAACGCAGGAAGAACTTTTCGACATTCTGGAGACAATAAGAAGGAAATTTCTGCATACAAATTTTTCTGATTAAAAAGAAATGACTATTTTAGCACCATAAAAAGGCGGAAAAATCTTCGCTGACGCTGCCGCAAAGCCCCGAAGAGGCTCATGCCACAGAGAGGCTGAAGACCATCCACCTGGACACAAACCTTTCTAGACATGAAAAAACAACACAACTACTGTGTCATCTTGGCAGGGGGCATAGGCAAAAGATTGTGGCCATGCAGCACAAAGAAATGTCCCAAACAGTTTATTGACTTTTTTGGAACGGGTCAGACGCTCTTGCAACAAACCTATGAGCGTGTGAGCCGTTTTATTCTGCCTCAAAACATCTACGTCTCCACGTTCATCGACTATGCCGACCTTGTGGCTGAGCAGTTGCCAAATATGTCTAAAGGCAACATACTCGCGGAACCCGTGAGGCTCTCTACAGCGCCTGCCGTGACTTGGGCGTCGTACCACATAGGCATCCACGATGCAGGGGCTAACATCTTCGTAGTGCCTTGCGACCAACTCATACTCGACGAAAAACGCTTTGCCGAGGAGGTGGAAGACGGGCTCGACTTCGTGGAAAACAACAAGGTGTTTCTCGCCATGGGCGTCAAGGCAACGCAGCCCAACACGGCGTACGGATATATACAGATAGGACACGAAGAGAGCGAGGGACTCTACACTGTGAAGTCGTTCATGGAGAAGCCTAACGAGTCGTTTGCCAAAATGTTCGTTGAAAGCGGTGAATTTTTGTGGAACACGGGACTCTTCGCCTGGAATTTCCAGACGATGCGATTACTGCTCCACGAAATAATGCCACAGGTGGAGGAAACTCTCTCGCAGCTCAAGGACATCAGCCTCGAAGAAGAACTAAACCTCGTGAAGCACTACTACTCCATGAATATGCACAGGTCTATCGACCTCATTGTGTTGGAAAGGAAAAAGAACGTATTTGTGAAAGAGTGTTTCTTCGGCTGGGCAGACCTGGGAAACTGGCCCGACATGCGCGCTGCCGAGAAGAAGGACGTTGACGGAAACGCCGTCGTGGGGCACAACACGGTGATGTTCTCCGGAAGTCAGAATAATGTAGTATGCCTGCCCGAGAAAATGACGGCTGTGGTTCAGGGGCTTGACGGTTTCCTGGTAGCCATGAACAACAACATCCTCGTCATCTGCCCCGACAACGACCCCGCACTGGTGCGCCGACTGTTCAACGAAGTGCAGTTCACCCTCGGCGACGAATATGTATAGGTCTTCCAGACTCTCTCCTTGCCTAAAATAGTATCGGAGCACAC
>JAFYFI010000110.1 GCA_017543785.1 Alloprevotella sp.
AGAAGTATGAGCCATATACGGTCTCGCCATCTTCGTCAAGAGCTATGAAACCCCAGATGCCGCCCCAGAGGCCCTTTCCCGTCATCGGCAATACGTATTTCGTCTTGCCGTCAACATTGCAGACATATATAGGTAGGCAGTCGGCAGACATGTCTTTGCGCTCTACGGCAAAGCCCGATTTATCCTGTTGCTTGCCTTCGTCTAGGATATCGCCAGCCTTGTTGACGATAAGGTCCTGAAGGATGACTTTTTTGTAGGTTTCTTCAACGTCGCCTTTGTCGATGTTGCGAATGTTGAGTGCAGAGAGAATCTGTTGTTTCTTGTCAATGCGCTCGTTGGCATCGCTGCGAACCTTCAAGGCAGCATAGGCAAATGCCAGCAGAAAAGCTACTACCACAACTATGCCTGCAGCATATAGAATGGTGTATGTGTTGCTATTTGTATTTATCTTCATGGTTTCAGTCTTTTTGCTCTTTTACTGATATTGCTTTGTACCACACACCAGTCGATGAGCGGTGCAAACATGTTCATAAACAGTATTGCCAGCATCATTCCCTCGGGGTAGCCTGGATTTAGCACTCTGATAGTGATAGCCAAGGCACCGATGAGGAATCCATAGACATACTTTCCGCTTTCTGTGCGTGCACTTGTCACAGGGTCGGTTGCCATAAATACGGCACCGAAGCAGAAGCCGCCAAGAGCCAGATGCTCATACCAGGGTATCTCTGCTACGGCGTTGTCCATGCCGGCAATGTTGAATAGCCATGCCACGAGACCTCCACCCACGAAGACACTGAACATCGTCTTCCAAGATGCGATGCCCGTGATGAGCAGGATGGCTGCACCGATGAGGATGGCATAGACGCTCGTCTCGCCAACGCTGCCAGGCATCAACCCAACAAGCATGTCGGCAAAACTCATCTCGCCCATCTTCCCCGCAGCAGCCTCGCCCAGAGGCGTTGCCATTGTCTGTGCGTCGGGGATGGTGTATCCCAGTCCGAACCATGTGTCTTTCGAAACCCATACATTGTCGCCCGACATCTTGGTGGGATATGCGAAGAACAGGAACGCACGGGCTATGAGAGCTGGGTTGAAAATGTTCATACCTGTACCGCCGAAGACTTCTTTAGCAAAGACAACGCTAAATGCCACAGCCACAGCCAACATCCAGAGTGGCGTGCCCACCGGAAGAATCATAGGTATGAGCAGTCCAGTAACCAGATAGCCTTCATTAATCTCTTCATTTTTATATTGTGCCACGGTGAACTCTATGCCAAGACCAACCAAGTAGCTCACTACAATCTTGGGCAGCATGACGCAGAAACCATATAGGAACATAGCCCAACAGCTGGTTGCTGCCACTGCGTTGGCGGCAAGAGCATTCTGATAGCCGATGTTGTACATGCCAAACAGTAGGGCAGGCAACAGGGCAATAACAACAAAACTCATGATGCGTTTAGAGTCGATGGCATCGTGGATGCTCACTCCTGTACGCGAAGTTTCGTTGGGCACAAGTGCAAACGTCTCAAAACCTTCAAAGACAGAACGGAATGCGTGTAGCTTACCGCCTTCCTGAAAGCTAGGACGTAGTTTGTCGAAAAATTCTTGTAACATTATGCGTTTTCCTTTCTTAAAATGTCAAGTCCTTCGCGGACAATGCGTTGCAATTCTAATTTTGAGCTATCTACATATTCTGCCACGGCAAAGTCTTCGGGTGCAACCTCATATATGCCGAGAGCCTCCTGACGCTCGATGTCGCCAGTAATGATAGCCTTAACGAGATATCCGGCATAAATGTCCATGGGGAACACGCGGTCGTATTCACCCGACATGATCATATGACGCTCGCCACCCTTGATGCGGCAGTCGGGAGCATATTTCTTGCCAGGCATCAGCCATGACAGGTAAGAGCGGCTAGTGCTATGCTGGTTCAGACGTGGCATAATCCAGCCGAAAGCCTCATGGACGTCATCGCCTTCGGGCAGCACGCATACCTCACTTACAAAGGCATGGAGGAAATCCTCCTCATCGGATTTGATGCCCACCAGCGGGTTGCCGTTGACGATTCGCTTGTGACCATCCACAGAGCCTGTCAAGTCCTTTATGGGAGCACCGAGAAGAGTCTCTACATATCCAGGTTCTTTAACCTCGCTGCCGCCAACAGCCACCTTCAGGCTGAAATCAATCTTGCCAGTCTCCAGCCATCGACCGATGAACAAGACCGCCTGAGGCGAAAGAGTCCATACCGTCTCACCTTTATTAACTGGGCAAACGTGATTTATCTGAACACCCACGTTTCCGCTAGGATTAGGACCGCTAAACACGTTTACGTTGATGTTCTCGTCCTCATGGAGTTCAGGCAGATAGTCTTCCGAAGGTACGCCGACGAAGACAGGAGCAATAGTGGCAAGAGCCTTCAGCGCACTCTCAAACCTGCCTTCTTCGCCTTTCACGACGAAGGAAAAATCAGCCGCCAAAGGCATTTTGCTGAATGCAGATATAAAGATTGCTTTTGGAGTGTCGTCGGGCGATGCAATGACGTCGTATGGACGCTGGCGTATGAATGAGAAAAGTCCCGCTTCGCAGAGACGCTCTTTGAGAGGAGCATCTTCTGAAAGGCTCATCGTGTAGTGGTCTGCAGCGCTGGAAGTCTCAATGATTACCTTGAGAAGTTTTCGGCGTTCGCCTCGCACCACAGCCTTGACACGTCCACATACTGGGGATACAATGTTAACACGGCATGTCTGTTTGTCCGTCAGCAAGGGTTGCCCCGTAGCAACCTCATTGCCCTCTCTTACCAAGAGCTTCGGAGTGAGACCCGTAAAGTCTGTCGGGCAAATTCCCACCTCTGCAGGAAAATCCGATTGACGCACAAACTTTTGAGCCTCGCCCACAAGGTGCAGGTCGAGCCCCTTACGTAGTCTGAATGTATTTTTCATTAAAATTTATATATGTATATATTTATTCTTTTGCGGCGCGAAAATACACAATAATTTTTGAAAGGGGAGTTAAATATGGTGTTTATTTCCCTCTTTTACTTCCCCCTTTCAGCGCATTTAAGAGTTTCTTTTGTGGAGTAGTGGAGGCACCGTCTTCCAGGAGTTGGTGGCATTGGGCAAATTTTTTCCAGGAACTTCTTCCCGAACTACTCTTTATTTCACGGCTTGTCTCCAGATAGTGGCAATAGGCAGCAGCCAGAGCGTCAGTAGCGTCAAGATAAGGAACATTTTTCGTCTCACGAATCTTCAGCATCCTTCTCAATATCTCTGCCACCTGCTCCTTGCTGGCACCACCATTGCCCGTGATAGCCATCTTTATCTTTAGGGGAGCATATTCGTGAATAGGTACCTGACGGTTTATGGCAGCACCGATAGCCACCCCCTGAGCACGACCGAGTTTGAGCATGCTTTGCACGTTCTTGCCAAAAAAGGGAGCCTCGACGGCTAACTCGTCGGGATGAAAACTGTCTATAAGCCCCAGCACCCTCTCATAGATGCGTCCAAGCTTTAGATAGACATCTGCCACCTTTCTTAAGTCTATCACACCCATAGCCTCCATCACCACCTCTTTGTCACGCACATGAATTATGCCGTAGCCCATAAGGTTTGTGCCAGGGTCAATACCCATTATCACACGATCCATGTTTCTGTCTTCTGAAGATTATTAGCTTTGCGCAAATCTGCTGCGGCTCGGCATAGTGAAAGCAAGCTCTCACTGTGCTCTCGCCTTGCAACGATTTTCACGTAGGAGCAAAATTACACATTTTTTTTTGCCCTATGCCCCGTTTAGACTATTTTTGCACAAAATTGTACGCAATACATATAAAAATGAAAAAGATTCTATTACTGTCAGGCATGCTCCTCGTGCTCACCCTTAGCGCACAAGCTCAGGCAGTTATCACCTTTGAGAAGAAAAGCCACAACTTCGGCAACTTCCCAGAAAGTCAGGAGCAAGTACACGAGTTTACCTTCACCAACACTGGCGACAAACCCCTTGTCATCAACCAAGCCTTCTCCTCTTGCGGATGTACCATTCCAAGCTACACCGAGAAGCCCATTCAGCCTGGGGCAAAAGGCGTCATCGTAGTACGCTATAATGCAAAAGGCACCTTCGGAGGCCGTTTTCGCAAGCCAGTGACTATACGTACCAACGCCAAAAATAGCCAGGAGCGCCTATACATAGAGGGTAACGTGATACCAGAAGAAAAAAAGTAAGTCTGATATTAAGTAAGCACACATGACACCCAATACAAACAACCATCTCGTCATCATGGCAGGCGGCGTAGGTAGTCGTTTCTGGCCGTTGAGCAGTGAAGACCTCCCCAAGCAATTTCTCGATGTGTTAGGCTGTGGCAAGACGCTCATACAACTCACCCTTGAACGCTTTCAGGGAGTCGTGCCACTCGAAAACGTGTGGGTGGTAACCTCTGCCGCCTATCGCGACATCATACAGCGCCAGCTCCCCCAAGTGCCGGCAGAGAACATCCTCTTCGAGCCCTGCCGCCGCAACACTGCCCCCTGCATCTGCTATGTGTCATGGAAGATAAAGAAGCGCAACCCTAGGGCAAACGTTGTAGTGTCGCCCAGCGACCACGTAGTGCTCGACGCTGATGCCTTCCGCCAGAGCATCTCCGATGCACTCGAGTTCGCCTCTGAAACCGATGCCATTGTCACCCTCGGCATCCAACCCACACGCCCAGAGACAGGCTATGGATACATCAAGGCAGACCTCAGCTATTCGTCCTCGCGCAAGAAAAACATCTACCGCGTAGATGCCTTCAAGGAAAAGCCAAACCTTGAAGTAGCAGAGCAATACATTAAGGAGAAAAGCTACTATTGGAACTCAGGCATATTCATATGGAGCATCAGCACCATCATCAACGCCTTCCGCGTATATGAACCGCAGCTTTCCACACTCTTCGAGGATCTCCTCCCACACTACGACACCCCTGCAGAGCAAGCCCTCATAGACGAGAAATTCCCCACCTGCAAGAATATCTCCATCGACTATGCCATACTGGAGAAAGCAGAAGAAATCTTCGTTTCGCCCGCTCCCTTCCCATGGAGCGACCTCGGCACGTGGACATCACTTCTTCAGAACCTGCCGCACGACAGCTATGGCAATGCTACCGTAGGTTCCGACGTGAGGCTCTTTGAAAGCCGAGGCTGCATCGTCCACACTGAGGCAATGCGCAAGGTTGTCATCCAGGGACTCGACGGATATGTCGTAGCAGAGCATGACGGCGAGCTACTTATATGCAAACTCTCCGAGGAGCAACGCATCAAACTCTTCCACTAAAAACCGTTGCAGATTTGCGCAAAGCGAAAATCGTTGCAAGGCGAGAGCATAATGAGAGCTTGCTTTCACTATGCCGAGCCGCAGCAGATTTGCACGAAGTGAAAACACATTAGGCTAAGCGTACATAACGCGCCTATATACACATAAAGAAACACATAAAGAAAGCCTCTCCGCCGAGGGGCTTTCTTTATGTATCATGTGGCTTACATATTTTTTGTTCCAGCTTTTTTGTCCGTTTTTTTAGAAAAGAAAGCCTGCGCGTCTATATAACAATCTTTAGAATTGACAGGTTTTGATTTGATGTAAAACGCCAGTTTGTCAAAAACCTTTATCCGCGACCCCCTGTTTTTGAGCTCAAAAAACGGGCATAAAAATCATCTCCGA
>JAFYFI010000111.1 GCA_017543785.1 Alloprevotella sp.
CTGCGGGCCATCGTCACTACGGGCGAGAAGGCCACAGAAACCATCTGCGCCTCGCTCCACATTCCACAAGTGCCCAAGGTCAACACCTTCGTACCTATCCCTCACGCTGCCGAAGGACTCATCCTCTACCGTCTGCCCTCTTCCTCGCGTGCCTATCCCCTCGCCTTCGACAAGAAGGTGGAGGCCTATCGGAAGATGTTCGAAATGATAGGTTAATAAAGCGCTTTCGGAGAAGTAATGAAAGTGGTGGCGCCGTGAGCAAGGAGGAAGTCCTTGTCGCGGAAGCCCCAGAGGACGCTGATGCAGGGCAGGCCGGCATTACTGGCTGTCTGCAGGTCAACATCACTGTCGCCCACATAGACAGCATGGCGACGGTCAACGCCCAACAGGCTCAGTGCCTCGTTGACGGTGTCAGGGGCAGGCTTCTTACGGATGCCCTCGGCCTCATGTTCACCAACCGCAACCTCGATGGTATCAGGAAAGAAATGGCGGCAGAGCTCACGGGTGGCAGCGCAGAACTTATTGCTGACCACCGCCAGCCTGCAGCCTCGCTGCTTCAAGGCCGCGAGCATCTCTGGAATACCGTCGTAGGGCTGCGTCATGTCTAACGAATGATTCAGATAGTACTGGCAGAAAGTGTCAAAGACTGTCTCAAACAGCGGATTCTGCTCACCGTCAGGAACGGCGCGAGCCATCAACATCCTCACGCCGTTGCCAACAAAGCGCCGCACCTCGTCGCGTGAGCGTTCCGACATGCCATAGGTTCGCAAAGCATAGTTCACGGCTGCCGCCAGGTCGTCGAGCGTGTCAAGCAGCGTTCCGTCAAGGTCGAATATATAAGTCCTGTATTGTTGCATGGTGCAAAAGTACGCTTTTTTCTCTAATAAACGAAATTTCGCTTTATCTTTTTGTAAGTTTCAAAAATAATCCTTATCTTTGCGGGCATTATCAAAACCAGTTAAACATAATCACAATGAAAAAAACACTAATGTTATACGAGACCATCAAGAAGGTTGGAATGATTGCTTTGGGCATAATATTCGTCAGTTGTCAGACAGCACCAAGGGTTATTGCGGATTTGGCAGAGACATTGCCTTCACGTTCTGCTGATTCTGTTATGGTATTCAAAACTACTGAAGACGTACCTGCCTCGGCACGTAAAATAGGTACGGTAAAAGTGAAAGACGGAGGATTGACACCCACAAAGGACTGCCTTTTCGCCAATATGCTGGCGTTGGCCGTAAAGAAAACCGCAGAAAGCGGGGGCAACGGATTTCATATAGATGAGCATAAGTATCCCGGCTTTCACGGAAGCACGTGCCATAGGGTTAATGGAACGATGTACCTCCTGCCAGACAGCTTCATAACTTCTGACACAAGGGCGGCCCTGAATAATCTGGAGTTGTTTGAAGAAGACGTCGTACAGGAGAGAGCCAGCAGGATGATAACCGACAAACGAGACAAGCGACTAAACAATCCCAAGGACATATTTAAATTGAGTGCTGGTCCTTCCTGGATTACCTCAGAAATAGAGACTTACAACCGAACGTATAAATCAAAGTGCGGGTTTGGACTCAATGCAGAATTTCAGCATATCTGGGGTAGCGGATTAGGCATCGGTATCAATTACCTTTATTTTGGAACATCATTCGACGAAGGATTCGACATGAGCATGCACTACATCGGACCGAGTATCATTTTAAGTCTCATGTTAGGCGAAAGGTGGCGATATGAAGCTTCTTTAGGTGTTGGCTTGTCTTATTATGCGGAGAGTGTCACTGGTAACTATCGTGGACTTTCCTACACTGCCTCTGGCTCGGAGAGCAAAGTCAGTCCGCGATTTGGTTTGGGCATAGAATATATGCTAACAAAGAAAGTCGGCTTAGGATTTCAATTCAGCTGGCTTACTATGACACTTAAGGAGCCTGAAGGATACGATAGCAAATACGACTTCTACGGCATCAAAAGGATTGACCCGCATATAGGTCTCCGTGTCTATTTATAACCGAAACTCCCAGTTTATAAGGGATCAGGCGGTTCTGCGACTATTTCATTTTGTCTCAACTAAACAACAATCTCTTCAGCCAAATGTCGAGGAAACGATCATAAACGATATAGCCATAACCGCAAACCGCATCTTTATCTGCTCTTTTATGAGATGAAAAGTATGTTGAATAAGCCCTGTTTTCTCTACTTTTTATTGGAGAAACAAGTGCTAACAAAAATAGTCTGGACTCTCATAACCCTCATAAATAAAGGGATTCTTCAATTGGTAAGACTTCTTATTTGCCATAATTGTCACTTCACTTTTGGTGTCACACTTTTGGTGTTATACTTCCAATGCGATGCAAAGGTAGTCATTATTCTCCAAACTTCCAAA
>JAFYFI010000112.1 GCA_017543785.1 Alloprevotella sp.
GAGCGAGAGCCGATGTCGCCGAAGCGGTCGGTTATGCTTGTGTAATCCGTCTGCGAGATGAGGCCTTGCTGCGCTGCGCAGTAAACTGCCAGGGCAGCCTTCTTGCCCTTGCGCCCTTCCATCAGTTTGTTACCGTGAATGGTAGGCTAATCGAAAACGTTACGTTTAGGAGTCCGCGAAATAGAAAACGCGGGCTCCTATTGTTTTCAAAACCTATCATTCCTAACAAACCTATCACTAAAAAAATGTTAGGAAAAAGTAGCGGCGTTCAACTCTGGGACGCCGCTACTTTCGTTTTCTTTTGCTCCTCAGCATTTTATCAGTCCTTTCCATTCACGCTGTATCATACCGAAGCCCCTTAGATGTTCGTTTTTATGTAATCCTCCAGTTTCTCTATCTGGTTCTTCACCTTGTCCACCTCGCGCAGCAGAAGCGTCTTGTCCACCTCCTCGCTTGCTGCCATCATATACATACCATAATATGTGCACATAACATCGCTCCACTCCTGCCACGAGTATTCCAGCTGAGTCCGTGGGTCAGTGTATCTGCCCTTCTCCCACATCACTCTCAGTCCGTGCTCCACGCCCAGATAATCTCTTCGGAACGCTGTCTTGCACTCCTCCTCAAACAGTGAGCCGACGAAATCCACCCACTCATCTTCATCAAACACATACATCTGCTCTTTCCGCATATAGGCAAAGACAGCGTCACCCAGCATCTTGTACTCCAGGTCTTCCTCGTAGCTCGTAGCTTCGGGGGCAAAAGGATTCTTCATGATTTCTGTAATTAAAAAAACTTTGCATCCGCCCGGTCGTCAACCAAAGCAGATGCAAAGATATTTCTTCCTATTATCCCCTCCAAGCTTTTCCCTCGTGCAAGCCTTGCAGGGC
This sequence comes from Alloprevotella sp., assembly GCA_017543785.1. Lineage (GTDB taxonomy): Bacteria > Bacteroidota > Bacteroidia > Bacteroidales > Bacteroidaceae > Alloprevotella. Next base: position 891 of record JAFYFI010000112.1, read on the forward strand.
ACAACAATTTACAAATCCTCCGTCTCCCACTTCACCATTTCGCGTGGCAACGTGATACGGCGAGCCTCAAGACGCTCTCCCGTAATATAGTAATTATGAGCGAGAAGGTCATTAAACTGTCCTATAAAAGCTGAACGGATTCGACTGAGATTCTCGTTGATGGCATTGTCGTAGGGTGTAGTAACCTTTTCTATCGTTCGCTGCCAACTCTCAGTCACTCCGTTAGGATATAATCGGGCAAATATGTTTTTGAGTTCTTCCCTGTGGTCGGGCAAGTCTTTGATGTAAATACCTTCTGCATGGCGCAAGAAGAGCAAATATATCGCTTTCTGCATTGGCGTGATGCGTATCTCCATCCCGAAGTAATCGGGCAGCACAATACGGTAATCCTTCGTAATCACAAGACGACTCAATCTGCGCTTGTGGTTTTTGAACAGGATCTCTATTATATGAGACTCCACTCCAATTGTCCTGAGTTTCTCTAACCGTTCGGTTATCTCGTTTATGAGTTTCCAGGATTGGTAGTTAAGCCCACCGTACTGTGCAGCCGCGTCATCTGGCAATGAAGACTGCTGCGCACCGTCTTCTTCTGATTTTTCTCCGTCGCGTAATAATTTTCCTCCATCTTCACGCGCCTTATCATCGGATGTGTCGTCCTCAAGTTTGAAGGCTATGCTAAAACGAACATTGTCTGTTTTGGGCTTTACCTCATCAAATATCTCATCCAGCACATCCCTCAGCCCATTACCTCTGAATGTTTCCTCCGAGATGGTAATGCCCTGCATGACGTCTTCTGCTCCCTCTGCTTGGATATCCCGGCACTTCGGGCCGTAGAACAGGAATGACGGTGTAAACTCCGCCCTTTTCTCCGGCTGCACCAGATAGTCTAAGATGAAGTCGTTGCTCACCATATGCTCTGCCTCCCTCTTACTTTTCGCAAACGGGGCGTTGTAGTGCATCCTCTCTTTAGACAGCAGGCCTTCTATTACATAAGGTATATAGCAGAAGGTGTAGCCATTACTCTCGCAGTAATCGCGAAGGAAATAGAAATTTCGGCTGACAAGTTGTGTAACCTTATCATCCTTATCTCCGCCAACGTAGATAATCTGCTTGAAGTCAGGGCGGAACGGCAGCTTATTAAGATATAGCGTAAATAGCATAACTCAAATCCTAGCTGCAAAAATACGAAATCTTTTTGTCCTGCAAGCCTTGCAGACTATATTTTCTTGCGAGATATATTTGTGCCCGCTACCTTTGCACTTGAAAAATGTTCTTTGAAACCAAAATGTGGTGTTGCCGTAGTGAGGAGTTACTTCGTCTTGTAAACCGGAAAGGTGCAGGATTTATTTCTTGATTACCCCCGTTAGATTGTTCCAAAAGTCTCCTTGCGCTTGTAGCATGTCACTAAATCAAAGCAAGTGCCGTAGATAAGACATTCTTCGCAATTGATGCCAGGGGTCGCTGGTTCGAGCCCAGCCTTGGATTCTTCCATGTAGCTCAGTCGGTAGAGCAATGTCAGAGTCTTTTCGCCCGTTGCCTTGCTTTATATCGCGGTGAGAACGAGTGTTCAATCTGGTCTCATAAGCCAGACTCCGGTGGTGCGACTCCACCCGCCGCAACAAAGGCAGAATGCCGTAGGGAACGGATACTTCACCGCCTCCTAGGGGTTGTTAATTAGCGATACCCCGCTCCGTGCCCGCCTGTCGCTTCTGCTTACCACAAACGGTTGCCGTAGTGAAGAGTTACTTCTAGCTTAACTATAAAGCAAAGGTCTAATAAACCTTGTATACATAGTCTCTCCACGATTGTTGCACCGTTTCTTTAGATGACAGATGCTTAACAATAAAAGATGTGACGAAGATGAAGTACGATTCGATGTTAAAGGAAATGAAGACTGGAAAGAATTATGAGGGCGCCAAGACTTATGCCATGACTCCCGAGTTGGAACTCTATTCTGCCGTGGTGACTGCATCGCTCAGCGATACATTCTACGAAAAACAGGATAAGCGTACTGACCGTATAGCTGAGCTGATAGGCAAGGTGTCTTCGGAGTTCGTTGCCCGTCTTGCTGTCTATACTCGCACCGAGATGCATCTTCGTAGTATCCCGTTGCTGTTGCTGGTGGAGCTGGCAAGAATCCACAACGGCGATGATCTCGTTGCCAGGGCTGTTGAAAAGACCGTGCTCCGTGCTGATGAGATAATGGAGCTGCTGATGTGCTACCAGTGGCGCAATCAGTCCCATAATCCAATAAAAAAACTCGGCAAACTGTCGCGACAGATTCAGAACGGACTGCAACGCGTTTTTAATCGTTTCGATGAATACCAGTTTGCCAAATATGACCGTGACAATCTTGAAGTGAAACTCCGCGATGCATTATTCGTGGTTCACCCAAAAGCAAAAGACGAACATCAGCAGACACTTTTCGACAAGATAGTCAGCCGTCAGCTGGAAACACCTTATACTTGGGAAACTGAACTTTCGGCACTCGGTCAGCAGACATTTGAGTCGGAAAACAAACGGAAAGAAGCTTTCCGTGCTAAATGGGAGGAGCTCATCAATAGTGGGAAATTGGGCTATATGGCTCTTATGCGTAATTTGCGCAATATACTTCAATCTGAAGTGTCACAACTTGAAATTAAGAAAGTGGCTGATCGTTTGGCTGATGCAGAGCAGGTGATGAAGTCTAGGCAACTGCCTTTCCGTTTTCTCTCAGCTTACCGTGAAATTGAGAGTGTAAACTCTGCTCATACAACGATCATCATGAATGCCCTTGAGGCCGCGGTGAAATATTCTACGAAAAACATAGAAGGCTTTGACGAAAACACTCGTGTCCTACTGGCATCTGATGTCAGCGGCTCCATGCGGTGCCCAATTAGCGAAAGAAGCACGATTCTGAACTATGATATTGGTCTTCTTCTTTCCATGCTGCTTCGAAATCGCTGCAAACAAGTTGTAGCAGGTATATTTGGCGATGACTGGAAAGTCGTGAACATGCCCAACAATAATATTCTTATGGCAACTCAACAATTATATAGATTGGGCAATACTGTGGGTTTTAGCACCAATGGCTACAAAATTATTGATTGGCTAATTGATAATAAGATGACCATGGATAAAGTGATGATGTTCACAGATATGCAGATGTGGGACAGCACAGGTCGTTATATAAAATTCGAGGACTCTTGGAGAAAATACAAGAATATAGTGCCTCAAGCCAAGCTCTATCTCTTTGACCTCGTTGGGTACGGACAATTACCTCTGCGCATTACAGAGCCAGATGTCTATTTGGTTGCCGGGTGGAGCGATCGTGTGTTCGATGTTCTCTGCGCGATTGATAAAGGTGAAGATGCGATAAGTGTCATCAACAAGATTGAGCTATAGAATCTTTGGGAAAGATCTGAAGTGTTTTCCTTACCTTGATACTCAGACATATGGGGATTGTAGTTTAACAGAAGAATAGCTGATTGTGGCCTTCCCTTTTTTCTTCCAAATCTTCTTGCCTGCAAGCCTTGCAGAACCAAAACATTTTGGGAGAAACTGTTTCTTCTCTACCTTTGCAAACAAAAAAAACCACTCTATGACACCCACACAAACAATAATCGCAATTGAGATAGGTTCATCCAAGGTGACGGGCCTTGCAGGCATCAAGCACCGCGACGGCAAGATAGCCGTCGTCGCCCATGTGCAGCAGAGTGCCGCCACGTTCATCCGCAAAGGCATCATCTACAATGCCGACCTTGCCGCCGCGTGCATCCACAACATTATTCTGCGCCTCAAAGAGCAGCTGCAGCAAGACATCACCCAGGTCTATGTGGCCTACTCCGGCCAGGGCATCCATTCTGTCGCAAACGAAGTAAGCCGTCACTATGATACCGAGCACAAAATCACCAAGGAAGACATTGACGGCCTCTACGACGAGAACATAACCAGCGCACCCGAAGGCCGCTGCATATTCGAAGTCGTACCACAGGAATACAGTGACGCCACCCAGAAGACCACCCAGCCCGTCGGCATCCTTACTGCCGCCATCACGGGCCACTATCTCAACATCGTCGCTAAGCCTAAACTCATGGACTTCCTCGAAGACTGCTTCAAAAGCGTTGGCATCCATGTTGCCGAGTATAAGCTTACGCCTCTCCTTGTGGCCGACCAGCTCCTGAGCGAATCACAGCGTAACTCGGGCTGCGTCCTCGTAGATATCGGTGCCGACACCACTACTGTGTCGGTCTATAAGTCCAAACTCCTCCGCTTCCTCGCCGTTATCCCCCTCGGCAGCGACAACATCACCAAAGACCTCATGACACTCCAGATGGAGCACTCCGAGGCCGAAGACCTTAAGACCGGCAAGTTTGGTGAGCCCTACGCTACTTTCACCGAAGAAGAAGGCATGGCCATTGTCCACACCACCGCAGACGGTACTCCCATACAGCGCCGTACCCTAAGCAACGTCATTGACGCCCGCCTAACCGAGATTCTCCTTAACGTCAAACACCAGATCAACGAGTCACACTACACCCGTGAGAGTCTGCTGGCAGGAGCCTTCCTCACCGGCGGCGGTGCCAACATGCCCAACATCGCCAATGTCTTTAAGGACATCGTTGGCATCGACAAAGTCATCGTGCGCAAAAACTCACTGTCCGCCGACTACATCCTCACTGACCCTGTCCGCACAGCCGAGTCACGCTACCTCGCAGATCTCGCCCTCCTCGCCATCGCCAATCAGCCATGCACAGTGCCACTACCCCAAAGACCACAAGAAATCTTCGAGCAGCCCACCGACACTCCCGAGACACCTCCCGCGGATCTCGCCAAGAAGCCCAACCGATGGACCCGGTGGTGGATACACATCTCCGACATCGTAAAAGAAGACTAATCCTCTAGCCTTTCCCTCACTGCCCGTAAAAAAGCATTGGCCACAGGCACAGATCTGTGGTCTTTTTCATGACGTATTTCCCCAAAAAATCCAGGCTTCACTGTGGCGAAGCCTGGATTAATCGTCGATTGGGGTGGATGTTGGCCAGAAATGTATTTAAACCTGAATTATATTATGTTATGAGAAGTTAGTGGTCAAAGTGAGCGGAGTGATACTGCAAAACCTCCGGAGCGGGCCATCCTGAGTTTGAGGGCGGATTTGCTCGTTACTTTTTGCTTGGTGATGGTGTAGGCTTGTGGGTTTGTTTCGTAGTCAGCGTCGGGCGCATCAGCGTATATGGTGGCTTCGTATTTCGTGCCGGGCTTCAGGAAGTCGAGCTTCACGCTGACGGTGCGTGCGTTTTCGTCGGTAATGCCGCCCACATACCATACATCGTGAGGTTGGGCACCTTCAAGATCTTTTGCCGTGGCTCCGTCGGGCAGTGCATAGACAAACTTGGCGGCTCCGCTGAGCATGTCTTTTCTGCCGTCAGAGAGGGCGGCGACACCGGCTGCA
>JAFYFI010000113.1 GCA_017543785.1 Alloprevotella sp.
GCTGCCCTATCTTTGGGGGCAGATTGTGGAAGTAGAGAACCTGAAGATGATGGTGAACTACGGCATGGCAAGATGAAGTTTGGTCAGGCAGTGAAGTCAGGACAGAAACTGCGACTGACGGCATGGCTGGAAGACATACAAGACCTGAGAGGCACCTGCAAGACTCAGGTGAAGTTTCAGATAGACATCGAAGGTGAGCGCAAGCCTGCTCTCTCGGGCGTGGCTACTTTCTTGTATTATTTTGAAAACTAGGTGCCCCACGGCCAACGATGAGCGGACCCGACTCTTACATGACCATTGTGGATGCCTCGGCTGATGTATTTACGCAGATGCGCAGCCGCTTCATGGCTTTTGCCTATCCTGTGGACGACGAGGCTCAGGTGGGTCTTATGCTTAAATCGCTACGCAAAAAGTATCATGATGCACGCCATATTCCGTATGCCTTTAGGCTGGGACCTGCAGGGCAGACGTGGAGAGCCAGCGACGACGGTGAGCCTTCTGGCACAGGTGGGAAGCCTATATATGGAGCTATCCTCAGTGCGGAGCTAACCGACGTTCTCGTGGCGGTGGTGAGGTATTACGGTGGGACTCCTCTGGGAGCTGCCAACTTGGGAAGAGCGTATGCTCAAGCTGCGCGTCAGGCTCTGGAAAGGGCAAAGGTGATGACTAAGGAGGAAACAAAGAAGTTTACGGTCATTACTACCTATCCTGCCCTAGACTATGTCATGCGAACTGTGCGTGCGTCTGGTGGAAAGACGAGCATTGAATATCGCGACGCGGAGATTTTAATCGAGATATCCATCGGCAAGAGCAAAGCCGAAGACCTGAAAAAGACGTTGACGAGCCAACAGGGCGTGAAAGATTTTTGCCCATAGTGCCCATTAAACAAAACTTAAAAAACAGAAAAACAGAAATGTACTATATTGAGAAACATATTGAGGTGAGTTTTGCTCATCAGCTTGACTTGCCATACGAGAGCAGGTGCACTACACTGCACGGACACAACGCGATGATTACCATATTCTGCAAATCCGAAAAGCTTAACGCAGAAGGCATGGTAGTGGATTTTCAGCATGTGAAGAGGATTGTCAAAAAGAACCTGGACCACTGCAACTTGTCGGAGACTCTGCCTTTCCAACCCACAGCGGAGAACATTGCCTATTGGCTATGCACACAGATTCCTTGCTGCTACAAAGTTGTTGTGCAGGAGTCAGAGGGCAACATCGCTATTTACGAGAAAGATGGACTATAGGGTAAACGAGATTTTCACCAGTCTGCAGGGCGAGGGTTTCCATAGTGGCACTGCGGCAATATTCATCCGTTTCTCAGGCTGCAACCTGCGCTGCCCTTTCTGCGACACGGACTTTTCTGCGTTCACTACGATGAGCCTTGAGGACATACTGAGCTTTGTGGAGCGCGAGCCAGTAAGGTTCGTAGTGCTCACTGGAGGCGAACCGTCACTCCAAGCCGATGATGCTTTGGTTGACGGACTCCACAGAGCAGGCAAATGGGTAGCTATGGAGACTAACGGGACACACGCACTGCCGAATGGCATCGACTGGATTACGCTGTCGCCCAAGAACGACCATGTTAGCGGCGCAGAACTTCGATTAAAGGAATGCGACGAACTAAAAATTGTATATACCGGTGAGACCTTCTCTACTTTCCCCGACATAAGTGCCACTCACAGGTTTCTGCAACCATGCGATACGGGCAACAGGGCGAGAAATGAGGCTCTGGTGCGCGAGGCTGCTGCGTGGTGCCTGAAGCATCCGGAGTGGAGGCTGTCTTTGCAAATTCACAAGATTATCGGTATAAGATGATTGCGCGGAAATAGTTTCCATTAAGTCTTTTTTTAACAAAAAGTAAACTATTGAATATGCTTTTTCGTCAAAGATGTATTATTTTTGCACAAAGTATATGCTATCTGAATTTATAACAAAAATCTTCATACAAAAATTTTATTAAAGAATCATGAAATTTGTCATTTCAAGCTCACTGCTTTCTTCGCGCCTTCAGACTACAGGTCGCGTGATTGCTACTACTAACAGTCTGCCTATCTTGGAGAGTTTTCTCTTTGAGGTTGATGGTGAAAAACTGACTATCACGGCATCGGACAATGAGACTACTCTGCGTACGAACATGACGGTCGGTGAGAGCGATGCAAAGATTCGTTTTGCTGTCAACGCCAAGACTATACAAAGTGCTATGAAGGAGATTCCCGAACAGCCTCTTGAATTTTTCATCAACGAAAAGACGCTCGAGGTTACGGTGGAATACCTGAACGGTAAGTATAATTTCATGGCTATGGCTGCCGACGAGTATCCTCTGCCACAGAAGCTCAGCGACGACGCTGCGAAGATAGAGATTGCTCCCAGCCATTTCTTCGACGCTGTCAACAGGGCTCTCTTCGCTACTGCCGACGACGCCCTGCGCCCCGTGATGAACGGTATCTTCTTCGACATTAAAAAGGAGGACCTGACTATCGTTGCCAGCGACGGACACAAGCTTTCGTGCAACAAGATTCTCTCTACTCAGTCGGCTGAGGAGGGCTCGTTCATCTTGCCTAAGCGCCCTGCCACAATTCTGAAGAATGTTCTTGCTAAAGAGACGGAGAATGTCGTCGTTGCTTTCGATGGCAGAAATGCTGAGATACGTACTTCTGGTTTCGAGATGACGAGCAGGCTGAGTGAGGGCCGCTACCCGAACTATAGTGCCGTTATCCCTAAGGACAACCCTAACTGCATTACTGTGAACCGCGAGGCTATGATAGCTGCTCTCAGGCGTGTGTTGATTTTCTCCAGCGCCGTAAGCTCTCTGGTAAAGCTGCGCCTGGAGAATGGCAAGATGACAGTGTCTTCGCAGGATACTGACTTTGCTATGTCGGCAGAGGAGGCTATACTTTGCGACTACAGCGGCACGCCCATGAGCATAGGGTTCAAGGGTCCGTTCTTGCTGGAACTTATCAACAATCTGCAGGGCGACGATATCATCATCCGTCTGGCTGACGCAAGCAGAGCAGGTGTCATAGTTCCTGCCACTCAGGTTGAAGGCGAAGAGGTGCTCATGCTCCTCATGCCTATGATGCTGAACGAATAATTGCTTATGTCACTCCCCTTCGGACATTTGTAAACTTTTCTATTTGAGTTTTTGGGCTTTTGGTGATTACGTTTTTTCTTAATCACTAAAAGCCTTAGAACTCATAATCTCCAATACTTACAACTCCCCCAAAAACTCTATAGCGCATTGCAAGGAAAGAAAATTGTGCTCGGTATAACAGGCAGCATTGCAGCCTACAAGGCTTGCGAGCTGACTCGACTCCTCGTAAAAAGCGGCAACGAGGTTCAGGTGGTGATGACTGATGCCGGCAAGGAGTTTGTCAGCCCTCTCACTTTGGCTACCCTAAGCAGGCATGCCGTGGTGAGCGAGTTCTTCGACAGACGTGACGGCTCATGGAATAGTCATGTGGACTTGGGACTATGGGCTGACATCATGCTGATAGCCCCTGCCACTGCCTCTACTATCGCAAAAATGGCTCATGGCATTGCCGACAACATGCTGCTGACTACATATCTTTCGATGAGGGCTCCCGTTGTAGTGGCTCCTGCCATGGATATGGACATGTATGCTCATGAGGCTACAAGGGCTAACCTCGACCTACTCAGCGCAAGGGGTGTGAAGATTATTGAGCCTCGACAGGGCGAACTGGCTAGCCAGCTCATAGGTAAGGGGCGAATGGAAGAGCCTGAAGGTATCTATGCGTATCTCGAAAATCTTCTCTGCAACAGCCAGTCGCTGAGAGGCAAACGCATCCTCATCACTGCTGGACCTACATACGAGAGGATTGACCCCGTAAGGTTCATAGGAAACTTCTCATCGGGAAAAATGGGGTTCGCCCTGGCGGAAGCCTGCGCTCGTCGTGGTGCTACGGTACAACTCGTTTCTGGACCTACTCATCTGCATTGTTCTTCGGAAAGCATTGTCCGCACAGATGTGGAGAGCGCCGAGCAGATGTACAAGCAGGCTGTTGCGGCTTTCAAGGACTGTGATGCAGCCATACTGTGTGCTGCCGTTGCCGACTTTACTCCAGCAGAGTGTGCTGAGAGGAAAATCAAGAAAAACGGCGAAGAACTCCTGCTGCGCCTTGTACCTACAAAGGACATTGCCGGTGCGCTGGGCGCTAGGAAAACAGAGAAACAGGTCGTCGTGGGTTTTGCCCTGGAAACCGACAACGAGGTGACAAATGCCAAGAAAAAACTAGCGGAGAAGAGAATGGACTTCATCGTGCTGAATTCTCTCAAAGACGAAGGGGCAGCTTTCGGATACGACACGAATAAAATCACTATCATCAATGCCGGGGAAGAGCATGCTTTCCTATTGAAAAGCAAGCAGGAAGCGGCAGAGGACATAATCGACGAACTATGCAGGCACTTAGGCAATATATCGTGATAATAGCTGCATTGCTATGCACAGGAGTTTCTGCGCAGGAGATTGAAGCACGCATAAACATCAACCGACAAAAGGTTCAGCAGTCTTCGTCTACTGTCTTTGAAAGTCTGGAGAAGGCTCTCACAGAGTTTGTCAACAACAGGAACTGGACGAATATGCAGTTTCACAAGAATGAGAGAATACAATGTGTATTCAACATTTTGGTGAACAAATATTCATCCACCGAAAACACTTTTGAGTGTACTCTGAATGTGCAATGCTCACGCCCTGTGTACAACTCAGTATATACCACTACCCTTTTCAGCACGCAGGACAACAACTTCAACTTTACCTATCAGGACTTTGACCAGTTGGAATTTCGTTCCGACTTGATAGACAACGAGCTGACTGCACTCATGGCGTATTATGTCTATCTGATAATAGGTTTCGACTGTGACTCTTTCGCACCTCTTGGGGGTACAGATGCTTTCAACGAGGCAAAGACTATTGTGAACAATGCTCAGTCGCTGCCATCGAAAGGCTGGAAAGCCTTTGAAGACGACAAAAACCGCTATGCTATCATTAACGACCTGACAGACAGCGGCATGGAGCCATTCAGGCAGATGCAATACAAGTATTATCGTGAAGGAATGGATACTATGGCAGAAAACGCTGAGCGCGGACGTACTGCCATCACCGAAGCCCTGGAACTGCTGAAACAGGCGCGCGAAAACAAGCCACTATCCACACTTCCGCAACTCTTCACCGAATACAAGAGCGACGAATTGCTCAGTATATATAAAGGTCATGGAACAGCAAAGGAGAAAGAGCCCATCATAGAACTCCTTTCTAACATCAATGCTTCCAAAAACAACATTTGGAACCAGATGAAGTAAAAAATCTTGTTCCTGTGCACCGAAATCCATACCATCAACAATAAATGCTGAAAGAACTCCACATAAAGAACTATGTGCTCATTGAAAGTCTGGATATCGAACTTTCGATGGGCTACACAGTGATGACGGGAGAGACGGGAGCTGGCAAAAGCATCATCCTGGGGGCCCTGGGATTGCTGCAAGGCGTGAGAGCAGATGCCAGGACCATAAAAAAAGGTTCTAAAAAATGTATCGTAGAAGGTCATTTCATAGCTGAGAACAATGATATCCAGGCATTTCTTGAAGCTAATGACATAGACAACGAAGATATTTGCATCATCCGACGCGAAATTCTCGACACCGGCAAAAGCAGGGCATTCGTCAACGACACCCCCGTCACGCTATCTGTGCTGCGGGAACTCTCAGCACTCTTTATCGACATACACTCTCAGCATCAAAACCTACTCTTGGGCAGAGAGCACTTTCTCATAGACACACTCGACTCGGTAGCTAAAAATGCCCTCCTCAAGAGCGAATATGCACAAAGTTTCAAAGAGTGGAAAGAGGCAGAGTCGCGCCTTGCCGAACTAAAGGAAGACGCTCAACAAGACAATAGTGACTATGACTTCCTTGTATTTCAGCTGCAGCAACTCTCGGAACTGGATCTAAAAAACATAGATATTGCGGCTCTCGAGGATGAGGCAAAAATGCTGCGTCATGCCGAGGACATAAAGTCAGCTCTCTACCAAGCCTCTAACGCTCTCGACTCCGAAGACGTCAGTGTGTCAAGCATCCTGCGCAATGCCACACAAAGTTTGGACAGCATCAACGACGTATATCCCGATGCTGAAGCCATCTCCCAGCGACTTTCAAGCTGCCGCATAGAAATTGACGACATTATAGGCGAAATTCTTCGCAAGGCCGACAGCATTGAATACGATGCCGAGCGCCTCACTTACATAGACGACAAACTGTCTGCCATCTATTCTCTATTGAAGAAGCATGAGGCTGACAGCATAGAGGAACTCATCCAGACGAAGGAAAATATTCAAAGACGAATTGAAAGATTAGAAGACATAGAAAATCTCATCGAGAAAGCAACCCGAGAAGCCGAGAAAAGCAAAAAGCAGTGCCTGGAAATAGCTGCTCAGTTGACAAAAATACGTCAAAAAGCTGCCCGAGAAGTTGAGAGCCACATCCTCAAAAGTCTGATAGAACTGGGCATGCCGCATGCTTCGCTTTCATTCAACTTTACCCCTCGCAAGCAGCCCGATCAAAGTGGCAACGACAATGTCACGCTGCTCTTCAGTGCCAACAGAGACGGCATATTGCAAGATGTCACACAAACTGCTTCAGGAGGTGAATTGTCACGACTTATGCTCGCATTAAAAACATTCATATCTTCGCACAAAAATCTTCCAACAATCATATTTGACGAGATAGACACAGGAGTGTCGGGCACTATGGCAGAAAAAATGGCAGTGCAGATGAAGCAGATGGCAGCACATTCGCAAGTAATATGCATCACGCACCTTCCGCAGATAGCAGCCATGGGACAGCACCACTTCCTAGTGTACAAAGAAGAAACCTCTCAGACAACAGCCACACACATACGAGAGCTCTGCAGAGAAGAACGAATCACAGAAATAGCAAATATGCTCTCTGGAGAAAAGTTGACACAAGCGGCAATAGAAAACGCTAAAACACTACTTGGATGAGATAAATATAAAATGTAATCCGAATAAATAATGAAACACACCATATCACTAATCATATTCCTGCTTGTAGGCATTTGCACCCATGCCCACAAACTAGACGACAACCCACACCGAGCACTCTTCAAGGTAAAAACATATACAAATGAAGGGACAGTGGGCAAAACCGGGTTTGGATTCTTGATAAACGACAACACCACAGGCATTGCCCCATATACACTCTTCAAGGGAGCAACAAAAGCAGAGATAACCGACTACAAAGGAAATACTTATCTTGTAGAGCGCATCCTGGGAGCTAGCAGCTCGCTAGATATCGTAAAATTCCGTATCCCTGAAATAAAAAAAGCCACACCACTAATCTCTACATCAACAACTCCTGAAACCGAAACCAAGGCTCTACTGCTAAACTACACTACCGACAAAAAGTCGCTACCAATAGAGATAAAAATAGAAAAAGCAGAAGACTATCTGGACTATAAATACTATTACATCACAGCACAAAATGTAGAGAAGAACTTTGGCTGCCCACTCCTCACACCAAAAGGAGAGCTCTTCGCCATAGTACAAAAAAATCTCACAGACAAAGCTAAAAGCGCGTGTGCCTTGGATGCACGATTCGCTGCAACGCTCAGCATAAAACCCACAAGTTCGCTCAGCAACGACCTGCTAGCCATCAAGATACCCAAAGCACTTCCACAAGCAGAGTCCGATGCCCTTACATACATCTACATGATGAACGACGCCGACTCCACAGCAATGCTGACAGCATTAGACGACTTCATCAGCCAATATCCAGAGAATGCAGAAGGATACGTGAACCGAGCCGTTTTCCTTGCAAATCATGGACAGTACGAAGACAGCGAGAAAGATTTCGCTACGGCAATCTCCAAAGCAGAAGCACCCACATCGACGATGAAAGCCGATGCAGTACACTATAATTTCAGCAAACTCCTCTTCACCCACTCCAGTAGCAACACCACACGTAAGCCGGCAAACTGGAATATGCATCGTGCACTCCAGGAAGCCATTGCTGCCCACGATAGCTCACCCTCCCCACTCTACATGCTGCAACGTGGCGATTGCGAATATGCACTGTCACAATTTGCTGCAGCAACAGAAAGCTACAAACAAGTGAGCCAGACAGAGCTCGCCTCACCAAACTTATACTACAAAACTGCGCTAGCCATAGAACGAGCCAAGATGCCACCCACACAAATCCTGGAACAGCTCGACAGCGCAGTAGCCATGCTGCAAAAACCTTACAAAGCCTCCGAGGCATACTACCTCTACGTAAGAGCCCTGCAGGAAATATCACTTGAAAAATACCGACAAGCAGCCATCGACCTGAAAGACTACGAACAAGCCGTAGGGGCAGGCAGTCTCTCACACACATTCTTTGCCGATCGCTCACAAACAGAAAGAAAAGCAAAGATGTTTCAGCAAGCACTCGACGACATCAAACTGGCACAAGTCAAGGCACAAGCACCTCAAACATACTTCTACAAACTAGAAGAAGCCAGCATACTCCTGCAAGTAGCCATGTTCGATGAAGCAATAGAAATAGCAAAACAACTACTAGTCGAAATACCTGAGAACCCCGATTGCTACAAAATAATAGGCATAGCATACGGAGAAAAGAAACAAACAAAAGAAGCCCTACAAAACCTCAGTAAAGCACAACAACTCGGAGACACAACCGTAGAACAACTCATCGAAAAATATTCAAACAGATAAAAAAACACACAATGAAAAAAATACATCTACTCATCCTACTCTCATTCACTTTCTTAGCAGTACACGCACAGAAAAAACAAAGTGTCGAAAACCCGGAAGTATATATCTTCGGAGTAGGGACAAGCTTCAACGACTCCACAACCTACATCTCTGAAATACACCACTTCAAAGGAAACTTTATAGAGAAAAAGACAGGATTTCTGGAAAACAGAGCCATATACGCCGAACAAATGAAAATCTATCTGGAACAGAACTACCCTGGATACGAAACCTGCGCCATATTCTACGACACTAAAAAGAAAGCTATAGAAAAGAAATACAACAAGGTGCGCCGCAGATACCAAAAAGACAAATCAACAAAACTCGTTGAGTTACCAGTCACAGAGTTCACATTCAACCCCGTAAAAAGCAAACAGTAGCTCCGATGAACACAAAAGACCTAAGCTTCAAAATAGCCGACCACCCCTGCCGCATCATCTTCCGCAAGGGCATCGACGACGGGCGCGAATACCTACCATCCTACGCACCTTTCTATACACCAGAACCCAACCCACGCAACATATTCCTCCTCACCGTCAGCGACGACCTTGTCAACACACAGCCCGAAGGTAAAGAAATAGGACAGTTCGACGCTGGAGGTTGCAACCACGGAGTATTTCTGCTCGACAATGGAGGATTCAAAATAATCATAAGCAACCCCCGCGGAGAGGTCGCCGCCGCAATGAAGGCTGACAAGCACTTTCAGAACGTAGGAGTAACACTCTATGGCAACGAAGCAAATAAACGTTTCGGGCTCAATAACACCATAATGATTACATTCGCCTTCTCTGCTGCATACCACAACACCCTACTCATGCATTCCTCCGTCATCATGCACAGCGGGAAAGCATATATGTTCCTCGGCACAAGCGGCACAGGGAAGAGCACACACAGCGACCTCTGGGTAGCAAACATCCCCGACAGCCACATACTCAACGACGACAATCCCGCCGTCAGGTTTCTAGACGACGGCAGCGTCAGAGTTTACGGCACACCATGGAGCGGAAAACGCGACTACTACCTTAATACAAGCCTTCCACTCGGAGCACTAGTGCGACTGGAACAAGCGCCACAAAACCAAATAAGGAGAGAAACCAAAATCCAAGGTTTCGCCACAATCCTCACATCATGCTCCACCATGATATGGGACAAAGAATCCTATCGAAAAATCACCGATACCGTCTCCAAGGTAGCCACCGTCACACCCGTATTTCATCTAAAGAACCTCCCCGAGCCAGCAGCAGCGTGGATGTCCCATGACGCCGTAACATCATAATGAAAGAAAAGAAAATAGTAACACTGCCCAACGACGTCCTCATACCCCAGATAAAGAAAATCATAGACGAAGGGCACACCGTCACATTCCGCGTACGCGGATATAGTATGCGCCCCTTCCTCGAGGACAGGCGAGACAACGTCATACTCTCACCCTGCCAAGGCACAGTCCGGCGAGGTGACCTGCTCCTAGTAG
Source organism: Alloprevotella sp. (assembly GCA_017543785.1). Lineage (GTDB taxonomy): Bacteria > Bacteroidota > Bacteroidia > Bacteroidales > Bacteroidaceae > Alloprevotella. Next base: position 10,263 of record JAFYFI010000113.1, read on the forward strand.
AAGACAGAGCCAGCCACTACGTGCTCCATCGCGTCATTCGGGTAGAAGGAACAACAATTACCCTCAAAGGCGACGGCAATGTAAAAGGAACTGAAACATGCCAACGCAATGACGTCATTGCAATAGCGACAGCCTTCCAGCGCAAAGGGCGCACGACCATAGAAACCACACAAGGATGGAAATGGCGCACCTACAGCTACATCTGGATGAACACACAGCCGCTAAGGCGCATAATCCTTGCACTCCACCGTCGATTGTTCGTACACAAACCATAGTAATAACACTTCAAAAACAATAACAACATGAAACTAAGAAAAGGACTAGTCCTCAGAGACATTTGCGGAGAGAAAGCCGTAATAGCCGAAGGACTTGAGAACATAGACTTTAGCAAGATGCTCAGTCTGAACGATACAGCTGCATTCATCTGGGAAACATGCACCAAGATGGAAGAAATTGACGAAGAAAAAATTTGCGACGCAATACTCGCAGAATACGACGAAGCTCCCTCACGGGAAGAAATCATAGCCGACATCCGCCACACACTAGCAAACTGGGAAGAACTAGGACTCGTGGAGTAAGCATCCTCCATTGGGAGTGGTAGCCAGAAGTCACACCTTGTTAGCGCTTATGCTGCAGAACACTCTTCAGCCAAGCGTGAAAAAGTAATTTTGAACCATCGTGCCACGTAGCGCAAATTTCGCTATGAGCATCGTTAGCACGGAAATAATGTTGGGGGGGCTGTATATCCAGCCCCTTATCCATATCCCGGAAATATTCAAATGCCAATCTGTCCCTGCCATATTCCAGATGCCCTGTGATAAATAAGCGCTGAGCAGCCAAGTCAGCCACGATACCAACTCCGCTCTCCTCGCTGAAGGCTGCCAAATCCAGGCGCTGCTCAGCCACCACGTCGGCAGCACGAATCTCTGTATGACGACTCATTGGAATAGAAAGAACCTCAGGCAGACCACCATACACAGCCCTGAAAGCAGGAGACACAACATGACTGAATACACCAAAGCACTTTCGAGGAAGAATATATTTAGGAATGCCATAAAAATGATATAAGGCTGCCTGCGCAGCCCAGCAGATATACAGCTGCGGCAAACCACCATCCGAGAATTCATCCATGAAGCCGCAAAGCTCGTCCCAGTAGTCAACCTCCTCAAAAGATAATCTCTCGACAGGAGCGCCATTCACCAGAAGCGCGTCAAAGGCACGCGGTTCCACCTCTTCCACGTTCATATAAAACTCCTCCATATATTGTTGCGAAGCCACCTTATATTCGTGGCAGCGAAACTTCAATGGCACCAGCTTTACCGACACGTCGGGTGAGAGCAGCACCCTACACAAGTCCTGCAGCGCTTCCTCCTTCTCTGGCATAAGATTGAGAAATGCAATGCGCAGCTGCGCTCCAGCAGCACTCGCAAGCGAGCCCTCGGTAAACTGGAAGTCACGCAGGTCAAGCCTATAAGAGCCCACGTCATACCCCTCACCTCGGAGGACCTCAGCAGAAGGAATATGTTCAGGGAGGAAAAGCATTTTTAGAGAGAGATTTTATATTTATAAAGAGATAAAAAACGAGGAAACCATACTAAGCCAACTACTCAGACAAGTCCGTTTGCAGTTTGTAGAGCTCAGCGCTTTGGCATGTTTTAATTGCTTCACTACCGCCTTTCCAGGCAATTTACCTAGATACTTTTTCCGAGATTATTTACCATACTTGTACCCGTTTGTTTTTGGGGACATATAGTTTGTCGTTTTTGCGTATGTTGAATGCTTTGTACCATGCGTCAATGTGTGGCAGAGCTCCGTTCACGCGCCATCGGCCTGGTGAATGGGGGTCGAGTTTGTTGTATTGGCGCAGCTGCTCATCTCGTATGTTGCCAGCCCATATAAAGCCATAAGAGAGGAAGAAGCGTTGCTGGGGCGTAAAACCGTCTTTTTGCTCCAGTGGCTTACTTTTTATCGCCTCAGTGAAGGCTTGGTAGGCTACGTTGAGTCCGCCGTTGTCAGCAATGTTCTCGCCTAAGGTAAGCTTGCCGTTGGCGTACATGCCTGGCAGCACTTCTATCTTGTTGAAGTAATCTTCCATAACCTGTGTGCGCTGCTGGAATTTGTCTTTGTCGGCTGGTGTCCACCAATTGCTAAGGTTGCCAGCTTTGTCGAACTGTGCGCCCTGGTCGTCGAATCCGTGGGTCATTTCATGCCCTATGATAACTCCTATGGCTCCGTAGTTGACCGCATCATCGGCAGTGGGGTCAAAGAATGGTGGCTGGAGTATGCCTGCGGGGAAGCATATTTCGTTGGTGGTGGGATTGTAGTATGCGTTTATGGTCTGAGGGGTCATGAGCCACTCTGCTCTGTCGACGTTCTGATTTGCGCGGCGAAGAATGTGGTCGGCGGTTTCAAACTGAGCTACTCGGCTTAGGTTCTCGTAGAGGCTGAGCGCTGGGTCGATGTGGCGATTGCTGTAGTCTTTCCACGTGTCGGGATAGCCTATTTTGACGTAGAATGTAGAGAGTTTTTGAAGGGCTTGTTTTTTGGTTTCCTCACTCATCCACTGTAGTGATGTTATCCGCTGAGCAAGGGCTGCACGAAGGTTCTCAACAAGTTGCAACATGCGTTGTTTACTCGTCTCGGGGAAGTATTTTTCTACGTACATGCGTCCTACTGCCATCCCCATTGCGTCATCTACTAAACTAACTGCTCTTTTCCAGCGTGGGCGATCTTGCTGTGCGCCGCTGAGAGTTTTGTTGTAGAACTGGAACTGGGCTGCGCGAAAATCGTCGGAGAGTGATGATGCAGCATTGTCAATGACTTTATATTCGGCGTAGGCTTTGAGGTTGTCAAGGGGTTCTTGAGTGAGGAGCTTACCTACTTGGTGAATGGGCTCTGGCTGCGCAACGCTGACTTCGGTGATTGCCGGTGCGCCGAGCTGTAGGAGACATGTACTCCAGTCTATTTCGCTGTATTCATTCTGCAGGGCTTCGAAGGTGTATTTGTGATAGTTTGCTTCTACATCGCGCAGTTTTGTGCGGCTGTAGTTGGCTTGGGCTAGCTGTGTCTCTATCTGTATCACCGCTGCGCTTTTTTCTTCTGCTTCCTGAGGGGTATTGCCTACCAAGAGAAAGAGTTCTGTAACGTAGTCTTTGTAGGCTTTGCGTATGTTCAGTGTGTGCTCGTCGTTGCTGAGGTAATAGTCGCGATCGCCCATGGTGAGGCTAGGCTGATATACTTGTGCTATATATCGCGTTGCATCTTTGAGGTCGGCGTCAAAATAGAGACTGAACATGACGGCGTTTATGCCTCTGCGCATGAGTTGCGAGGCTATAAGCATGTAGCCGCGGCGAGTGGAGATCTGATTGATTTGTTGTAGGAGTGGTTTTATGGGTGTGTAGCTTTCGGCGTTGAGTCTGGTGCTGTCCATTGCGAGTTGGTAGAGAGTACCAATTTTTTGTGCCAACGAGCCTGGCTCTTGGGGGTTGGCTGCAAGATTCTCTATTAGCTGGCGCACTTGCCGGGCATTTTGTTCACTGAGATGGTTGAACTGTCCGTAGCGCGAATGTTCGGCTGTGAGGGGATGAGTGTCAAGCCATTTACCACAGGCGTAGCGATAGAAATCGGTGCCGGGTTTGGCTTTGGTATCCATGTATTTGGTTGAGAAACGTGATTCTTCGTCTTGTCCGTATGCCATGCATGGCAAAAGGAGAAGGATGGGTAGGATTTTTTTCAGTTTCATATGAGTGTTGTGCTTGCTAGTTTTTCGTTTTCCAGTTCCCACTCTTGCATCAGGTGGTCTAGTTGCTCAGAGATGTGGGTGTATTCCATGGCAAGGTGGGGGTCGGCAGCTCCCTGTGGGGTCTGCAATTTCATTGTTAGCTCTTGAAGGGTATTTTCAAGTTCAGTGATGTGCTTTTCTTTGTTTTCTATGTTATTTTTTATTTTGCGTATCTCTCTCTGTTGTTGTTTCTTTTCTTCATATTCCTGACGACCTTCGCCTGGGGAAGAAACTTTTGATGGAGTTTTGCTTTGACTTATATTTTTGTTTGCTTGATATTCATCGAAATCTGCTACTTGGGATGTCTTAAGGAAGTCGTATATTCCTCCTATGTGTTCGCGGACTTTGCCATCGCGGAATTCATATACTTTGCTGACGAGTCCGTCAAGGAAGTCGCGGTCGTGGCTAACGAGGACTACTGTACCGTCGTATGCAAGCAGGGCTTCTTTGAGAATGTCCTTAGAACGCATGTCGAGGTGATTTGTCGGCTCGTCAAGGATGAGGAGGTTTACGGGTTTGAGCAACAGGCTTATCATTGCTAGTCGGCTGCGTTCTCCTCCGCTGAGTACTTTTACTTTTTTCTCGGAGTTTTGCCCTCCGAACATAAAGGCTCCAAGTATATCGCGAATGTGGAGGCGGACATCACCTACTGCTGCATAGTCGATAGTTTCGTAAACAGTGAGGTTCTCGTCTAGAGTCTGTGCTTGGTTTTGTGCGTAATATCCTATGGTTACATTGTGCCCCACTTTAAGCGTCCCACTATATTCCACTTCGTTCATGATGCACTTGACGAGTGTGGTCTTGCCTTCGCCGTTGCGCCCTACGAAGGCTACTTTCTCGCCTCGGCGAAGGGTTATGTTCACTCCTGAAAATATCTGATGTTGCCCATAGCTCTTGGACAGGTCTTGGCAAATGATTGGGTAGTCGCCACTACGCTGGCATGGGGGAAACTTCAAATGCAGACAATCTGTGTCAACCTCATCAACTTCTATCGGTACGATTTTCTCCAGCTGCTTTATGCGGCTTTGCACCTGAACGGCTTTTGTGGGTTTATACCTGAAACGTTCGATGAAATCTTTTATGTCTGCTATTTCTTTTTGCTGATTTTCGTATGCTCGGAGCTGCGCCTCACGACGCTCGCGGCGTAGCCTGACAAACTCGTCGTAGCCTACACGATAGTCGGTGAGCTTACCTACACTTATCTCCATGGTGCGGTTGCAGACATTATTCAGAAAAGCTCTGTCGTGGCTGACAAGTAGCACGGCTGCTCCTGAGGCGGCGAGAAATTTCTCAAGCCAGCGTATGCTCTCTATGTCGAGGTGGTTCGTGGGCTCGTCTAGCAGGAGCAGGTCGGGGCGGCGTAGCAGGAGTTTTGCAAGTTCTATCCTCATGCGCCAGTCGCCGCTGAACTCTGACGTGGGTCGGCGCAGGTCGGATCGCTTGAAGCCCAGCCCCAAGAGAGCGCGCTCTGCTTCTGCATGATAGTTCTCCCCACCCAGAACGGTAAGGCGTTCTGAGGAGTGAGAGAAGTCTTCAAGAAGTTTCAGATATTCGTCCGAATCATAATCGGTACGAGAAGATATTTCCTTATTGAGACTTTCAATGTGTGATTTGAGCGTGAGTATCTCCGCAAAAGCTGTCTCGGCTTCTTCTATCACAGTGCGCCCATCGGTTATTTTCATCACCTGTGGCAGATAGCCCACCTCGGCATCTTGCTCCAGTGCCACGTTGCCGGATGTGGGTTGTTGCTCTCCTGCAATGATCCGCAGCATAGTGGTTTTGCCTGCCCCATTCTTGCCGACAAGTGCAACGCGCTCGCCACGGTTGACTACAAAGTTTACATCGGTAAACAATGGTCGGGCTGAAAAGGACACACTAAGATTGCCTACTGAGAGCATAGGGCGAACTGGGGTATTAGTAGCTTCGTGCTATAAGAACGCGACATGTGGCAGGCTTGCCGCTTACCATATCGACACCAGGATTGGACTGATCTACTCCGAAGGGCACACAGCGTATTGTGGCTTGCGTCTCAGCTTTTATCTTTGCCTCTGTTTCGACTGTGCCGTCCCAAGGACAAAGGAAGAAGCCTCCGTCTTTTATGCGCTCCTTGAACTCTTCGTAGTTATCGCAAGGATATATGCGACTTTCAAGACGTTCCTTGGCTTTCTGATAAATGTTTTGCTGGATTTCTTCCAAAAGCTTTTCTACGTAGTCTTCTATTCCCTCTGCGGAAAGTGTTTCTTTCTCCAGGGTGTCGCGACGCATGAGTTCTATGGTGCCGTTTGCCAGATCCTTTCCCCCCATGACAAGCCTTACGGGAACTCCCTTAAGCTCATAGTCGGCAAATTTGAATCCGGGACGCTTGTTATCTGCGTTGTCGTATTTTACGCGTATGCCCTTTGCTCGGAGATTCTTTGTGATGACGTTGAACTTCTCGTCGAGACGTTTGAGTTCTTCTTCACCTTTGAAGATTGGAACTATGACAACCTGTATGGGAGCGAGGTGCGGAGGCAATACCAAACCGTTGTCGTCGCTATGTGTCATTATCAGAGCGCCCATGAGTCGAGTGCTTACTCCCCAGCTTGTAGCCCAGGCATAGTCGAGCTTATTGTCTTTATCTACAAACTGAACGTTGAAGGCTTTACCGAAATTTTGTCCGAGGAAATGGCTCGTGCCACTCTGCAGAGCCTTGCCGTCCTGCATCATCGCCTCAATCGTATAGGTATCGAGAGCACCGGCAAAACGCTCTGTCTCGCTCTTCACGCCCTGAATGACAGGCATCGCCATATATTTCTCTACAAAATCAGCATAGACTCCGAGCATCTGCTTGGCGCGCTTTTCAGCCTCTTCTTTGGTAGCATGAGCTGTATGCCCTTCTTGCCACAGGAACTCACTGGTACGCAAGAAGAGGCGTGTACGCATCTCCCATCGCATCACGTTACACCACTGATTGCACAACAGGGGCAGGTCACGCCATGAGTGTATCCATTTGCGATATGTATTCCATATAGTAGTCTCTGAGGTAGGGCGGATGATAAGTTCTTCCTCTAATTTTGCACTTGGGTCAACCTCTACACCGTCATGACTTTCATTGGCACGCAGACGATAATGGGTTACTACGGCACATTCCTTAGCAAAGCCTTCCACATGCTCTGCCTCTTTTGAAAGAAAGCTCTTGGGGATGAGCATGGGGAAATAAACATTCTGCACACCAGTCTCCTTAAACATCCCGTCGAGTGTCTGCTGTATCTTCTCCCAAATGGCATAGCCGTATGGTTTGATGACCATGCAGCCGCGCACGTCTGCCTGCTCCGCAAGGTCTGCCTTTACCACAAGTTCATTATACCAACGGGAATAATCCGTTTCTCGCTTAGTCAAGTCTTTAAGTTCTTTTGCCATATTCCTTATTAATATATTATATTTTTTCAGGCGCGAAGTTAGCAAAAATTATTCATGTGCCACTGAGTTGTACTGTCAAATTACAGTATTCTACTCAAAATATGGCAAAAATGCTCAAAAAGCGATATTTGCACTTCATTTTTTGCTTAAATTGACCTATCTTCGCAACAAATATCCAAATTCATCCATCTTTGAACAATCATTAAAAAATAAATACCACAATGTTTACAGTAGAAGAACTCAACGACAAACTCATCGACTTAGCATTTGCTGAGGACATAGGCGACGGAGACCACACCACGCTGTGCTGCATCCCAGCCGACGCAGAAGGAAAGTCAAAACTGCTCATCAAGGAAGAAGGTATCCTCGCTGGCATAAGAATAGCCAAGGAAGTATTCCGCCGCTTCGACCCCACGCTGAAAGTTGAAGTGTTTATTGAAGATGGAGCACACGTCAAGCCTGGCGACGTCCCTATGATAGTGTCGGGAAAAGTACGCAGCCTGCTGCAGACCGAGAGACTCATGCTCAACATCATGCAGCGCATGAGCGGCATAGCCACGATGACAGCAAAATACGTAGAGAGGCTGAAGGGAACAAAGACCCACGTCCTCGACACACGCAAGACAACGCCCGGAATGCGCATGCTTGAGAAGGAGGCTGTGAAAATAGGAGGCGGCGTAAATCATCGTATTGGACTCTTCGACATGATTCTGCTTAAAGACAATCATGTAGATTTCTGCGGTGGAATAGACAACGCTCTAAATCGCTGTGCCGAATATCAGAAAGAAAAAGGACTCCATCTGAAAGTTGAGATAGAATGTCGCTCACTGGACGAGATACGCCAGGTCATGGCAAACGGAAAAGCAGACCGCATCATGCTCGACAATTTCAGCTTAGAAGACACCCGAAAAGCTGTGGAACTCATAGACGGACGCTTTGAGACGGAGTCCAGCGGAGGTATCACCATCGACACCCTGCGCGACTATGCAGAATGTGGCGTTGACTACATTTCAGTAGGAGCCTTGACCCACTCTGTCAAAGGATTAGACATATCCTTCAAGAGTTGCTCATAAAAAAACGATTTGGGCTTGTAGGTCAGTAAGTTGCCTTCGCGCTCAAAAAAATCTATAAACCCAAAAACATTAATAAACGAATGAAAAGAATCTTATTATTACTTATTATTTTTTCCCTCACAGCCGTCAGTGGACTGGCATGCACGAGTTTTCTGGTAGGAAAAGATGCAAGCACAGACGGCTCAGTATTCATTTCCTACAATGTCGATAGCTATGGCAGGTTTGGAAAACTTATCTATCTCCCGCATAAGAAACATCCCAAGGGAGCCATGCGTAAAATCATCGACGGCGACACACACCACTACCACGGCGACATTCCCGAAGCGAGTGAGACCTATGCCGTGACGGGTTACATCAATGAGTACCAGCTCTCCATAATGGAAACCACCTTCGGAGGACGCGAAGAACTTGTAGATACTACAGCAATCATAGACTATCCCAGCCTGATGCACCTGGGACTTCAGCGTGCCAAGACTGCCCGCGAGGCAATACAGGTGATGACTTCTCTTGTAGAAAAATATGGATATGTTAGCGAAGGCGAGAGTTTTTCCATTGCCGACCCCAACGAAATTTGGATTCTCGAAATGATAGGCAAGGGACCAGGCGTGAGAGGCGCCAACTGGGTAGCAGTGCGCATCCCCGACAATGCCATTGCCTGCCATGCTAACCACAGCAGGATACGCAAATTCCTGCAATACAAAGATACCGAGGTGCTTTATTCCAAGGGTATCATCGACTTTGCACGCAGCCGGGGTTACTTCAACGGCAAAGATGCCGACTTCGACTTCAGCGCTGCCTTTGCTCCTGCCGACTTCGGAGCCATACGCTATTGTGAGACTCGCGTATGGAGTTTCTACAACCGATTTGTCGATGGTATGGATGCATATCTCGACTATGCCGACGGTCACCATATCGACACAGCAGAGCCCATACCCCTATGGTTTGTTCCCAAACAAAAGCTCTCCCTCAAAGATGTCTTTGCCGCTATGCGCGACCACTATGAAGGAACTCCCTTCGACGTGACCAAAGACTGCGGCATGGGACTCGGCGAAATGCCCTACCGCCCCACTCCGCTGGAGTTCGAATACAACGGTAAGAAGTATTTCAACGAGCGCCCCATATCCACACAACAAACAGCCGACACATTCATAGCCCAGCTTCGCAGTTGGCTGCCCGATGCCGTCGGAGGCATACTCTGGTACGGGCAGGACGAGCCAAACATGATAGCCTATGTCCCTGTATTTTGCCAGAACACACGAGTACCAGTATGTTTCGACGCACCCAATGCCGACGGAGTGCACTTCTCCTGGGATTCAGCCTTCTGGGTGTGCAACTGGGTAGCAAACATGACCTATCCTCGCTACAACATCATCTTCCCTGCCGTTCTCGCAACGCGCAACGAGATAGAAGATAACATCCTTGCCACACTCCCCAGCATAGAAAAGCGCGCACTGGCAGCAAGGAACAATTCTGCCGACGAAATGCGTGAAATACTCACTCACTACACCGAAGAAACAGCCGCAAATATGCTGGAAAGTTGGAAGAAGCTTGGAGAACTCATCATAGTCGATTTCAACGATATGACCATACGTAAGAAGAAAGATGGAAAGTACCTCATGACCCCCGACGGACTGCCGCAGCCCCCCATTCGCCCGGGCTTCAGCAACGAAAGCAAGCGAGTCCTCATCGAACAGACGGGAGACAAGTATCTCATTCCACAATTATAAGATACATAAACATATCTTTATAAGTATCAAAAAACACCAACCACCCACCCCCAAAAGCCTGATAACTTCAGGGGGCAGGTGGTTTTTTCATAGCTTTATGATAGAAAAAATGGCTGTACTATTTTTTGCAGCCATTCTTTTTTATCTCAATAGCTTTCGTCTGAATTCGGGAAACTTCCTTCTTTCACGTCGGAGACATACTGACCAACAGCGTCGGTTATAATGGAGAAAAGATCAGCATAGCGGCGCAGGAATTTAGGAGAAAACCCCTTGTTCTTACCCAGCATGTCGTCGATGACGAGAACCTGCCCGTCTGCCGGTCCTGCTCCTATACCTATGATGGGCACTTTCACATGTTCAGCCACGCGGCGCGTAAGCTCGGCAGGAATCTTCTCCAGAACGATGGCGAAGCATCCCGCCTCAGCCAGGGCACAAGCGTCCGACACAAGCTTTTCGGCTTCAGCCTCCTCGCGGGCACGCACAGCAAAGGTGCCAAACTTATTTATGCTCTGTGGAGTGAGACCCAGATGGCCACATACAGGAATGCCGGCGTCCAGAATCTTCCGAACAGTGTCCAGTATCTCCACGCCACCCTCCAGCTTCACAGCATCGCAGCCGCTCTCCTTCATAATTCTTATAGCATTGCGCACACCGTCCTCGGCGCAAACCTGATAGGAGCCAAAGGGCATGTCGCACACCACCAACGCCCGCTTCACACCACGCACCACGCTGCGTGCATGATATATCATCTGGTCAACAGTCATGGGCAAGGTCGTTGCATTTCCCACCATGACGTTAGAGGCACTGTCGCCAATGAGAATAACATCAACACCCGCACCGTCGACGATGCAAGCCGTCGTGTAATCATAAGAAGTGAGCATGGCAATCTTCTTGCCTGCGTCCTTCATCTCCTGCAAACGCTTTGTCGTAACCTTGCGCTCGTCTTCAACTAAATATCCTGGCATAACTTTTTTTGTGTGAATTTTCATTTCCCGGAACACGTATGAAATAAAATCCTACTTCAAAACGGAAAAACTCCGGAGAGACCAATTTAGGGGGCGAAGTTAAGACCTTTTTCGAACAACACACTACAAAATATCCAAAAAATCTCGAATCACGCAATCAGAGAGCTCTTCCACCACCCTCTCCTGCATCGTCGTAGTGAGCCCCACAACGTACGCGCCACTGGCACGGGCAGCCAGGAGACCGTTTCTGCTATCCTCAAAAACGGCGCACTCCTCTACAGGCACGCCAAGCCTCCGGGCAGCGAGCAGATAGCCGTCGGGAGCAGGCTTACCCCTCGCCACATCCTCAGAAGTGACCATGCACGAAAACAAAGTGTCGAAATCGGGAATCTGCCTATACACATGCCACATCTTGTTGGCATCCGAACTAGTGACGAGCGCCGTCTTCACACCGCTGTCCGCAAGGCGTTGCAGATACTCACGCGCACCCGGGACAAACTCGTAGCGCATCTCCCACTCATATTCTCGGAGCTGCACATCTATCCATGACAAAGCCACAGCGTCATTGCCGAAAAATTCCTCTTTTA
>JAFYFI010000114.1 GCA_017543785.1 Alloprevotella sp.
AAAATTTTGGTCCGAAAAATGGCCGTTTTTTGCATTTTGCCGAAACATCTGACTTTCAAGACGATATAAAAATCAGGCTCGGATTTTCATTTGATTTTTGAAAATCCGAGCCACTTTTTTGCATTTTTTCGCCTCAGAAACGCGAAAATTTCTTTGAGGAATTTCAGAATTTCTTTGTTGGATTCCAGAATTACTTTGAGTAATCCGAAAATTTCTTTATCGGATTTTCAGAGAGTCAAAATCTTTGCAGAAATTTCTCAAATCTGCGTTCTATTTTGAAGAAAATCGCGTGTCAAAACTTTTTACTTTTTCGTCAATATTCTTTACCTGTGAGCCGTCAGTTCTGCACTATGAACAAGTCCTGCCCCATGGCATAGCTGCAATTGTATCGCTTCATGAGTTTTTCCCCATCCGGACCGTCAACCAGCCCTCCGCCGTAGCGCATGCTGTAGGTTCTGCCGCACGTGGTGCAGTGTGCCGTTTCGTCTGCCTGTAGCTTCATGGGTTTTGTGAGCAGCTGCAGCTTGTAGCAGCTTGGGCAAGCCAGCTCGTAACAGAGGTAGTAGAACTGCCCTGTCTTTGCGTCGGGCAGGCTCGGCGTGCCTACGATGAAGCCGGCGCGATAGATGGGGCGTCCGTAAGCCTCCTCGTCGGTGCGTGTGAGGGATGCAAAGGTGCCGTCGGGGCGCGTGCACACATACTGCGTAGGCTCGAAGGTGATGGTGCAGAAGCTGCCCGGACTGGTAAGGGCCTCGCGCAGGGGTTGCACAGCAGTGACGGGGCATATGCGGCAATAGGCTGGGTCGTGGGAGAACATGTCGGTGGCGTCCTCGGAGCAGCCGCATAGCAGGGTTGCCAGCAAGGCTAGGAGGCAGGAACTGATGTGCTTCATGGCAGTGCGGCTACAAACTGGGCTATTACGTTGGCAACATTAGTGAGGGGCGAGGAGAGCATGGGCTTCATCATCATGTTTACCTCTGCGCCAACAGTGACGCGCACCTTGCAGGTGGTGTCGGTCTGGGGCAGGAGCTGAATCCACATAGTCAGGGGGAGGGGTCCTTCAGCACTCTGAAACTTTACCAGCTTGGGCTGCTCGCGCTCCACAATCTGCATCTTTATGCTTCCCAGCGGGCTCTTCATGACTATGGCATCCTCGGTGAACTCTACCTTCTCGAGGGCATCCTTCAACTGCGCCGCGCGTTGGGGGTCGATGTCCTGAAGTTTTTGCTCAACATCGTCCGAACTTATAGCCTGACGCAGCTTGTCCATATTCAGAGGGTTGCTCACACGCTCGTAGATGAACTCTGCACTATGCTGTCCTTCCTGGACATTGCTTTCACATTTAAGCATAATTATCGTTTTTGTTTGTTGTTTGACGGTATCTGTTTTTTCCCTACTGGCTGCGAAGATAGGTATTTCCTCTCTTAAAAATTCACTTCTTTACGTGTTTTTCGGTTTGCAACTCGTATTTTTGTAGCATGGAAAAGAGAAAACCCTACCTACTAATATCAAATGATGACGGCTACCAAGCCAAAGGACTCAGAGTGCTGACAGACGCGCTGCGCCCATATTGCGAAATGACGGTTGTTGCCCCCGAGGGACCGCGCTCGGGCTTCAGCACTGCCTTTACTGCAGCCCAGCCCATAACGGGAAGGCTCATCGCGAGCGAAGACGGAATGGAGGTCTATGCCTGCTCGGGCACTCCCGTGGACTGCGTGAAGCTGGGACTCAACCGCTACTGCCACCGCCGCCCCGACCTCGTGGTAGGCGGCATAAACCACGGCGACAATGCCAGCGTGAACGCCATATACTCCGGCACGGTGGGAGTAGCCACCGAAGGAGCATTGCAGGGCATACCATCGCTGGCGCTGTCACTTTGCAACCACAGGGACGACGCCGATTTCTCGGCTATGGAGCCCTGGCTGTGGAAACTCGTAAAGTTCTCGCTTGAACTAGAGATGAAACCCTTCACCCTGCTCAACGTCAACTTCCCCATCGACAAGGTTGTCAAAGGCCTGCGGGTGTGCCGCAAGGCTAAAAGCCGCTGGACGGAAGAGGTAGAGCCATGCCCGCACCCGTACTACCCTGACAGGTTCTTCTGGCTGGCAGGACACTGCGACGAACTGGAGCCTGAAGCCGAGGACACTGACCGCTGGGCGCTGATGCACGGCTATGCATCAATAGTGCCGACCACTCTCGACTATACCGACTACTCCATGCTCAAGAAGCTGGAAGCCTCACTGCTGCCTGACTTAGACTCTTAGGCCCTCCCACCCACCAACCGTAAAGACTCAAAATCCACAAACCCACATGAGATATTTCCTGATAGCCGGTGAGGCAAGTGGCGACCTCCATGCTGCCCACCTGATACACTCGCTCCGCGAGCAAGACCCCGAGGCGGAGTTCCGCTTCTATGGCGGCGACATGATGGCAGCCGAGGCTCCAGGACTGCTGCGCCACTACCGCACGTTGGCTTATATGGGAATCATTGCCGTGGTGCAACACCTGCCCGAGATACTCCGCGGAATGCGCCAATGCCGCGAGGACATAAGCAACTTCCGCCCTGACGCCGTGATACTGGTGGACTACGCCGGCTTCAACCTGCGCATAGCCCGCTACGTTCACGATGCAGCCATCTGCCCCGTGTTCTACTACATCGCCCCAAAGCTATGGGCTTGGAAGGAGGGACGCATAAAGCAGATAAAACGCTACGTGGACCACCTCTACTCCATCCTGCCCTTCGAGAAAGAATTCTTTGAGCAAAAGCATGGATACCCGATAACTTACGTTGGCAATCCTACGGCAGACGAGATACACGCCTTCGTGGAAACCAGCGGCAAGCCGCAGACCGACGGCAAGACCATTGCCCTGCTGCCCGGCAGCCGCCACCAGGAGGTGCGCGACAACCTCTCGCGTATGCTCCGGGCGGTAAGTTCTCTGCCCGAGAAGGGATTTCGCATAGCCGTGGCTGCCGCACCAGCCCTGCCGCGCCACTTCTACGAGCAGATAGTTGCACAGAGCCCCTTGCAAGCCGGGCAGGTAGAGATAGTGGACAACCAGACCTACAAGCTGCTGAGCCATGCCGCCGCGGCACTGGTGACGAGCGGCACTGCAACGCTGGAGACAGCCCTGATGCGTGTGCCACAAGTGGTGTGCTACTACACACGCTTTGGAAGCATCGTGGCACTGCTGCGGAAACTGCTCATAAAAGTGAAACACATTTCCCTGGTAAACCTCATTGCCGACGCCGAGGTGGTGCCCGAACTTGTGGCAAACGAGATGACACCGGAAAACGTAAGGCAGCACCTCATGACCATACTGCCCAACGGCACGCGCAGGGAAGAGATGCTGGCTGGCTACGAGAAAGTGGCTCAGCGCATAGGAGAGGCTGGAGCGCCCGAACGCTGCGCTGCCAACATCATCAAGCGCCTGAAACAATAAGTCGATTATCAGGCTTTCGTACCTAAAAACAGTCCTCCCTCGGCACATACGGGTGCCGAGGGAGGACTGTTTTGTAAATTGCTGAGTTTCTTTCTTAAAGTCTTATTTGGAGAAGCTGGCTATGAGCGGCAGAAGGTTTGCCGTGAAGAGGCGCACGGTGATGGCAACCAGAATGACACCGAAGAACTTGCGCAGCACGTAGATGAGACTCTTGCTGATGTGTTTCTCGATAAACTCCGTAGCCTTGAGCACCACATAGACAAATATCATATTGAGCCCCAAGCCTATCATGATGTTCACCGTGGCATATTCGGCCTTGAGCGAGAGCAGAGTAGTGAAAGAGCCCGCACCAGCAATGAGGGGGAACACCACAGGAATGAGAGTAGCCTCCTTCAGCGGACCCCTGAACTTGAAAATCTCTACGTCGAGCAGCATCTCGAGAGCCACGATAAAGATGATGAGAGAACCTGCCACGGCAAAGGAGGCAATATCGACGTTGAAAAGTTTGAGCACCGCATCGCCGGCAAAATAGAAACCTGCCAGCAAGCCCCAGGATATGAGCGTGGCTTTGACGGCGCTCACGGGACGACCTTCCTCCTTCAGCGACATAAAGATGGGGGTGGAACCAAGAATGTCGATGATAGCAAACAAGACAATGAACGTGCTGGCTATCTCCTGCCAGGACAATCTATCTACAATGTAGTTTAAATTTTCAACAATACTATCCATTTCTTTTCATATCTTTATGCTGCCTCCGCAAAGGTGGGGAGCAGCCTTATTCAAACACTACTGCAAAAGTATTCATTTACTGCTGTAAATGCAAAGTTGCAGTGTGCCTTTTTTCGTTTACAGGATTGGACCGTAAGCTCGCGTTTTGCGAAAACTGTCCTTCAGAAATGCGTAAAACTATCCTGTTAAAAAGCCCAAAACCGACTTTTTGCAAAACTTTACCGCTAAAATGCTACAACTCCCCATAGACATAATGCATACTTTTGCAGCAAAATTTGAACCATCAATCACGCTCAAACCAACCTTAGCCTTATATTTTGCTTCCTAATTACAGATAAAACTATCAAAAAGGAGCAAAAATCGACAAAACACGCTAAATAAGAAAAAATAACAACTACAAACATTATGCGTACAACACTTTTGCTTTTCATCTTCATCATAGGTGGACTGGCGGCGCATGCAGAAGAATACCCCTACCTCACCTTTGAGACCACCGACGGGGCAAAGACATCGGTCAGCGTAGAGTCGCTCTCGCTCACATTCAGCGGAACGACACTGACTGCCGGCTCACAGACATTCGACCTCTCGAACCTGACAAAGATGTATTTCTCTACAGCCGACGAAACTACAGGCATAGAGACTCTGACTGTTGATGCCCTCAGCGAGATGACGAACATCTACGACCTCCAGGGAAAGGAAATCAGGAAAGAACAGATGGAGAAGGGCGTATATATCATCAAGACAAAACAAGGAACTTATAAAATCCTGAGAAAATGAAGAAAATCCTAATCTCCATATTTACGCTCATCCTCTCAGCGGCAGCCGCAGCTCAGACCCTAAACGTACACACGGGCAACGTGACATATATGTTTCCCGCCGCCCAAACCGGCGACATGATCTACACCGACGGCTCGGCAGTGAGCATAATGGGCAAGACATTCACCATCAGCGACATCAGCAGCATGACGGTAGATGACTCCAGCGTCAGCAACAACCTTGTAAGCATAGTGTTCAGCAACAGTGGCGACGCAACTGTCACAGTGGCAGGCAACGTGGCACAATACGTTTCGCCCACCATAAGCGGCAACCACGTAAGCATTTCGCAACTGAACACCGCTGCCGTTGACGGAGATGAAATTACATACCAGCTCTCGGGCACTACCTCCGACGGCTCTCTGACGCTGAGCGGCTCATACAAATGTACGGTGTCGCTGGCTGGAGTAACACTGACAAACCCCAGCGGCGCTGCCATCAACATCAGCAACTCGAAACGCATACAGATAAGCGCAAAGAGCGAAACCGTGAACACCCTGGCAGACGGAGCGAACGGCTCACAAAAGGCTTGCATATATTCTAAAGGCCAGCTACAGCTGCAAGGGAAAGGCACGCTGAACGTAGAGGGCAACACGAAACATGCCATCAAGAGTGCCTCGTACGTTTCCATCAAGAACCTTACGCTGAACATCACCTCCGCCGTGTCCGACGGCATAAGCTGTGAGGAATATATGCAGATGAAGAGCGGAACCGTAAACATAAGCGGCGTGGGAGACGACGGCATACAGTGCGACTTTGGTGACGCTACTGCCCTGACAGGCGAAACGACCGACCACGAAGACGAAGACTCTGGCAACATCTACATTGAGGGCGGCACGCTGACGGTGTCTGCCAGCGCTACAGCAGCAAAAGGCATCAAGTGCGCAGGCGACATGAACATCAGCGGAGGAAGTGTCACCGTCACTACGACAGGCAGCGGCACATGGGACACCGACGACCTCGAGACCAAGGCAGCAAGCGGACTGAGCGCCGACGGCAACATGAACATCAGCGGCGGCACACTCGTACTCACAGCCAGAGGCTCCGGCGGCAAGGGAATGAAGTGCGACGGACTGCTTACCGTCACTGGCGGAGACATCACTGCCAACACTTACGGAGGACTATATTATAATAATGGTACTACGGAGAACACAAACTACACCAGCGACACGGAGCGCATAGACAGCAGCTACTACTCCTCGCCCAAAGGCATCAAGGCGGGACTGAAGACACTGAAAAATAACAGCTACAAATACACCGGTGGAATAGTCATCAGCGGAGGTACTATAAATGTGACTACCAGCGGCCATAACGCCGAAGGCATAGAGAGCAAGAACACGCTCGACATCTCCAACGGTTACATCTACGTAAAAGCCTACGACGACGGCATTAACTCGGCGCAGGATATGGAGATAAGCGGAGGCTACGTCATGTCGGTAGCTACGGCAAACGACGGCATCGACGCTAACGGCAATATGACCATCTCGGGCGGCAACATCGTTGCAGTGTCGGCAAGTGGAGCCGAAGTGGGACTCGACGCTGCCGAAGGCAAAACGCTCAGCATCACTGGAGGCAACCTTGTGGCTGTGGGCGGACTGGAAAGAGGCGCCAGCGTGTCGAACGGAACAGCCTACCAAGCCTCGTCCTACAGCAAAGGCTCATGGTACGGTCTTTACAACAGCAGCAACTCTCTGGCATTCGCTTTCAAAATGCCTTCAAACAACAATATGGGCACACCCATGGTGGTCTATACTACTGGTACCACATCTGTAAAATCGGGTGTCAGCGGTAGCGGAACAAGTTTCTGGAGCGGCAATGGCTACTCAGCCTGCAGCGGCGGAAGCTCAGTTTCTCTCTCCAAATATAGCGGTGGAGGAAGCGGTCCCGGCGGAGGAGGAGGACCCGGTGGCGGAGGCAGCTGGTGGTAATAAAGAAAAAGACTCTCCACAATCAAATTGCAAAAAAACACCTATATTAAATCTATACCATAAAAACATTCTTTCTTCATTACATTTTCTTTCGCGTGCCTGGCAATGAGTTAGCTTTAGCTCATTGCCAGGTTTTCTTTTTTCCTCTCTCTACAAAGAGCCCATTTCCTCCATTTTGCCTACTTTCCTTTGCAAATATTAACATTTTCAAATAAATATAGTTATCTTCGCCCCATACAAGGAAAAATCTCTAGGGAAAACTATGATCGTTATTCTTAATCCCAAATACGAAAGTCTGCGCAACTTTGTCTGCGAGATAGAAGACCACTTTCGCAACGAAGGGACTCTTATCCATCAAGGGCGCAACTCCATAAAGACATTCCTGATTGACGGCATAGCGCTCTGCGTGAAGCACTACGGCACGCCAAAACTGCGGCAGCGCCTGGCTATAAAGACCTACAAGACTCCCAAAGGAAAAAAAGCTTTCTACAGACCCCTACAACTGCGCGAGCGAGGCTTTGAGAGCCCTGAACCAGTGGCATACGTCTCGCTGCGCAAGGGACTAACCACCAACTCCACCTATTTCATTTGTCTGCAGTCGAAATATTGGCATAGCATGGCAGACTGGAAAGAAGTGCCTGAGCCTGAGCGCGACGAACTCCTGCAGAGCTTTGCAAAATTCACCGCACGACTGCACGACGGAGGCTTTCTGCATCGAGACTATTCCTCAGACAACATTCTCTACGACAAAATTGACGGGCGCTACCGCTTTGCTCTCGTGGACACCAACGACATGGTGTGCAAGCACAAGGTGAGCCTGGAGCGAGGCTGCAAAAACCTGGCACGCCTCAACGGCGACGAGGATTTCTTCAACAAACTACTCGACTGCTACGCAAAGGAACGTGGCGCCGACCCTTCGCTTTGCCACGAATACCTCGACCGCGCAGTGAAAAAGCCTAAAAGCTCATGGCTATGAGAAACCTGCGCATCATAATGCCCGTAAAGGATGCAGCCAAGACTGCGGTAGAGGCTCTCGAGGCTCTCAAACCTGCAACGGCTGACCTAATATGCGAAGTCATTGTTTATGACGACTTCAGCACTGACGAGAACTCTCTACTGCTGCGCGAAGCCTGCAGCCGACTGGGATTTACCTTCGTCAGCCTCAGCGAACTCACCAACCACCCCTCGCCGAACTATCTCCTCGTGCTCCAACGCGAACAAGAGATCTGTCGCAAGGAAGGCAACACGGGGCTCGTCATTGTGGAGAGCGACGTATTCGTTACGCCCGAGACTCTCGTCTGCCTGAAGGCTGAAGCCGGCGCACGCCCCGACAGCGGCATTGTGGCAGCTGTCACTACCGACGAAGAAGGCAGGATAAACTATCCCTACCTCTATGCGAAGCGAAAAAAAGGAAAGAACCTTGACACGCGCCGCCACCTGAGCTTCTGCTGCTCGCTGCTCACCCCGCAGCTTCTCGAAAAAGTTGATTTCCAAAATCTCGACTCCTCAAAAGACTGGTTCGACGTAACCATATCGCACCTAAGCCTTGAAGCAGGACTTCATAACTGGCTTTTGTGCACCCTTCCCGTGGTACACAAACCACACCAGAGCCGCCCTTGGAAACAGTTGAAATATAAGAATCCACTGTTGTACTACTGGCGCAAGTTCACCCACGGATTCGACAAAATCTGAGTTTAGCGAACTCTTCTGCATGACCGAACGACAAAAAAACATATCTTCTGAACATAAGCCTTTCGTACCTCAGAAAGGTCTCGTGTCGGTCATTGTACCTATATATAATATGGAGACGTTTGTCTCCGACACACTCCACTCCATTCTTTCTTCCAGCTACTCTCCCTTGGAAATTATAGCCATCGACGACGGCAGCACCGACAACTCGCTCTCCTTGCTGCAAAGCATTGCGCAGGAAGATAGCAGGGTGAGAGTGCTCTCGCAGGAAAATGCAGGAGTATGCCGCGCCCGCAACCGAGCCATTGCCGAGGCTAAAGGAGAATTTATCCTGCCCGTAGATGCCGACAATATCCTCATGCCTGGCTTCATCGCCGAGGCTGTAGGCATACTTGCCGATGCAGAGGTCAGGGCTGTGGCTCCCCGCGCCATGTTCTTCGGTGAGCGCGAAGGCGAATGGAAACTGCCGCCCTTCGACTTGCATCTGCTTGCCAGAAAGAACATTCTGGACACCTGCGCCCTCTACCGCCGCGCCGACTGGGAGCGCGTGGGTGGCTACTGCGAGGAAATAGTGGCTCGCGAGGACTGGGAGTTTTGGATTCATGTGCTGAAAGATGGAGGCAAAGTCGTCAGGACAGAAGACTTCGGACTGAAATATCGCATTCGCAAAACTTCAAAGCGAACCAACGACCGCCAATTGAAGAGCCATGTAGTCAGAGTTCTCAACCAGCGTCATCCAGAGTTCTTCGAGCGCGAACTGAGTGGTCCGCTTCGCCAGCACCGTTCATGGTCCAGACTCATAAACTGGCTGCACAGGCTGTTCTGCCCCCGCCGTCTGCATCTGGCTCAGGGCTGTGAAAAGATGAAATACCACATCCTGGCTCTGCCGCAGTTCTTTGCTTCTGACAAGGGCGACGTGCTCTACAAGAGACGCAACGAGATACGGCGGATGTGCCTTTGCGGCGAAGACTGTGTAGTGAAATCCTTTCAAGTGCCAAACCTGATAAACCGCATTGCCTACGGACTGCTGCGCAAGTCCAAGGCGCAGCGTTCCTTCGAATATGCACAGCGCATTGCCAGCCTTGGCATAGGCAGCCCGGAACCTCTGGCATGGCTCACAATACGCAAGGGCTTTCTCTTCTCCAAGAGTTTCTACGTGAGCCGCACTTCCGAATGTCAGTTGACCTACTCCGACCTCATCGGCGGCAAGTTTCCCGAACAGAAAAAATACCTTGAAGCCATAGCACATACTGCAGCACGACTACACGAGGCAGGCATCATCCACCGCGACTTTTCGCGAGGAAACATTCTCCTGCGTCAGGACGCGGAGGGAAGAGTTGTCGTTGAGCTTATAGACCTCAACCGCCTGCGCTTCCACCCCGTAAGCCTGGAAGAAGGCTGCCGAAACTTCGAGCGGCTCCCCATGACTCCCGAGATGCTCAGCATCACAGCCCGCGCCTATGCCGAAGCCCGCGGCGCTGAGGCTGACAAATGCGTTGAACTCTTCAAAAACTCACCACGCGAAACCCACTGAACGATGCGACTGATAAAAATGACAGGAGGATTGGGCAACCAGATGTTCATCTACGCCATGTATATGAACATGAAGCGTGCATTTCCCGACACACGCATTGACCTCTCGGACATGGTGCACTACGACGTACATAATGGCTACGAACTCCACCGCATCTTCGACCTGCCCGAAGACGAGTTTCTCATAAACCAGAAAGTAAAAAAGGTTGTGGAGTTTCTCTTCTTCAAGACCATCCTTGAGCGCAAGCAAAACCTCGACACCCTGGAGGCATACAAGCGCAAGTACAGCTGGCCGCTGATATACTTCAAAGGTTTCTATCAGTCGGAGCGCTACTTCAAGGATATAGAAGCCGACGTGCGCCGCGCCTTCTCTTTCAAGGAAAATCTCCTGAACGAGAAATCCCGGCAGATGCTCAGACAAATTGACGCTGACCCCTACAGCGTGAGCCTCCACGTGCGCCGCGGCGACTACCTTGACCCTCACAGCTGGACAAACACGGGCAGCATCTGCCAACTGCCTTATTACCAAAACCTCATAAGTGCCATCAAGGAGCACCTCCCCCATGCCCATTTCTATGTTTTTTCTGACGGGATAGACTGGGTAAGGGAAAACCTTCAGCTTTCAGGAGCCACTTTCATTGATTTCAACAAGAAACACGACAGTTGGCAGGACATGATGCTCATGAGCCATTGTCGCAGCAACGCGATATGCAACAGCACATTTTCGTGGTGGGGAGCCTGGCTTAACTCCAACAAGGAGAAAAAAGTCTTTGCGCCCGACCGCTGGTTTCGGAACTCAGACATGCCCTACCTCATCCCCGACACATGGATAAAGATACCTACCGAATGGCAAAGCGTACAAGTATAGTCAGGAAAGTCTGCCGTGCGCTGCTCGACCTGCCAAAGTCGCTGCGCCGCACGCCCGAGCCGCGCCTCATCATGACGTTGCTCGTAAAGAATGAGCAGGACTTGCTGGAGCAGAACATCCTGTTCCACCGCGCCATGGGAGTAGATGCCTTCATCATCACCGACAACAACTCCACCGATGCAACACCTTCCATCATACGTAAGTACGAGGAAAAAGGCTGGATAGCAGAAAGCATCGTGGAGACGGCTACCGACTATTCGCAGAAGCAATGGGTTGACCGCATGATTTGGTCTGCCAAGATGCGCCACGGAGCCACGTGGGTGATAAATGCCGATGCCGACGAGTTTTGGTATAGTCCGACGGGAAGCCTCAAGGACATGCTCCGCGACACCAGCGCCAACGTGCTTCGCTGCAGGGTCAGGAACATGTATCCCGAAGAAAGCCTGCCCTGGACACAATGGAGCCGCACCGTTCGTTGCATCCCCGACGCAGAGGAGCGAGGCTTGTCGCCCTACTCCATCTTCGGACACGACACCGTTAAGGTAGCCCACCGCGCCGCAGGCTATCTGCAGATTTCCATGGGAAACCACAAGGTGAAGATGCTCCCCAGCCGCACGGCAGAGAGCGACATCATGGTGTACCACTTCAACATACGCGGGCGCCGGCAGTTTACGGAAAAGATGGTCAACGGCGGTCGACAGTTGGAGCAGCGCAAGAGCCGCCACGGCGGACGTCACTGGCGATACTTCTACGAGATATACAAGCAGGGACGCCTTGACGAGGAGTACGACCGCGTCATCGGACTGCATCAGCAGGAAACGCTGGAACGCGAGGGCTACATACGGCACGACGACAGCCTCAGCAAGAAATTCAAAAAACTTGGAATCGGATGAAAAATGCTTTTCTCATTATAGCCCATGAGTGCCCCACAGTCCTCAAGTCTCTATTAACCCAGCTCGACCATCAGGAATGCGACATATACCTCCTAATCGACAAGAAGTCTGAGGCATTGGCTGAAAGCTTCAGGAACTTCAGCACTGAGAAGGCAGGTTTCACCTTGCTGCCCCACTCTGTTTCCATCCATTGGGGAGACATAAGCCAGGTCAAGGCAGAAATTCTCCTTTTTGAAAAGGCTTTTCAGAACGGGCCCTACGACTACTACCACCTGCTTTCTGGTACGGACCAGATGATAAAGCCTATGGAGAAATTAAAGGAGTTTCTCACGAGCAACAAGGGGAAGGAATTTGTGGAATTCTGGCATTCGGCGGAACATGACAAAGATACCTTGCGCAAAGTTCAGAGATATTATCTCTTCACCAAGCACATGAAAGATAAAAAATCCCTGATACATAAAATCGTAAGCCCCCTGCGCAACGTCTTCCTTGCTCTGCAGAAGGCTACATCCTTTAGAAGGCAGCTCCCATACCGGGAAATGAAAAAAGGAAGCAACTGGGTCAGCATTACCAACGACTTCTGCGGATATCTCCTGCAACAAAAAGAACATATCCTGAGGAAATACCGGCATACCCTCTGCCCCGACGAGATTTTCCTTCAGACAACCCTGTGGAACTCTGAATTCAGGAAAAACATATATGCCCCCGACGGCTCCGGACAAGGCGCACTGCGCCTCATCGACTGGAAACGCGGAAATCCCTACGTCTGGAAACCAGCCGACGCTGAGGAGCTAAGGGCGTCAAAGGCTTTTTTCGCACGCAAGTTCCGCCAGCCGGCAGATTGGATTTGAAAAGAAACGCAGCCCCTATGCATGTTATGTCATAAATAAGAACTATTCCTTGAAACATAAATAAGATGATGCAGCAAAAACCGAGCAAGACCGCCATAGCCTTTGCCCTGGAAAAATTTCCCTACGGCGGAGCAGAATCCGTGACGATGAACATCGCAGAATACCTATATGAGAAAGGATACGAGGTATTTTTCTTCGTCCACCTCTATCGTACTGAATTTCTGCCAAAAGATCGAAAGCTACATTTCAAAATAATTCATATCCCGGAAGGCGGTATCCGCCGCTCTATACGTGACATGGAAACCATGGTCAGGGAGATAAACAAGAATGCCATAAAAATCCTGTTCTACTTCCCTATGCTCAAGCATATAGACATGCTTCTGGAGCAAACAGACTGCAAGCCCGTTTACATATGTCATGGAGTCCCGTTTTGGGAATACCACATTGCCATGGCAAACTATGAAAACAACTCAAGAAAGCTCTTTCACTGGATCAAATGGCACCTCTACCATAAAATACGAGAGACATATCTGCACACGTACCAAAGGCGCACCATCGGCCGATACCGGAAATGCCTTGAGCAAGTAGCTGCATTTGTAGTCTTGTGCGATGAATATAAGGAGGAAATATGCCAAAAGCTGAACCTCTCCCCTGCACTCTCCCGTAAAATCCGTGCAATCGCCAACGCGCAGCCGCTACCCCCGGCTGTAACCGACGAAAAGGAGAAAGTCATTATATACGTCGGCCGCCTCACATATGGCGACAAAAGAGTGGACAGGCTTATCGACATTTGGTCAAATATTCAGAAACAAATACCAGGCTGGAAACTGCTGATAGTAGGCGGCGGCTCGGAAATGGGCGCCCTGCAGGAACGTGCAAAGGGCACAGACAACATTGAGTTTGCTGGCGAACGCGCCGACGTGCAGCCATACTACGACAGGGCTTCAATACTGTGTCTTACGAGCCAGTCTGAAAGTTGGGGGCTTTGTCTCACCGAGGCGCAGGCCAACGGCGTTGTCCCGATAGCCTTCGACTGCTCCGCGGGCATAAGGCATATTTTGTCGCCGTCGGGCACAAACGGTTTCATAATCCCCGAAGGCGACAGCGAAGCATACATCTCAACCATCATACGCCTTACTACTGACGAAAAACTACTTCACGAAATGAGCATGAGCGTCAGGAAAAAGTCCATGGAATACTCTCTGGAAAGCATAGGTCAGAAATGGATAGATTTAATAGAGAGCCTCCGTTAACCCGAACAAGGCAAGAATGCAAAGGCCTGTGTTTCTCCTGACGCGTTCAAGGTTTATACAAAAGGCGATATATCTTCTTT
>JAFYFI010000115.1 GCA_017543785.1 Alloprevotella sp.
AAAAACGGGCATTTTTCGGACCAAATTTTTCGGAGATGATTTTTATGCCCGTTTTTCGAGCTCAAAAACGGGGGGTCTGGGATAAAGGATTTTTACAATCCATGTTTCAGGACATAATATCAAGTATGGCAGGAGAGTTTGCTCTTTGCTTCTTGGGAACATATTTTTTCCACTCGTTGTAGTTTGCGATGAAGGCTTGCAATGCTGAAAACTTTTGTGTTTTTTGCGAAAAAGCCTTATTCCTTATTGGGAAGATTGGATATTTTGTGTAAATTTGCCCTCGTATCTTAGCATCCGTCCGCCCGATGCGTGAATAGCTATGTCGGCTGGAGCGCTATCAAAGATACGAGGGTGAACCCGTTTGCCCTGTGATTATTGAAAAACACTTATAAAAACCTAGTGTATCATGGAATTTTCTGCTGAGCAGATAGCTCAAATCCTACAAGGAACCATTATAGGGGACCCTAATGCCAAGATTTCTACCTTTGCCAAGATAGAAGAAGGTGTCCCTGGTGCTCTTTCTTTCCTCTCAGACTCGCGCTATGAGGAATATCTGTATTCCACTAAGTCGAGTGTTGTTCTGATAAGTCAAGACATCGTACCTTCGCAGTCTGTCGGTGCAACCTTGATAAAGGTTCCCGATGCCCGCGAGGCGATAGGCAGGCTGCTGACCATTTACCAACAGGCTACTGCCCGCCGCTCCGGCATACATCCCACAGCCGTGATAGCAGAGAGTGCCACCGTAGGCGAGGATGTCTATATAGGACCTTTCGTCTATGTGGGCGAAGGCGTAGTGATAGGCAATGGTGTTCAGCTCTATTCCCACGTCGTAGTGGAGGAAAATTCCAAGATCGGCGAGGGCTCTATTCTCTATCCCCACGTGTCTGTATATCATGACTGCGTAGTGGGCAGAAACGTAATTCTTCACAGTGGATGCTGCATTGGTGCCGACGGTTTTGGCTTTGCTCCCACGGGAGAGGGCTACGAGAAGATTCCCCAGATAGGCAATGCCGTTATAGAGGACGATGTAGAGATAGGTGCCAACTCCTGCGTTGACCGCGCCGTCATGGGCTCTACCATAGTGCGTCGCGGCGTGAAGCTCGACAACCTTGTACAGATAGCCCACAACTGCGATATAGGCAGCAACACAGTCATGTCTGCGCAAGTAGGCGTGGCGGGTTCTACGAAGATAGGGCAGTGGTGCATGTTTGGCGGTCAGGTAGGCATAGCCGGTCACATAGAAGTAGCCGACCGCACCCAGAGTGGTGCTCAGGCAGGCATAGCCGGCAGCGTGAGAAAGCCCGGCACCGTGATTATAGGCTCGCCGGCTATGGATGCTCGCAAGTTTGCCCGTTGCACTGCGGTGTTTAAGAACCTTCCCGAGATGTTCCATGATGTGAATGAACTGAAACAGAAATCAGAGAAAAACTAGATGAAGCAACAGACATTAAAAGAGAGTTTCTCCCTCTACGGAAAAGGATTGCATACGGGGCTGAATCTGACGGTCAGCTTCAATCCTGCTCCTGCGGGATTTGGATATAAGATACAGCGTGTGGACCTCAGCGGGCAGCCTATGATAGACGTGCTTGCCGAGAACGTGGTCGATACCTCGCGTGGCACGGTCGTTGCCAATGGCGATGTGCGTTGCAGCACTATAGAGCATGCAATGGCAGCCCTCTACTCGCAGGGCGTTGACAATTGTCTCATACGTGTGAATGGTCCGGAGTTTCCTATCCTTGACGGCAGTGCCCGTTTCTTCCTGCAAAATATCCTCCTGGCAGGCACCGTGGAACAGGACGCGGAGAAAGAGTTTTTTGTAGTGGAAAAAGAGATATCCTTTGCCGATGAGGAGACAGGCTCGGCTGTCTCAATCTTTCCTGCCAAGAAATTCTCCGTCGAGGCGACTATAGCATTCAACTCCGACTTCATAAGTAGTCAGACGGCTCGCATATCCGATATGTCGCAGTTCGAGAAGGAGTTGTCGGCAGCACGCACTTTCGTATTTGTGCGCGAGATAGAACCCCTCTTGCAGATGGGCATGATAAAAGGTGGCGACCTTGACAATGCTATCGTCATCTACGAGCGCCAGATGTCTCAGGAGCGTCTCGACAGCCTGGCAGATGCTTTGCACGTGCCGCATAAGGACGCCACGAAACTGGGATATATCAACAAGCGTCCGTTGCAGTGGGACAATGAGCCTGCGCGACATAAGGTGCTCGACATCATAGGCGACATGGCGCTGGTAGGCAGACCCATTAAGGGACGTATCGTAGCCATGCGCCCAGGGCATACTGCTAACAACAAATTTGCAAGATTGCTCAGAGCAGAGCTGGCAGCAAAAAAATAGAATTGAACTCTTCCTATACAAAGTTGTGCGTTAGGTTCATAAGTTCTTAGGCAGACTTTGCCCATAATACCCTAAACCTATAAACCACGACCCAAACCCCCATAAACCTACAAACCACATGGCAAACCAAATAAGTCCTTTAGCTTTTGTCGATCCTCAGGCTAAAATTGGCGATGGCAATGAGATAGGTCCTTTTTGCTTCATCGATAAGAATGTCGTCATTGGCGACGGCAATAAGTTTATGAACAGTGTCACTGTGCTGAGCGGTGCGCGTATAGGCAGTGGCAATACTGTGTTTCCTGGTGCTGTGCTGGGTGCTATCCCTCAGGACCTGAAGTTTCAGGGCGAGGAGACTACGGCAGAGATTGGCGACAACAACAAGATACGCGAGAATGTAACTATAAACCGTGGCACTGCCGCTAAGCAGCGCACCGTGGTAGGGTCAGACAACCTGCTCATGGAGGGCGCGCACATAGCTCACGATGTCTTGATGGGTAACGGCTGCATCATAGGAAACTCGACGAAGATAGCCGGCGAGGTTGTCATTGACGACTTTGCCATTCTCAGTGCTAACGTCCTGGTGCATCAGTTCTGCCGAATTGGCAGCTATGTCATGGTAGGCGGAGGGTCGAGGACCGGACAGGACATCCCACCCTTTATCATGGCAGCCCGCGAACCTATCATGTATTGTGGACTAAACCTTGTGGGGCTGCGCCGCCGCGGATTTTCCGCCGAGTTGATAGGCAACATCCACGCTGCCTACCGAATACTCTACAATAGCGGGAAGCTGCGCGATGAATGTATTGAAGACATCGTTCAGAATGTCCCCATGTCAAAGGAGATAGAATATATCCTCGACTTCATCAAAACCTCAAAACGAGGCATTATAAAGTGAACAACCTAAAAAGACGAAAATGCTATTCAGAATAAAATTCATTTCCGACGAGGTCGAAGGCTTCATCAGGGAAGTCCTTATAGACAGCGAGGCTACATTTCTGCAGCTCAACGACATCGTGCTTAAGTCATGCAATTATCCCGACGACCAGATGACGTCGTTCTATATTTGTAACGAGGAGTGGGAGCGCGGAATGCAGATAACGCGTGAGGATATGGGAACGACAAATGTTGACGAGGACGTTCTCATAATGGAAAAGACGCGTTTGTCCGAATTTTTGGAAGACGAGGGACAGAATCTGCAGTTTGTGTTCGACCCTTTCTCCGACAGAGTGTTCTACATGACGGTTAAAGAGGCTGTCCTCGGCAAGCAGCTGTCTGAGGCAGAGATTGTGAGAAGCGTAGGCAAGCCGCCGCGTCAGATAGAGGAGCTGGACTTCTCCTTGCCCACTGGTAAGGGCGATTTCAGTATTGAAGACGCCGACGAGGATGACATCTTTGCCGGAGAAGCTGGCTTCAATGATGACGAGCTTGACATTGACGGCTTTGAGATAAGTGATAGTTCCGAGTTACTTTGAAGACACTTTACGTCGTAATAGGTCCTACAGGTGTTGGTAAGACCGAAGTGGCTGTTGCGCTAGCCGAACGCCTGGGCACAACCATCATAAATGCCGACTCTCGGCAGATGTATCGTGACTTGCCGATAGGAACTTCTGCGCCCACCGCTGAGCAGCAGGAAAGGGTAAGACATTTCTTTGTAGGTACACTTGCTCTCGACGAGTATTATAGTGCAGCACGCTTTGAGGAAGAAGCCTTGGAGCGTGCACGTATGGAATTTGAAAAGCACGACAACTTGGTGATGTGTGGAGGTTCTATGCTGTATGTAGATGCAGTCTGCAACGGTATAGATGCCATCCCCACGGTCGATGCCGAGACACGGGCATTCGTACGTCAGCGCTATGAGGACGAAGGCTTGGAGACTATGGCAGCAGAACTCAGGCTACTCGACCCAGCATACTACGAAGCTGTAGATAAGAAGAACACGAAGCGCATTCTTCATGCTCTGGAGATTTGCTATATGACAGGAAAGCCCTTCTCTTCCTTTCATACAAATGAGCGCAAAGAGCGCCCCTTCCGGATAGTGAAGATAGGCTTGCGAAGAGAACGGAGCGAACTGTTTGAGCGAATATCCCTTCGCACGGATAAGATGATTTCCGAAGGGCTGATAGAAGAGGCCATGAGAGTGAGCCCCTATCGCGAAATGAATTCCTTGAACACAGTGGGCTACAAAGAGTTGTTCAGATATTTCGACGGAGAGTGGAGTCTCGATGAGGCAGTTGAGAAGATTAAGCGCAACACACGTGTCTATGCAAAAAAACAGATGACATGGTGGAGCAAGGATAGCAGCATTTCGTGGTATCATCCTGACGATTTTCCCATGTTTCCATAAGGCTGCAGCGTAGTCTGAAAAAATCCGATGTCACAATTCATATACATTATCACTTATCCATGGCGCGCCTACAAGCGTTTGTACCAGGGAAAGCCTTGGTGGGGTAAGACGCTACTTGCCGTTGCTACAGTGTTTGTGGCAATGGCTCTTTTTGTATTCTCCGTGACCGTAAACCTCTTCGGACTCTTTGGCGACTCCCCCTCTACCGACGAGATAATGTTTCCGCGCCAGCCGCAGGCATCGGAAGTGTATAGCAGCGACGGGGAAATCATAGGCAAATTCTTTCAGGAAAACCGTAGCAATGTGCCCTACGACTCTATAAGCCCACATTTCATCAATGCCCTTATTGCCACAGAAGATGCCAGGTTCTACAAACATTGGGGAGTTGATGTCTATGGCATGTTTTCAGCCTTTAAAGATATCCTGAGTGGGCACCCACGTGGAGCGTCAACGATAACGCAGCAGCTGGTGAAAAACATATTCCGCATGCGTTCACGCTATTCTTCAGGTCCCATAGGCAAGGTGCCAGGGATGGATATGCTCGTGAAGAAGACAAAAGAAATCGTCATTGCCATACAGCTGGAGATGGCTTTTTCCAAAGAAGACATCCTGAAGATGTATGCCAATACGGTTGACTTCGGCTCAAACGCCTTCGGCATAAAAAGTGCAGCCAGACTGTATTTCAATACCACTCCCTCCGCCCTCACCGCCGACCAGGCAGCCCTCCTCGTAGGACTACTGAAAGCCACCAGTACCTACAACCCACGATTACATCCCGACAAAAGCCTTGAACGGCGCAACCTTGTGCTCGAAAAAATGTCCGACCAGGGATACATCTCCTCCTCTGAGGCTTATAGCCTGATGCAGAAACCCCTGGGACTGAATTACGTGCCTTCTGTTAGCGCAGGGGGCTCACAAAGCTATTTCCTCGAAGCCCTGCGCATACAGCTCAGGGAGAAATGCCCAGAATTGGACATCGAGACCGACGGACTGAAGATATATACCACCCTGAATATGCGTATGCAACGTTATGCCGAGGCTTCAGTGTTGCAGCAGATGAGGTGGCTTCAGCAGCAGTTCTACAACCATTGGGCAGGAGCTGAGCCTTGGCGCGATGAAGATGGACGTCCAGTCAAGGGCTTCCTGCAGAGAGCCGCGCGCAGGACAGAGGCATATCGTAACCTGGCATCATTGTATGGTGACGATGAAAAGAAAATAATGAAGGCAATGTCTGAGCCGCACAGTGTGAAACTTTTCAGCTACGGCGGAGTTCAGGAACGCACCATGAGCAGTCTCGATTCCCTGCGCCACATGCTACATTTCCTCCACGCAGGTTTCATGGCTATGGAACCAGGCACAGGCTTCGTGAGAGCTTGGATAGGCGACGTAAACTACCCCACATGGCAGCACGACAACGTAACAGCGCGCCACCAGCCAGGCTCAACCTTCAAACTCTTTGTCTATGCCACGGCAATGGAGCGAGGCAGACTGCCGTCCGACGAAATTCTCGACGACGAAATCGAAGTACAGGTAGGCGGGGGCTCCGGAGCGTTTCCGGCAGTGTGGAAACCCTCCAATGCCAGCGGAACCTTCAGCGGGAAGATGCTCACACTGCGTGAGGCATTCTCGCGCAGCGTCAACTCCGTAGCCGTGAGGCTGGCATTGCAGGTTGGCGTTGACCAAATCATAGCCCGAGCGCGCGACATGGGAGTCAACAGCCCACTACCCAGCACACCAACTATAGCCCTCGGAGCAGCAGAGGTCTCGCTCCGCGAACTGGTGGCAGCTTATGCCACGGTGGCAGCAGGAGGAAGCTACGTAGAGCCTGTGTTGGTAGAAAAGATAACAAACTCTTCAAACGTAGTCATCTATGAGGCACATCCGTCCCATCATGTGGCACTCTCCGAAACAGCAGCCTTCTACATGCAGCAGCTACTCAAAGCCGGAGTGAGCGATGCAGGCGGCACCTCTGGACGCATGAGAGAGTACATAGGAGGCGACTTGGCGGCAAACGCCTTAGACCTGGGCGGAAAGACCGGAACCACCAATGCCTACTCCGACGCCTGGTATGTAGGAGTGACCCCCAACCTCGTAGGAGGAGTGTGGGTAGGAGGCGAGTACCAGGCAATACATTTCCGCACAGGAGCCTTGGGGCAAGGCTCTCGCGCAGCGATGCCCATCTTTGGTATGTTTATGCAGAAAGTGCTGGGCGATGCAAGCCTTAGAAAGAGATATCTGGCGCATTTCCCTCCTCCTATTTCCGACATACCCCCCTCCTCCTATCTCCCCGACTCAATGCAG
This sequence comes from Alloprevotella sp., assembly GCA_017543785.1. Classification (GTDB taxonomy): domain Bacteria; phylum Bacteroidota; class Bacteroidia; order Bacteroidales; family Bacteroidaceae; genus Alloprevotella. The sequence goes on from JAFYFI010000115.1 coordinate 6,993, forward strand.
AGGGACACACTGATAGATTATGGCGATATTTTCAACGACAGCCTCTATAATACGGATAATCTCTGGCTGAGAAACGACAATGAAGAAGAATACTCGACGCGGAGCGACAATTCAGACTATGAAAGTGAAACATATAATCACTGATTGATGATACCATAACCACTATAATTATGCACACATAGGGCAGAGATTTTTGTGTTCATCAATCAGCAGTGTTTCAAACGGAAATAAGTATTTTTGCGTACAAAACGAAAAATTAAGAATCCTTGACTGAAAAACATTTTGTTATAGAAGATATAGAGCCTGTTTTATTCTACGGAATAAACAATGGCAATATCCGACTCCTCCGAGCTCTATTCCCCAAGTTGAGACTTGTGGCTAGGGACAATGTGGTGAAGACCATGGGTGAGGACGGCGATATAAAGAAATTTGCCGAGGTCTTTGAGAGCCTTCAGTCGCATGGCGCCCGCTATAACCGCCTCACTGAAGAAGATGTAGTCAACATCGTGCGCAGCGGCAAGACTGGCGGAGAGGATAGCTCGGAAGCCATAGTCTATTCGCTCAGCGGCAAACCTATATGTCCTCGGTCGGAGAATCAGCGCAGGCTAGTAGAGGCTTTTTCTTCCAAGGACATGATTTTTGCCGTTGGACCTGCTGGAAGCGGAAAGACCTACATGGCAATAGCTATGGCAGTGAGGGCTCTTAAACAAAAGGAGATAAGGAGAATCATCCTCAGCCGACCTGCCGTGGAGGCAGGAGAAAAGCTGGGTTTCCTGCCTGGCGACATGAAGGAAAAGGTAGATCCATACTTGCAGCCACTTTATGATGCATTGCAGGAAATGATACCAGGGGCAAAGTTGCAGGAGTATCTCAGTACAAACGTCATACAGATAGCTCCACTGGCTTTCATGCGAGGCAGGACACTCAACGATGCCGTTGTGATACTCGACGAAGCCCAGAACACCACAAGGGCGCAGATAAAGATGTTTCTGACGCGTATGGGAATGAACACCAAGATGATAGTGACGGGCGACATGACACAGATAGACCTCCCTGCCACGCAGCATAGCGGACTCATCGATGCCATGCATATATTGAAGGGCATACCTGGCATTGCTTTTATAGAAATGACAAAAGATGACATCGTTCGCCACCGGCTCGTCACACAGATTGTTGAGGCTTACGAAAAATCAAAATCTTCTGAAAATCGCTAACGCGCTATATGAAATATCCTCAGGAAAATATCAAACCTTATTCAGGCAATAGCGAGAAGAGTGCCCAAGTGGAACAGATGTTCGACAACATAGCTCCCACTTACGACCTACTCAATCACAGCCTTTCCCTGGGTATAGACAGAAAATGGCGCAATGCGGCTATTGAATCTCTGAGACCCTATGCTCCTAAGAAAATTCTCGATGTTGCCACGGGGACGGGTGACTTTGCATTACTGTCTGCTCGAAAGCTTCAGCCCGAAATGCTTCTTGGCATCGACCTCTCGGAGAAGATGATGGACGTGGCACGGGAGAAGACTAAAAAAGCTGGTCTTGAAAACGTCGTCAGATACAAACGTGAGGACTGTCTCGCCATGTCGTTTTCGCAGGATACATTTGATGCTGTTACCATAGCCTACGGAATACGAAATTTTGCCGACCTGGAGAAAGGGTTGCGCGAGATTCTCAGGGTGCTTCGTCCAGGAGGACGATTGGTCATCATCGAGCTAACTTCTCCGCGACGCTTCCCCATGAAACAGCTCTTCTGGCTTTATTCCCATATTCTCATGCCACTCGTTGGCAAAATAGTTTCGCGCGACTCCAGTGCATACAGATATTTACCGGCTACTATGGAAGCTTTTCCCCAAGGTGAGCAGATGCAAGAAATACTCAGGGAGATAGGTTTTGCTGAGGTGAATTTCAAGAGATTTACATTTGGACTAAGTACACTCTACACGGCATGCAAATGATGACTACCTACGGACTCATAGGCTTCCCCCTGGGGCACAGCTTTTCTGCTGCATACTTCACTCGTAAATTTCAGGAAGAAGAAATAGCAGCCGAATATAACAACTATCCCATGCAGAGTGTTGATGATGTACGAACCTTTGTGTCGGATACACCGCAGCTGCAAGGCTTCAACGTAACAATACCCCACAAAGAATCCGTGTTGCCGCATCTTGATGAGCTAAGCATAGCCGCACAGCAGATAGGAGCCGTGAATGTGGTGAAAGTAGAAAGAAAAAACAACGGGATACGCCTTCTGGGCTATAACACTGATTTTATAGGTTTTCGCGATTCTCTGCGCCCACTTCTTACGGAGCGTGTGCATAAGGCTCTGGTGCTGGGTACCGGTGGAGCATCTAAGGCAGTGACCTATGCCCTCCGCAGCATGGACATAGAGCCGCAGCTCGTCAGTAGGACATGCCGGAAAGACATCTTGTCATACGAAGATTTGGACCGCGAAATCATAAAAAATCATCCACTCATAGTCAACTGTACCCCTTTGGGAACATTCCCCGACATAGAAGGTGCTCCACCAATTCCATACGAGCATCTCACGGCAGAAAACATACTCTATGACCTGGTATATAATCCCTCTGAGACACGCTTCATGATACTCGGAAAACAACAGGGAACAGTAGTGAAAAACGGACTTGAAATGCTCCATCTTCAAGCACAGGCAGCATGGAAGATATGGAATGCTGATGCCATTTAACATCCCTTTTAACTGCAAAATCAAAAAAACTAATTTAAATAATATGAAAATTCTTGTAATCAACTGTGGCTCGTCTAGCATTAAGTACAAACTCTACGAAATGCAGACAGAGACCGTACTGGCAGCTGGCGGTATTGAGAAAATAGGACTGCCAGGTTCGTTCTTGAAAGCAACACTCACCGACGGCACAAAAAAAATCATCAACCGCGAATGTCCTACCCACACCGAAGGCATTCGTCTTATGTTCGACACACTTCTCGACCCAGAGATAGGAGCCGTCAAGAGCCTTGATGAGATTTCAGCGGCAGGTCATCGTATTGTGGCTGGCGGAACTTACACAGAAAGTCAGATTGTGACCGACGAAATGCTTGCAGGTTGGAAGCCATTCATGGAGCTTGCCCCACTTCACAGCGACGCCCACCTCAAAGGCTACATGGCAGTTCGCGAAATGCTTCCACAACTTCCGCAAGTATTTGTATTCGACACAGCCTTCCATCAGACAATGCCCGAAAAGGCCTACATGTATGCACTTCCATACAAATACTACACACAATATCACTTCCGTCGCTATGGAGCCCACGGCACCAGCCACCGCTTCGTCACAGCGCGTGCAGGTGAATTCCTGGGCTTCAATCCCAGCGAAAAGCGCATCATCACTTGCCACATAGGCAATGGTGCAAGCGTTTCGGCAGTCTATCATGGAAAGTGCATAGACACCTCTATGGGACTCACACCTCTGGAAGGCGTCATGATGGGTAGCCGAACAGGCGACATAGACTCCTCTGCCATACTCTACATCATGCAGAAAGAGGGGCAGACGCCAGAGGAAGCTATCAACCTTCTCAACAAGAAGAGCGGAGTGCTTGGCGTGAGCGGCGTATCGTCGGATATGCGCGAAGTTACCGAAGCAGCAAAGGCTGGAAATGAACGTGCGCAACTTGCCCTCGACATGTACAACTACCGCATAAAGAAATACATCGGAGCCTATGCTGCTGCTATGGGAGGCGTGGATGCTATCATCTTCACAGCAGGTGTGGGCGAACATCAGTACGACATGCGCGAAGGATCTCTTGAAGGACTTGAATTCTTGGGAATAAAACTCGACAAAGAAGCGAATAAAGCATGCTTTGGCGACGAAGCCGTCATCTCAGCCCCTGACAGTAAGGTCGTAGTAGCAGTTATTCCAACAGACGAAGAACTGCTCATAGCACGCGACACTCTCGGGCTGATAAGCGAGTAGGATAATACATGATAGTTTTTAAGGTTATTAGGTATGCGGGGACGTATGTTTGCTTCGCCCCCAAAACCTATTAACCTAAAAAGCCATAAGTTCTATTTCTGAGGTTTGAAAATTTTCTCCACGACAGGGTCAGTCATTTTCATGCAGAGCCCTGTCAGCAGAGCAAGAATTATGGTACCCTCGCGGATGACATTGATCTCTCCGTTGCCAAAAAAGTTGTTGAAGACAAGGATGGCAAACGCTGCCGAGGCAATGACAAATGCAACATCAAAAGCAATCTTCACCGTGCTGAGTGACCATCCGAAAACCTCCGACATCACAGCACACGTCTTGTCGCCGCTCAGCATCCAGGCATTGCCGTTAATCTCAATCCTCAGGCCCACGGCAGAAAGTAAGACTGCCACCAGGCACCACACAACTTGCATACCGTAGCCTTCGACAGGGAGAGAACGGCACAACAATATCGACACGTCGCATAAAAATCCGAAAAGCAATACGGCAGGTATTTGCATCAAGTCCCATAGGCGGAATTTGCTGCGCAGGAGAGCAATCTGTAAGAAAATAAGGCTGAAGTTAACAATCCATGTAAACACCCCGACTGAAATGCCTGACCATTTCAAGTTCATCATACATGGAGGACAAGAAATGGGGGAAGTTCCCAGGTTAGACTTAAGCGAGATAGCAACACCCATGGAAATGAGAAACAACCCCAAAGTAGCAATACAATAACTTTTCAAAGTTTTCATGCCGCAAAGATACCACTTTTTTATCTAAAATCCCATAAAACTATGCAACAGTTCATACAGCAGATGGTTCGCCCAAGCATACTCTCTATGCTCAGCAACACCCCTATGCAGCACTTTGCATCACGCAGCCAAGCCCGATACATACTCGATGCAGGCGAGAGTCCATTCAATAGCCCCAATAATCGCTATCCCGACCCCTTCTATCCCGAGCTTCGGCACGAGTTGGGCATACTTCGCGGCATCATTCCCGACTGTATCTTCCCTGCTGGCGGCGACAGCCAAATTTTCGACCTGCTACTGCGCATCTTCTGCACACCAGGGCGCGATAATATCGTAACCATTCATCCTACACGCTCCATATACCCACACCTTGCATCACTCAATGATGTGGAATGCAGAACTTGTCCTCTAGACTCCGACTTTGCCATCGATGCCGATGCTATGCTCTCGCTCTGCAATGCTAATACAAAAATACTCTTCCTTTGCAGTCCCAATAGCCCTACAGGCAATGTTCTTAGCCGAGAAGCCATCCTGAGTCTGCTCACCACATTTCGCGGATTAGTAGTCATAGACGAAGCCTACATAGACTTTAGCAGCCAGCCCACCATCATACCAGAACTGCAGAACCACCACAATCTCGTCGTGGTGCACACCCTCTCCAAGGCATGGGCTAGCGCAGCACTGAGCATCAGCGTAGCCTACGCACGTCCTCAGCTCATATCGCTCATGCAGCAAGTAGCCGCACTATGTCCCATAAGTACTCCGGCACTCCGCGAAGCACTTGCCATACTGCGTCGTCGTTATGACGTGGAAAACTGGGTGAAACAAACCCTCGACGAACGAGGTAAAGTGCAGCGCGCATTGCGCCAACTACCATTCTTTGTGCGCGATTTCCCAACAGAAACAAATTTTCTTCTTCTTCAAGTAGAAAATGCCACGCACATACACCAGACACTCCTCAGCGAAGGCATCCTTGTTGAAGACTGCAGCCATATCAAAGGACTCACCGACTGTCTGCGCATCACTATAGGAGCCCCGCACGAAAACAGTGCCTTGCTAGGCGCCTTGCGAAAAATATGATAGTAGTTTCTTAGGTTTGTGGCGCCCAGCCAACCTAAAAAACTATTGAACTAAAACCTAGACATTTGTTCATAAGAATCTAAAACCACATAATCATGAGACTGTTAATATACATTTGTACTAGTATCTTAGCTTTATTTCTGTTTTGTTCATGCGGTAAGATAGAACTCCCGGCGAGCGAGGATGCAAACAACGAACAATCCTCAGGAATAACCGATATGCCCCATATGACCATAGCTGAGGCTTCAGCCCTCCCCGAAGGAAGTCATGTAGTCATAACAGCATATATCGTAGGCTATGTCAAGGGCAACAGCCTTAGTGGAGCTGTCTTCTCACAGCCCGACGACATGGAAAATACCAATATACTTATTGCCGACAACGCAGCTGAGACCGATGTGTCCAAGACAATGCCCATACGATTAGAAAAAGGTAGCAAGGAACGTCAGGCGCTAAACATGCAAGAACATCCCGAGATACTACATCGAATAGTTACTATCGAAGGCGTCCTCGAAGAGTATTTTGGAGTATTAGGAATAAAAAATGTCAAGGCATTTGAACTGGGCGGCAACGCTCCCGAACCTAACCCCGACGTACCAGACCCCAATGATGGTGGAGACAGCGATGATAAGTCAACACCAGGAATATCGCAGACACCAGAGTTTATTCCTCAAGGCAGATAAAAACAGTTCAAAACCTTCCCAGGAATATGATATAAAGAAAGTCCTCCGCACTCACACTAATGAAGGCGGAGGACTTTCTTATTGTAAGTATCTGCAGATAAGTTTTATATGAGTGAGAAGGCTACATCCATCATTTTGGTGAAAGTAGTCTGTCGCTCTTCTGCCGAACTGGATTCTCCTGTCAGGATGTGGTCGGAGATAGTGCATATCCCTAGAGCCCTGTTTCCTGAGCGAGCTGCATTCATGTAGAGAGCAGCTACTTCCATTTCTACAGCCAGGACTCCCATGTTTATCCAATTTTCGTTGTGAGCATTCTCGGTGTAGAAAGTGTCGGAGGAAAGGACGTTGCCCACTTTGTATTTGTAACCCAGTTTTTCGCAAGTTTCAACAGCCTGGCGCAGAAGCTGGAAGTCGGCTATAGGAGCATAGGTGCCGGCGAGTTCATATTGCGAGGCGTAGTTGGAGTTAGTGCAGGCTCCCATGGCTATGGCAAGGTCGCCAAGGTGTAGGTCAGAGTTGATACTGCCAGCAGAGCCTACACGGATGATAGTCTTGACTCCATAGAAATTGTAAAGTTCGTAGGTGTATATGGCTATGGAAGGTATTCCCATGCCATGTCCCATGACGCTGACGCGCTTGCCTTTGTGGGTACCAGTGAAGCCTAACATACCACGCACATTGTTGAACTGCACAATGTCGTCGAGGAATTTTTCTGCCATGAATTTAGCGCGCAGGGGGTCGCCTGCCATAATGACGGTCTCGGCAATTTCGCCATACTTTGCCCCAATGTGGGGAGTAGGAGTATTGTTCATAGTTTTTAAGTTTTTAGTTTTTATAGGTTGAAGGTTTTTAGGTTAGCTTCGTTTTTAATGCATCGTTGGCTGGAGGTGCTTTGTTAGAGTGCTGCTCGGCAAATATAGTAATATATATTGAGAGTCGGGCTTTTTTGCAGGTTTTTTCTTATATAAGGGTTTCTCCTTATTGAAAAAAAGTGTTTCCTTTGCCTACATTAAACGTAAAAACATACAATACACATTTATGAGAAAATTAGTTTTATGTGTTCTGGCAGTAATGTTTTCTGCTGGTCTTTATGCCGAAGAAGAAGTGGGAACAGATGTTCTCCAAGCCGACACCCTTGTAGCCAATGGCGATGAAAGTAAATTGCCTGAGAAGAAACCCTCTTTCTGGAAAAGACTCAAGGAGAAGGCAGATGCTTCCATCAAGTTCGGAGGCTATATCATTGGGCAATATACCGCAAATGACGAAACCTACAATGAGAAACATTCCAACTTCAACCTGCGCCTAGTGCGTCTCTACCTCAACGGCTATTGCTTCCAAGACTTCTACTACCGTCTTCAGATGGAAGTAAACGGACAGCCTGGTGTAGATAAAGGCCCGCGCATAGTAGATGCTTTCATTGAGTGGCAGCACTGGGATGAGTTTCGCGTCAAGATAGGTCAGTTCAAGCGAGCTTTTGGTTTTGAAAATCCCATGGCTCCCTTGGCGATAGGTGTAGGAAACTATTCACTCGCCACGCGCAATTTCCTATTCAACGACCGCTGTGGCGAACATTCCGTAGGAGGACGTGACCTGGGACTGCAATTTCAGGGTGATTTCCTTCCTGCAAAGGACGGTCACAAATGGTTGCACTATCAAGTGGGTATATACAACGGTCAAGGTATCAACCATGCCGACCGCAATCACCATAAGGACATCATTGGTACCGTTTGGGTGTCGCCCGTCAAAGACTTACGCATAGGAGCCTTTGGCTGGAACGGCAAATACACAAATGAGAGCTTTGTCAACGACGGCAAGCAGCAGCGCAGTGTGAAGCGTGTACGTTGGGGCGTCGGCATCGACTACGAAAGCGACTGGGTAGCTCGCGCAGAGTACTACAGTTCTGTGGGTGGCAGCGTAAAGGACGTCTCAGTGGCAAGTCGCAGTGATGCCTGGTATGCACTAGTCGGAGTGCCTGTGTGTAAGGGGTTGAAACTCTATGGTCGTTGGGACTGCTACCGCTCAGCAAAGACATGGAACACACTGCAGCAAGATTTTGGAGCAACTGCAAGCTATTGGCTTGGAAAACATTTCCTTCTACAGCTCAACTACACCTTTACTGAGGCGCGCATAGCCAAGATTATGGCAAAAAAGGACCGATTCTACAACACCATCGACTTCCAAGTAGCAGCCAGGTTCTAGAAAGAATATTAGATAAGCAACGACGAATAAATAAAAAATGCCCCTCAAAGAAGGGGCATTTTTGTGGAATGTAAACTCAGGGTTTAAGCTAAGTGACTCGTATTGCAAAAGTCCTGATTGGGTTTTCCACTTTCTGACAGGTGAAAAAGGCTAGCAATCAGTCAACTCTTGCTATGTAGCTGGGACACCTACACGGCTGTCCTGCGGCGTAAGGAGAACAGAGCAGCGAGCCACAACACTATGTTTGTCCAAAACAGAAGGATGAGTATTCGCAATGGGGTTGACAGGTTGTCAGCAATGGGCGACAAACTGGGTGACAGATAGTATGTATATAGTTGTGTGTCGTTGCTCCAAAAACATAGAATAAAGAATATGATCATCAGGAACAGTGCTGCAGATGCGAGGGTAAAGTATATTGCCCAGTCTCGTCTGCGCATCGTGAAACACAAGCATAGTGCTGCCAGGGCTATGATGGCTGTGAGGATTTTTCCCGTAGTGCTGAGCAGGGCATGGAGCAATCGTGAAATGGGATTGTTGGGGGCAGTGTTGGAAAGGAAATCTCTCCATTTCATCCAGCCAACCTGGTTGGAGTCGTGAGCAAGCTGCACCCATGTCTGCGTGGTGTCGCTGGCATCGCGCTCTACCTGTACTACATACAAGCGCTCGCCTCGCGGATAGCTGAGAAACAGGGGAATGGCTTCTGTTGAGTAGTCGTATCGGGTATGCAGCTGCAGGCTGTCGGAAGTTACTACGATGCTCATTCCTTCTATTGGTATGCTCGATGGCTCCCAACTTGCTTGGAGATATACTATGGAGAAGAGTGCTAAGAGTAGGTTCATTTTAGGTTTTGGGGTTTGTAGGAAGTTAAGAACTAAATATCTGCATTTCGCATTTTTTGCAGTCGAAAGCAAGCGGAAAGGTCTTTCCGTTGGGGAGGCGCAGGCTGAGGGGTTCTGCTAGACGCAGACTCTTGTCCTTTTTGCAGTGTCCCAGAGCATAGAGGATGCAATGTTTGCAAGTCATGATGGCAAAGGGCTTACGGGTGTCAGTCTGGGTTTTGTGCTGAAGTTCAACTGCAGGCTCGGATACTTGCAATCCAAGGTCGGAGAAAAAACTTTCCGCTAGACGATTGCTTACATTTAGCCGATGGTCTGCGTTGGGGAATGCCTGGGGTGCTAGAGATCTAGCTTCTGCGTCTGAACTGAGCTGACCTCTGCCACTGCTGAGAGTGGGGATACTGTTGAGCTTGGAACTGCGAGCAGCGAGGTGTTGCTCCACTATGTGGCGGCGCCATTGTGTTAGCGTGGAGGAGGGGATAAAAGGCTCTGCCTGTGTCTGGATATCTATGTGCGTTATTTTCAGTGGTGTGCCGCCTGTCTTTGTCAGTATACGCGAGATGTTATCTTTCTGAGGCTTGTTGGCTGTTTGAATTTCCGCCTTGAAAGAAGCTGTTGTGCTGACGCCTGTTTCGTCGCAGAGTCTCAGCTGGTAGCCGTTGCTTGTTTGGCTGAGTGTGATGTTGGCTTCTATGTATCTTTGTGCGGTGGGTGCCTGCAGGAGGGTGGTGAGGGCATGGTCGTGATTTCGCCAGATTTCTGCTCCTACGAATATTCCCGACATTTTCAGAGGATATATTTTATTGCCTTCGACTTTGTTTACACGTATGCCATTTAGCTTTCCATCGGAGTCGAAAAAGCATAAGCCATCGCCAGCGGTGAGCTGCACAGGACTGTCGGACGTAAAACTGTTTTTGCTGATGTGGGTCACTCTGCCTAGTTTCTCACCTAACGACTTGGGGGTGAGAAATTGATGGACGGGACTTCTCCCATGCAAGAAATACTCGGTGAAGCCGCGGTTGAAGCTTTTTTCGGGGTTGGGTGAGAAGCTGGCTTCGGAGTGCCCATCTGAAGACCGCTTAAAGTCATTTGGTCTCTTGGCAACTATTTCGTCAAGGCGTTGGCTGTAGTATGCTGTGACATTCTTTACGTATGCCACATCTTTAAGTCTGCCCTCTATCTTGAAAGAACTTATACCCGCATCTAACATCTGCTCAAGACTTTTGCTACGATTCATGTCCTTTAGGGAGAGCAGGTGCTTGCTTTTTTCAAGAGCCTTTCCGTTGGCATCAATGAGGTCGAATGCAAGTCGGCAAAATTGTGCACATTCACCGCGGTTGGCACTGCGCAGCATGCATATCTGCGAGGCATAGCATCGCCCAGAGTAGCTGACGCAGAGTGCACCATGAATGAAAGCCTCCAGTGGAACGCTTGTATGTTTGCGTATTTCCTTTATCTGGTCCAATCCCAGCTCGCGAGCCAATACAAGTTGACTCAGACCTGCCTTTTCCAAAAATGCTGCCCGCTCAGGCGTGGTGATGTCCATCTGCGTGGAGGCATGCAATTCTATGGGGGGTAGGTCCATCTTGAGGAATGCCATATCTTGCACGATAAGGGCATCGACGCCTGCTTCATACAATCTTCCAACTAGGCGTTTTACGTCTGGAAGTTCGTCGTCGTAAAGAATAGTGTTGAGGGTAACGTAAACCTTGGCATTGTATAAGTGGGCAAAGCTGACTAGCCGGGCAATGTCTTCAACGCTGTTGCCTGCCGCTGCACGTGCTCCGTATGCAGGTGCCCCGATGTAAACGGCATCAGCACCGTGGAGTATGGCTTCGCAGCCTATGTCGGCTGTGCGTGCCGGGGCAAGTAGTTCTATGGAACGTGGAAGGCTCATTGTGGATTATTCTTCTGAGTTTTTGTTGCTGGCAGTGTCTGCGTTATGCCTCTTGCCGTGTGATTTATCCTTACTTCAACTCCAAACTTCTGATGTATATGTTCTGCAAGATGCTGAGCGGAATATACGCTGCGATGCCTTCCTCCAGTGCATCCGAAAGAGAACATCAAGCTTGTGAAGCCGCGTTGAATGTAACGTGCCACATGAAAATCGGCAATGGGGTAGATGTGGGAGAGAAATGTGGTGATTTCCCCGTCTTCTTCCAGAAAGTCGATGACGGGCTGGTCTAGCCCTGTGAGCTGCTTGTACTGCTCGTAGCGTCCAGGGTTGTTGGAACTTCTACAATCGAACACATACCCTCCGCCATTACCACTTTCGTCGGAAGGGATGCCCTCCTTGTAACTAAAGCTGAAAACCCTTACTATTAATGAAGGCTGGGTTGGGGAAACGTGGTCTGCCTTGCCCGATTCAGACTTTATTTCTACAAGTGGTGAGGCAGATAGTTGTTGAACAATATTTCCTAGCTCTGGATAGCAGCTGAAGTCGGCAGAATTGAAAAGATCCCTTAGGTTGATTATTGCAGAGGGGATATTTTCGAGAAAATACTGTTTCCGCTCGTATAAAC
>JAFYFI010000116.1 GCA_017543785.1 Alloprevotella sp.
AGCCAAACCTCTCCCCCTGCCTCCTGTGGCTGGGGCAGTAGGGTATGGAAATGACGGCATCGGAGGCCTGCATTTCTATCCGCATCGCGTGAAGGGAGAAGGCTTTTTCATCGCTTTACTGCAAAAGAATGCCACAGACGGCAGTGTATGTAGTGCCGTGTCGAAGGAAAAAGAAAGAAAAGGAAAGGGAAAAAGGCGCGAGGAAGTCTTGCCTGTCGCTTCAGAGGAGTTGTCTAAATGGCTGCGAAAACCTGATGACTTCAACCTATTCTCTTTTGCAGCAGAGCAGGTCAGTGCCGTAAGGAGCAGCCTTTATCCTGACGTGATGCGCCTGCAGGGTTTTCTTTTATGGAAAAGGATTATGGGCATAGGTGTGGGAGTTGCCGTGAAAAAAGGTAATAAGTGGCAGCCGCGCCCCGAACTCGCCCTTTCCTCAGAACTTTCTGCCACAGCGTTTACCCGCTGCGAACTAAGCCGCGAAGAAGCCATAGCATTTCTGCGCCATGAGGCAATAGTCCTTCCGCAGGACATGGAGCGCGGTTATATAGTCGTGTGCTATGACGGGCATCCTCTGGGATTCGTCAATAACCTCGGCACCCGCGCAAACAACCTTTATCCTGCTGAGTGGCGCATAAGAAAACAGTTGTAAAGGAAAGAGAGCAGTAATCGAAATAGTTTCAAATAGCGGTTTTAAGTTATCTTGTAAGCATATCTGTTCGCCAAAAGGAAATAAAGCATAATACCATGAAATATCTTGAGTTCCATTTTACCATAGAGCCTTCATCCTCAGATTTTCTGGATATTCTGGAAGCAGTCCTTGCAGATGTGGGTTTCGACTCATTTGTCAAAGCCGGCGATGATGTCGTTTTGGAAACGGATATCCTTGATGCTACCGGTGACACTGTCCTTCCGAGTCATCACGAAAGTATGGACAACAAGGTGCAGGTCCCGTCTGCCGGCCTGACGGCATATATCAAGGCTGCCGACTATAGTGAGGAAACTTTGCGGGAGGCACTTGCAGACTTTCCCGTGCCGAATGTCAGGATAGACTATGAGGCTTCAGAGGCAGAGGACAAAGACTGGAACGCGGAGTGGGAGAAGAATTATTTTCAGCCTTTGGATGTTGACGGCCGCTGCGTGGTCAGCGCCACCTTCCATAATGATGTGCCGCAGGCGGAATATAACATAAAGATAAATCCCCGAATGAGTTTCGGTACAGGTCATCACGAGACCACGAGACAGATGTTGCGTGAGATTCTGCAAACCGACTTCTCAGGTAAAGAAGTGCTTGACATGGGCTGCGGCACAAGCATACTCGCCATTCTCTCTGCCATGCGCGGTGCCAGACACTGTACGGCGATTGATGTGGATGAGTGGTGCGTGAGAAACAGCGAGGAAAACGTACACCTCAATGGTTTGACTAATGTCAATGTTCATCTGGGCGATGCCTCAATGCTCCCTGAAAAACCTGTTTTTGACATAATACTTGCCAACATACACCTGAACATCATTACCGGTGACATGCCTGCCTATGTGAGGTGTCTGCGCCCGGAAGGATTGCTCATGACGAGCGGCTTCTACCTCGATGACCTGCCACAAGTAAAGGCTCGTGCCGCAGAACTTGGACTTGAGTTCCTGCATGCAGGTGATGAGCGCACGTGGTGCTACGCTGTTTTCAGGAAGAAAAGGGAAAATGACAAGGAATGACACCCTAATGACAAGATTTTATACTTGTCAAGTATGGAAGTGAAGATATATTTGCAAACAATTTTAATTTTTCTAATCAAACTAATGTTATGAAAAAAAGTTTAGTTGTTGCCTTTTCGGCACTGATGCTGCTGTCGCTTGGCAGTTGCTCAAAAGACAAGAGTAAGGAAATTAAGCCCGACGGTACGGAATTTTCATCCGGTGGACTTGCAAAACTGGTTGAGGTCGTCAACGAACCGTGTGAGCTGAAGTTTGTCACAGTTGATGGCTCAATCCAAGAGCAGCATTTTCTGCTCAAGGTTAAGCTGAAACTGAAGAAGGAAACACCTGCTCTTCAGAAGATTGACGCGCAGGATGTCAGCTTCACTAAGTTACTGGCCGTTGCTACCATAAATCTTACTGACGATAATGGCGTAAAGATTCAGGAGGTCAGTGTAAAAGATGATGAAAAGGTAAAACTTAAGAAACTTCTACAGGGCAAGGTCGGAACTACCGAAGAAATAGTCTTTGAGGGCGTGTACCACAATAGCGATGATGCTCCGAAATGGTTTGATAAAATTGAGAAGTTCCGCCCGGATCTCACTGCAGATGTTGAGGGGGCAGGCTTGGATGGCGAATACAATCTTAAGGGTTCTGTAGGAGACTATCCAATCGTAATGAGTCTCGTAATAGAAGGCTCTGATGTAAAGGGAGATTACTACTATGTCAGTCGTGGTCCCAGCAACAAACTGAAGCTGCAAGGTAAGTGTAAAGAAGATGGTAGTCTTGACGTTAACGAGACTGACGAATATGGTGCACCTACAGGTCATTTTGTCGGACGCTTTGAGAACGGTGCCTTCAAAGGCGAGTTTGTCAATGCTAAGGGCGACCACTATCCTTTTGCTGCGTCGGAAAGCGGCGCTGTCTCTATGGACGACATAGAAATGTCTGAGGCTGGCAGAGGCTTGCAGCCTTCAGATATCATTCTGCCTTCTGCATTGCGCGGCAGCGTGAGTGTCGTGCCTGGTGACATGGAGGTTACAAAGAATTCCAACGGTTTCCCCGAGGTTAGCATAACGTTCAAACTAAACAAGAAGGTAAACACCGCGGCTCTAGCAAGTGCATACGGTCAGCTCTGGATTGTAGGTGTCGGCCAGGACGCTCAGGGACGTGATGTAAAGGAACTCCTGCCGAATTATAATGAGTGGCGCACCCATGACAGCGATGGTAAGGAATTCAAGGAGTTTTTGGAGGATACTCCTGGCTCTACAATCACGATGACATTTACTGGAAGTGATGACGGTGACGTAGATGCAGGAATTGCCAAAGTAAAGAAATTCAAGCTGAAACTTACTAACTAAAATAGGTAAACTAACTTATTGCATAACAGTCTTGGGGCAAGGAGGCTTCGACGGCTCTTGCCTCAAGACTGTTCCTTTGTAGAAATAAATAAAGGCTTACTACTATTGTTTTTCCAAGATTTGTAGCCAACTTTGTCGGAAATGTGAGAACAGATATGAGACGTAAGAAGAAAAAAGTTATGTATGACGCAGCAAAGGTTCTGGCTGTTGCCGTTATGTGTGGCTTGGGCGTTTTTGCTGTCTATGCCTCTTGCGGTGAAGGTATGGATGAACGCCAGACGGCAGATATAAAGAAATACCGTGAGGTCAGTTATCCGACGCCAAACATAGACCGCGAGCGTCAGAACGAAGTCTG
>JAFYFI010000117.1 GCA_017543785.1 Alloprevotella sp.
CTGGATGACGGGAGCTATCTTCGTGGTGGGCGTCTGCAGCTGGTACCTGCTGCGCGGCAGGAATGAGCGCATGGCTCGCCAGTCGCTGAAGATAGGTGCCATAGTAGGACTGGTGGCTACGGGCATCGTCATGCTGACGGGCGACCGCAGCGGAGTAGAGGTTGCAAAGCACCAACCCATGAAACTGGCTGCTGCCGAGGGACTGATGGACGGCTCCACACGCGCGCCCTTCTCCATAGTGCCGGGAGTGGAGGTGCCGGGAGTGCTCTCCATACTGGCTACTCACGACCTCGACGGATATGTGGCTGGCATAAACGACCTGAAGCGCGAAGGCGAAGAGAAGATGCTGCGAGGCAAGAGCGCCCTGCAGGAGTTCCGCCTATACCGCGACGCGCTGCAGACCGACAGCGCAAAGGCTGCCATACACGCGCAGAACATGGCCAAGGACGTGAAATACTTCGGCTACGGACATATCAAAAACACCGATGAACTCGTGCCTCCTATGCCTGTAGTGTACTGGGCGTTCAGGATAATGGTGGGACTAGGCAGCGCATTGCTGCTGGTGCTGCTGCTCTTCCTGTGGTATCAATGGAAAAAGAAGGGAGAGTTCCCCCGCTGGCTCCTGCATGCCGGACTATGGAGCATACCTGCCGTGTATATTGCCGGACAGGCTGGATGGACGGTGGCTGAAGTGGGCAGGCAACCCTGGATCATACAGGACCTCATGCCCGTGAGTGTGGGCATATCGGAGCTGCCTTCGTCGAATGTGGCAATCACGTTCTTCCTGTTCCTTATTATATTTACGGTATTGCTCATCGCCGAGATAAAGATAATGTGCAACGTCATAAAGAACTACCAAGCCAAGTGACGACGACACACCATAGCTGAGACTTTTCGCCACAGCCCATCCGAACATCGCGGAAACAAGTGGGCAGGGCGGACGTCAGCCTTGCATGCGCAGAACATATACTACACCTGCTGAAATATGTTCTGCGCATGCCTTTACTACCCTCTGCAGAGATTTTTCATCAGAAGAATGATAATGATAGGAACCATAGTAAACACTGCCACCATCATTGCAGGCAGCATCATAGGGAGCCTGATACACCGCGGTGTGAAGGAGAAGTACAGAGAGGTGCTCTATACAGGCTTGGGGCTGGCATCGCTGGCGATAGGCCTCAACGCCACCATCCGAAACCTGCCGCAGTCGCACTATCCGGTGCTCTTCATCATAGCGATAGCCCTGGGCGGCGTGGTGGGAACGGCTCTCGACATCGACGGGCGCTTCAAGCGGCTGATAGACCGCATGAAGAAAGTCGAGACTAACGGGAAGCGCCTGGCCGACGGGCTGGCTACTGCCATACTGCTCTACTGCATCGGACCGCTCTCTATGCTCGGACCGGTGATTTCTGCACTCAAGGACGACCATACGTTCCTCTTCACAAATGCCACTCTCGACCTAGTCTCGTCGATGGTCTTTGCCTCTACCTACGGCATAGGGATGATACTGGCTGCCCCGGTGCTCTTCTGCTGGCAGGGCATGTTTTGGCTCATTGCCCGCATCTCGAGCACTGCCATAAGCGACGCTCTCATGTCGGAGTTGCTCATCGTGGGCGGACTGCTCATCGTGGGCAGCGGACTCTCGCTGCTGAACCTGAAGGACTGCAAAACGCTCAACCTCCTGCCGGCACTGCTGGTGCCCGTGGTATGGTTTCTGCTGAAATCTCTTTTCTGAACAAGAAAATCCCCTGCGACAACGCTCTTGTGTCGCAGGGGATTTTTGTGCTTGCTGACTTTCTTTCAACGGAAATATCCCGCAGCACTCCTACGCCATTCAGCGCAGGGCGGCGAGGGCAGCCTCGTAGTCGGGCTCATTGGTAATCTCGCTCACGAGCTGCTCATAGACGATGGTGCCCTCTTCATCGACGATGATGACGGCGCGTGCTTCCAAGCCCTTCATCGGACCCTCGGCTATCTCCAAGCCATAGGCATCGCGGAAGCAGTTGCAGCGGAAAGTGCTCACAGTAACTACGTTTTCCAAACCCTCGGCAGCGCAGAAACGGCTTTGAGCAAAGGGCAGGTCCTTGCTGATGCAGAGCACCACGGTGTTGTCCATCTCGGATGCCAACTTGTTGAACTTGCGCACTGATGCGGCGCAGACGCCAGTGTCAACGCTGGGAAAGATGTTGAGCACTACGCGCTTGCCCAGAAGTTCTGAAAGGTGGAGATTGCTAAGGTCGGCACGCGCTGCGCCAAACTCGGGAGCCTTGGTGCCTACGGCAGGCATCTCACCGACTGTGTTGAAGGGATTTCCCTGAAGAGTTACTTTCATAAGTTTTTAGTTTTAGAGTTTATATTTTGTTCTCCCAGTTTGCGTACAAGTTTACCCCCGAGCCAGCTATAAAGCCCAACGATGACGAAGGGTATGGAAAGCATCTGCCCCTGATTGAGCCCGATGGCGCTGACCATGTCGAGCTCCCAGGGCTCTTGCACGTCCTTGAGAAATTCTATGAAGAAACGGAAGGTGAAAATACAGGTGATGACCCAGCCAAAGAAGAAACCCGTGCCCACCTTGTGTCTATATTTCCTATAGAGCCACAGCCCAACGGGGAAAAGCAGAAAATAGAACATCGCCTCGAAGAGCTGTCCGGGCCAACGGGCAAAGTTCTCGCCGTTCTGAACAAAGACAAAGCCGAGAACCGAGTCGGTGGGTTTGCCCACTATCTCAGAGTTCATCAGATTGCCCAGGCGTATGAATGCAGCCGTCACGGGCACGGCAATGGCTATGTTGTCCATGACACGCATAATGTTGAGCTTGTACTTCCTCACATAGAGCCACAGGGCAATGATGAGACCTGCCGTTCCGCCGTGGCTAGCCAGCCCGGAGTAGCCCGTGTAATGCCACGCGCCGTCGGGACCTTGACGCGCGGGCAAGATCATCTCGAGAGGGTTTGCCAGAAAATATCCAGGCTCATAGAGCAGGCAATGTCCGAGGCGGGCACCGATGAGTATGCCAAAGAAACAATAGAAAAAGAGTGGGTCGAACTTTTCCTGCGGCAGCTGCTGGTGGCGATAGAGCCGCATAACGATGTAGTATGCCAAAGCAAGCCCGATGACCCACATAAGCGCATACCAGCGCACGCCGAAGTTTCCGATGTGGAAAGCCACTACCGGCGGATTCCAAATGACTGAGAGAATATCCATGGGATGTTGGAATGAAAAGTTTCAAGAAAAACCGTCACACATTAAAGCGGAAATGCATTATGTCGCCGTCCTGCACCACGTAGTCCTTTCCCTCAATGTGAAGCAGCCCGGCTTCGCGCACGGCAGCCTCGCTGCCCAGACGCACATAGTCCTCATACTTGATGACCTCTGCCCTGATAAATCCGCGCTCAAAGTCGGTATGGATGACTCCGGCACACTGCGGTGCCTTCCAGCCACGGCGATAGGTCCATGCCTTGACCTCCATGGGGCCCGCAGTGATAAATGTTTCGAGCTGAAGCATCTTGTAGGCTGCCTTGACCAGACGGTTCACTCCGCTTTCCTCCAATCCTATCTCCTGCAGGAAGAGCTGGCGGTCCTCATAGGTTTCGAGCTCGGCAATGTCTGCCTCGGTCTGCGCAGCTACGATGAGCAGGTCGGCGTCTTCGTCCTTTATCGCCTCGCGCACTTTCTCCACGTAGGCATTTCCCGTCTTGGCACTTGCCTCGTCAACGTTGCAGACGTAGAGAACGGGCTTGGCAGTGAGCAGGAACAGGTTGCGGGCTGCATGCTGAGCTTCTTTCGAGTCGAACTGCACCGTGCGGGCGCTCTTGCCTTGTTCCAGGGCGGCTTTGTAGGCTTTCAGCACTTCGTATTCTACCTTTGCGTCCTGATTGCCTCCCACCTGCGCCAGCTTTTCTACGCGCGGCAGGCGTCCCTCTACGGTCTCCAGATCCTTCAGCTGCAACTCGGCGTCGATAATCTCCTTGTCGCGCACAGGATCTACGGAGCCGTCAACGTGAACTACGTTGTCGTCGTCGAAACAGCGCAGCACGTGGATGATGGCATCGGTCTCGCGGATGTTGCCAAGGAACTGGTTGCCCAGACCTTCGCCCTTGGAGGCGCCTTTCACCAGTCCGGCGATGTCAACTATCTCCACCGTCGTGGGAACTATGCGCCCGGGGTGGACAAGTTCGGCAAGTCGGGCGAGACGTTCGTCGGGCACGGTTATTACGCCGACATTGGGTTCGATGGTGCAGAAGGGGAAATTGGCACTCTGCGCCTTTGCGTTAGAAAGACAGTTGAAAAGGGTGGACTTGCCTACATTGGGAAGTCCTACTATACCACATTGTAAACTCATGAGCTAAAAATTCTTATTTTCGAGGCGCGAAGATAGTTTTTTCTTAAGGAAAGGGCAAACAAAACGCATGGTATGCCACGTCTAAAGCAGATTCTGCAGACGCAGGCTTAGCTTCTCCATGCCTTTGGAGGCTATGTCCTGAATCACCTCAAAGCTACGCCCACTGGGAATAGACACCTCCTTGGGGTCGATGAGGAAACACTGAGCCTGAGGCGGAGCGTAGTGGACAAGTCCTGCTGCGGGATAGACAACAAGAGAGGAGCCTATCACTACAAAGACGTCAGCCTGCTCCACCGCCTCGGCAGCCTCTTGCAGCTTAGGCACAGCCTCGCCAAAGAACACGATGTAGGGACGCAGGAGCGAGCCGTCGGCAGCCAGCTGCCCAGGAGCAACGGTGAGGTGGTGCTCGTCGAGGGCTACAATGCACCGAGGGTCTTCTACATCGCGGCTGCTGCACACCTTCATCAGTTCTCCGTGCAGATGAATCACCTTGCTGGAGCCGGCGCGCTCATGCAGGTCGTCAACGTTTTGAGTGATGACCGTCACGTCCCAGTCTTTTTCGAGCTGCGCCAGAATGGTGTGCGCCTTGTTGGGACTTGCCGCCACGAGCTGACCGCGGAGCTTGTTGTAGAACTCATTGACGAACTCGGGATCTTCGAGCCATCCTTCGTGCGAGGCAACCCTCTCCACGCTATACTGCTCCCATAGTCCGCCACTATCGCGAAACGTGCTGAAACCGCTCTCGGCACTGATTCCTGCTCCTGTGAGTACCACTAATTTCTTTTTATTTCCCATTTTCAGAGTAATTAAGATTCTTTCACGCAAAAGTATGTAATTATTTTGTATTTTTGCACGCCATAAAGCATAATTATAACAAATCAATAAGACTAAGACATCGAAATGGATAAACTCAGTTATTCCCTTGGCGTAGTAATAGCCAACAATCTGAAAGGTCTGGGCATCAGCGAACTCAGCGAGCAGGATTTTGCCTCTGCCGTGAGCGCAGTGCTCAAGGGCGAGAAGACTGCAGTGAGCGCTCTGGAGGCTCAGCAGGAAGTGAACATGTTCATACAGAAGCAGGAGGCAGAGCGCGGCAAGTTTCAGCGCGAGGCTGGCGAGCGCTTCCTTGCCGACAATGCCAAGAAGGACGGCGTGACGACAACGGCTTCGGGCTTACAGTATCAGGTGCTGAAGGAAGGCACGGGCAAGCAGCCTAAAGCCACCGACCAGGTGCGCTGCCACTACGAGGGCACGCTCATCGACGGCACCGTCTTCGACAGCAGCTACCGCCGCGGCGAACCCGCAGTGTTCCCTCTGAACGGCGTCATAAAAGGCTGGACCGAGGGCGTGCAGCTCATGAAGGAAGGTGCAAAGTTCCGTTTCTTCATCCCCTACCAGCTGGCTTATGGCACACAGGGTGCAGGCAACAGCATTCCGCCTTATGCCGCCTTGATATTTGACGTGGAGCTGCTCGAAGTGCTCTGAAAAAAAGTGAGAAAGGAAAACATTAAAATTTTATTCAAAAATAACACAACAGATGAAAAAGCTATTTTTCGTGGCTGCCCTTGCAGCCGTAGCTATGCTGACTGCCTGCAAAGGCGGCTCAACAAAAGCAGACCTCAAGTCCGACATCGACACCATCAGCTATGAGATTGGTTTGGCAAACATGCAGGGCATTGAGTATTACTTCCAACAGGCTGGCATCGACTCAGCCCATATCGACGACTTCATCCGTGGCATCATGGAAGGAGCTAAGGCTAACGACGACAAGAAAAAGCAAGCCTTCTACATGGGTGTGATGATGGGTCAGAATATCAGTACCCAGATAATTCCCCAGATGGAGCAGCGCGTTTTTGCCGGCGACACAACACAACACCTTAACATAAAGAACTTCCTCGCCGGTGTTATTGCAGGCATCAAGAAGGACTCTACGCTGATCATCAACGGAAAGGCTATGACTCCCGAG
This sequence comes from Alloprevotella sp., assembly GCA_017543785.1. Classification (GTDB taxonomy): domain Bacteria; phylum Bacteroidota; class Bacteroidia; order Bacteroidales; family Bacteroidaceae; genus Alloprevotella. Next base: position 6,309 of record JAFYFI010000117.1, read on the forward strand.
CTTGCTGCAGAAGACCTGAACGACCGCGTAGAGAAGGTTCTGGATGGTGTGCTGACAAAGCGCAATCCTGAAAAGAAAAAGGCTGCCGAGGCAGAGATGAAGAACTTTGCCAAGAACAGCGAGCTCAAGTCTGCCGGCAACGGTGTGCTCTACAAGGTGGTGAAGGAAGGCAACGGCGTGAAGCCTGAAGCCAACTCCATCGTAGAGGTCATCTACGAGGGTCGCCTGACCAACGACACTGTCTTCGACTCTTCGGAGAGGATGCAACCCGGCAAACCTGTCGATATGCCTGTTGACAGTGTCATCAAGGGCTTGCAGTCCATTCTTACGCAGATGCCCGTGGGCAGCGTATGGGAGATTTACATCCCCTACAAGCTGGCTTATGGAGCTGCCGGCAGCGGTCCTATTCCTCCATTCAGCAACCTTATCTTCAAGATTGACCTCCGTGGCGTGAAGAATGCCAACGACGCTCAGCCACAAATCATTCCAGCTGACAGCATAAATTGATATCCTAAATCATCATGAAGACAAAGATATTTTTAGCCCTGCTCCTTGCCGTTCTGTGCACTGGCATGCAGGCTCAGAAGAAAAAGGCTGCCAAAGCAAAAACAGCCACCAAAGAAACTGTTACCACTGCCAAACCCGAAGAGGTGAAGCCCGTTGACGCTGCTCTCTACAGCTACGCTCAGGGCATACTGCTCGGCGAGAGTCTCCGCGACCACATCGTTCAGCGTCTCGGCGTTGACTCCACTTATCTGGAGACGGTGGTGACATACTTCACCAATCCCATGCCCGAGGAAGAGGCTAAGCACCAGTATGCTATCACTGCCGGGCAGCAGATAGCCGACCAAAACCGCAAGAGCATCTTGCCTACGCTCAACTTCGAGGCTACCGGTGTGCGCGACACTAATTTGACCATCGAGCGCGTTTACTGCCAGGCACTGGCTGAGCAAGTGCTGCGCCAGCCCACACAGCTCAGCGCCGACTCGGCTAAGAAGATTGTGGCTCAGCAGAGGGAATACTTCAATGTGAGATACAAGAAGCTCAATGAGGACTACCTGGCAGAGCATCGCAACGATCCCGGCACGAAGGTTACTCCTTCGGGCATACAATATGTGGTGCTCCACGAAGGCACCGGTCCTAAGCCTACGGCAGACGCCAAGGTGCTCTGCCACTATGAGGGCAAGCTCATCGACGGCACTGTCTTCGACAGCAGCTACCAGCGCGGCGAGGCTGCCACCTTCCCCGTAAAGGGTGTCATCAAGGGTTGGCAGGAAATTCTGCAGATGATGCCGCAGGGCAGTCGCTGGCGCGTCATCATCCCCCAGGAGCTGGCTTACGGCGAACGCGGTGCAGGCGCTCAGATACCTCCCTATGCCACGCTCACCTTCGAGATGATGCTCATCAAGGCTGATGCGAAGTAAAGCCTCACAGACCTATACCAACAAAAAACTCCCGCTGCGCTCAGCGGGAGTTTTTTTGTTATGTCTCTGAAAGGCGGTGGCTCATCGATTGAGCTTCCATGTGGCTCCGTCCTTAGTGTCTTTCACTTCAAAGCCGAAGGACGCCAGTTCGTCGCGTATCTGGTCGCTCGTAGCCCAGTCCTTGGCAGCCTTTGCCTTTGCCCTGAGCTCCAGCAGCAGGTCAACAGCCTTGCCAAAGCTTTCCTCGCGACCACTGTCGGCCTCTGCCTCGGCGCGCAGACCCAAGATGTCGAAAGCAAACACCCTCATCACCTCGCGCAACTTGTCCAGTCCAGCGGGCGTAATGCTCGTGGACCTGTCGGCAAGCTGGTTTATGGTGCGGCAGGCGTCGAAAAGATGACTGATGACTATCGGGGAGTTCAGGTCGTCGTCCATGGCGTCGTAGCACTTCTGCTCCACCTCGGCAGCATAAGCCTCCGTCAGCGCTCCGTCGGCTACGGGCTGAATGCGTTCAAGGGTGGCAATGCCTTCCATGAGGCGTTCCAGTCCCTTGTGGCTTGCCTGGAGGGCTTCGTTGGAGAAATCCACCGTGCTGCGGTAGTGAGCCTGCAGGATGAAGAAACGTATGGTCATAGGGCTATATGCCTGCTCGAGTTTTTCGTGGTCGCCCTCGAAGAACTGGAAGAGGGTGATGAAGTTGCCGAGGCTCTTGCCCATCTTCTGTCCGTTGATGGTAATCATGTTGTTGTGCATCCAGTAGTTCACCATAGGCTCGCCCTGCGATGCTATTGCCTGAGCTATCTCGCACTCATGATGCGGGAACACCAGGTCCATACCTCCGCCGTGGATATCGAAACGCTTGCCCAGGTACTTGCGTCCCATGGCAGTGCACTCGCAGTGCCACCCGGGGAAGCCTTCGCTCCAGGGTGAGGGCCAGTGCATGATGTGCTCAGGCTGAGCCTTCTTCCAGAGGGCAAAGTCCACCTGGTTGTGCTTCTCCTCCGTGCCTGCCAGGTCGCGGCTATGGTTGATGACGTCCTCAAGGTTGCGCCCCGACAAACGTCCGTAGCGGTGCTTTTCGTTATATGCCTCCACGTTGAAATATATGGAGCCGTTCGACTCGTAGGCAAAGCCGTTGTCGAGGATTTCCTTCACAAGTTCTTCCTGCTCTATGATATGTCCCGTGGCATGAGGCTCTATGCTGGGCGGCAGCACGTTGAGGCGCTCCATGGCTGCATGGTAGCGGTTGGTGTAGTACTGAGCCACTTCCATGGGCTCCAGCTGCTCCAGCTTAGCCTTTTTCTGAATTTTGTCGTCGCCTTCGTCGGCGTCGTGCTCCAGATGCCCCACGTCGGTAATGTTACGTACGTAGCGCACCTTGTAGCCCAAGTGCTGCAGATAGCGGAAGAGCAGGTCGAAGGTTATTGCCGGGCGAGCATGACCCAGATGAGGGTCGCCATAGACGGTAGGACCGCAGACGTACATACCCACACGCCCTTCGTTGATGGGGCGAAACAATTCCTTCTGACGCGAAAGAGTATTGTAGATGAGGAGGTTTCGTTTTGTCATGTTGCGAAATGTTTTTTTCCTTTAATGGCTGCAAAGATACACAAAAGTATGCGCACACGCAAAACGCTCACGAAAACTCAACAGTAATTTATCCATGCCCCTGCTTCGCCCCGCCGCCGGGAAGAATGCACATCCACCCACAAAAGAAGGAACCGGGGCTGGGCACGCAGGGCAAAGACGGGCATCATGCAGGCAGAAAGCTCCGCATCGAGCCACAACCACACGTTCAGGTAAAGAATCTTGACGAAAAAGTAAAAAGTTTTGACACGGGATTTTCTTCAAAATAAAATGCAGATTTGAGGAATTTCTGCAAAGATTTTGACTCTCTGAAAATCCGATAAAGAAATTTTCGGATTACTC
>JAFYFI010000118.1 GCA_017543785.1 Alloprevotella sp.
AAAAATCATCTCCGAAATTTTTGGTCCGAAAAATGCCCGTTTTTTGCAATTTGCGGAAACATCTGACTTTCAAGACGATATAAAATTCAGGCTCGGATCTTCATTTGATTTTTGAAAATCCGAGCCACTTTTCTGCATTTTTTCGACTCAAAAACGCGAAAATTTCTTTGAGGAATTTCAGAATTTCTTTGTTGGATTCTGAAATTACTTTGAGTAATCCGAAAATTTCCTTATCGGATTTTCGCGGAGTCAAAATCTTTGCAGAAAATCCTCAAATCTGCGTTCTATTTTGAAGAAAATCCCGTGTCAAAACTTTTTACTTTTTCGTCAAGATTCTTTACCTCTACAGCCGGCTATGGAGGCATTCTCCTCTAATTTGCCGTGGGCTATTCGCCCAGTGTCTCCTTCCCCTGAACTGCTAGAAGACTACATATCCTACTTCAGCTGTAAGCAAACGCAACAACCCCCGTCAGCTTTCCGGGAAAGACTGGCGGGGGTTGTTGTTTGCCTGAGCTGTGTAGCTCTGTCGTACTCCTGAATTAGAAGTTGATATCTACACCTATGGATATGACGTCGTTGGTGCGGTCAAAGAGGTCGTTACCGCTAAGATTGATATCGCCGCTTTCTATCTTCGCCTGCATGTTTCTCTGGATGATTGCTGCCTGGGTAGGTGTGATGAGGTCCTGGCTGACTGCCATCTTGATGAGGTTCTGCGTAGTGCCGCCAAGGTTGTTGTAGTCGGCCTGGGTCTTACGTGTGGAATAGTAGAGAGTCTTGAAGTATGACAGGTTGATGCCTATCTTATCCGTAACCTTGAACTTGACGCCTGCTCCGAGAGAGTAGCTGCTGGTGGTGAAGGAGAGGTCGCTGATGTACTTCTTTTCCTTGCCAAGTCCGTAGTTGGTGAATTGTCCGCCGGCACTCACGGTCCACTGCTTGTTGATGTCGTACTCTACGCCGGCAAGGAGCTCCCATGTGTTGCCTGCGAGGAGCTTCTGCTTGTTTTCGTACTGATGTGCCTGCTTGTCGAAGAAGACGTGGGCTGCCACGTTGGCGCGGAGTTTTGGAGTAAACTCATAGCCCACGCCGATGCCTAGCAGGGCGGGAATGTCGTTGGGGATTTTCTTTCCGTCCTCAAACTCTGCGAGGTTGCTCAGTATGGCGGTTTGCTCTGCCTTGGTGTCGGAACGGTTCTCCATGCGCAGACGCGTCTTGAACTCATATCGGGCACCGATGGAGAGAGGTCCTTTCTTATAACTCATGGCTATGATGGGTGCAAAGCCCCAGCCCGTCTGGTCGCAGTTGACGCCCACGTTGCTAACCATCTCGCCGAGGGCTGCTATCTGTGGCTTGCCAGTGGCTACTGCTGCAACGTTGAAAAGATCTCCGGCTGAAATCTGTGAGCCTGCAGGGAGAACGCCGCCCGATATGGGGAGAGGGGTCTTGGTGAGGAACTTGATGTCGGAAACGTAGCCGTAGTAGTTGCTAGTGGCATAGACGAGGCGGCCGCCGATGCTAACAGACAGCTCTGGCAATATCTTGTAGCCCACGCCAAACTGTGCGCCCATGAAGTACTGCTTGCCGCGCATGTAGCTGTTCATGTCGTAGAAGTCGGTGGAGATGAGACCCGGGATGAGCATGTCGATGGCTGTGGGGAGCATGGAGACTACGCTCTCGAAGGAGCCGAGGCCGTCGTTGAACTCGCACTTGCCGCCACCGCCTACGATGCCGAAGTGGAACGAGCCAAACCACTTGTCGCCGACATAGCCGAGGTCTAAAGAGGGGATGATGGGCGCAGTGGCCTTACCTTTATATTTTTTTATAGAGAGGCCGTTGTTCTTGGCTCCATATTTATAACTATTGAAAGTGCTCAGGGCTGTGCGCGTCTGGAAGGCGCTCTGATTGTTGAAGGCTAAGTGCCAGCCTTTGTTGAGAAAGCCTATCCCGCTGGGGTTGTAGTATGCACCCTCAATGGAGTTGTAGCCTTCAAGGGCAAAATAGCGCCCGAACGAGGCACTTGCATTGGTGTTTGTCAGAAAGCCGCCTGCGGAGGCTGTCGTGAAGCCTGCCATGACGGCAGCTGCAAAGATAAGTGTCTTCTTCATATAAGTTTTTTTTACGTTTTGTTCGTTAAAACGGCAGCTAAGGTACAAGTTTGAGTTACAAAAGCAAAAAAATCTTAAACTTTTCTGCACAAAAGCAGCCATTTGTGTGCAGAAACTTAATTTTTGTTAACCACACCTTACAAGTTTTAGGGATAGATTTCAGACTGTGTAGGTGGTGGGGGGGACGAATTCTTAAGTTGGCTGCGCGCTGCAAAATGCGGGCACGTGC
>JAFYFI010000119.1 GCA_017543785.1 Alloprevotella sp.
CAGCCATATTCAGGAAGTTGGAACGGTGTATCACGGTGATGCCTTCCTCAATAGTAAAATGCGGTGCCCAAATGATGCGCTTTTTCGTCTTTTCCTGGTTTTTCCACGGGTCGTTCACGGCAGCCTCCCTGTACGTGTCGCCCTTGGGATAGCCTACTATCACAACGTTTCTGCCCTTGCTTCTTGACTCGCGCCGGCATATTTTCAGATGCGTCTGGCTCGTCTGATACTGTTTCCAGGCATAATTGTTTTCGCGGGTATCGCAAAACAGTTTGTTTGTGATACATATACCATAGGGAACGATACATATCAGCCTGTCGTAGAAGCTTACGATGTCGATATTGGCATCATAATTTCCTGCATACCACTGAGGATAAAAAATTATGTCGGGCAAGAATTGTTCACGAAAGCTCTTTTCGCTAAAATCCAGTTCGTCGTAAACCAGAAAGGGCGTGCGGTGCCGGCTGAAATAGTCTTTAACCTGCAGCAAGACCTTCTCACTTTCCTCCTTTGAGTAGACGCAGAAGGGCACATATATTATCGTTGCGTTAAAATGGGGATCGTTTCTCATCAGTTCGTATATGTCCTGATGTTGCCACATCGTTACCGTTGATATGACAAAGACCACGTTTATCTTGTCCCTTCCGCGGAGTTTCCTGACCAGCCTGTCGTGTTTTTTCCTTTTCAAATAAATTCTCAGTGGTTCTCTTGACATAGGATTCTGTTTTTACATGACATACTGTTTCAAAACTGCGTGTAGATAAAATCCGTCTGTGCGCCGCCTGAGCAGAGGTATATACTCAGCAGCATAATGTAGTAGGTTGCCCATCGCGCCCATCTGTGTTTCATGAGTCCGTTGCCGCGGAAGTCGAGGGCACATTCCTCGTTGCGCCTTACCCACTCCATCGCAAGTGCCGCAACGATGAAGAGCAGATACCCATATCGGTAGCCGTCCATGTGGGGCATGGCGAAGGCTGAGGTCTGAAAGAGACTCTCGGCGTAGTGGCATAGTGTGGCGAGGTCGGGCGCGCGGAATATGAGAAAGCCAATGCCTACGAGGAGGTATGTCTGCAGCATCTTCCGCAGGTCTGCTCCTTTGGGCAGTCCCCCCTCGGTTGCGGTGAGCCTTGACCGTCGCATGAAGGAGCCACTCACCACGAGCGGCACGAAGAGTAGTCCATGGTAGAGTCCGAAGAGGGCGTAGGTCCAGCTGTCGCCGTGCCACAAGCCTATGACTACGAGGTTCACTACTATGGCGCAGCACATGCCAGCCTTGCCGTAGTCGCGCCAGCGCAGGTTCAGCGGCATGAACACGTAGTCGGTAATCCAGCTCGTCAGCGACATGTGCCACCTGCGCCAGTATTCAGCCACGTTGCGCGCCAGGAAGGGGCAGTTGAAGTTCTGTGCCACGCTGAGCCCCAGCAGTCGTCCCGTACCTATAGCCATAGCCGAGTAGCCGCTAAAGTCGGCATACATCTGTATGGGGTAGAGCAGGAAGCCCATCCAGAGGTCGGCTGCGCGTCGCTGGTCTATGTGAGCCCATAGCTGGTCTGTGGCAGGAGAGAGGAGGTCGGCTATGCACACTTTCATGAACATTCCCCAGAGTATCATCCTCAGGGCGCTCACCACCTTCTGCCCCGTCAGCGTGCGCGGCTGTGAGAGCTGCGCCAGGAAAGGCGCCGGGCGGTCTATGGGACCTGCGGCAATGGTGGGGAAGAAAGCCACATAGGCAGCAAACTTCACAAAGTCGCGCTCGGCGGCGAGGCGTTCGCGATGCACCTCCACTATGTAGCTGATGAGCTTGAACGTGTAGAAGCTCAGTCCCAGTGGGAGGACGAGGTTCAGGGTGGTCCAGTCGGTTTGCAGCCCCAAGGCGCTCAGCAAGCCCGCCACCGACTGGGCGAAGAAGTCCAGATACTTGAACACCAGGAGCAGTCCCACAGCCGCCGTCACTCCCAGCGTCGTCAGCCACGAGGCAGCCCTGAGCCTGTCTCTGCGCAGCAGGCGTTCAGTTCCCAGGGCGAGTGCATAGCTCGCGGCTGTTGCCACAAGCAGCAGCAGTGCCATGCGGGCATCGGTGCCTATGTAGAACGCATAGCTACCCAGCAGCAACAGTGCGTTCTGCATCCTGGCGCTGCGCCTCACTGCCGGCAGCTGCCCCAGTAGCAGTAGCGACAGCAGCGTGATGACGAATATGTGGGTAGTGAATATCATGTTGCGGAGGTGGAGGGAGAGGAGTGTGGGGTGCGCAGGAAGGAAACCTGAAAATCCCGGAAACCTAAGAACCTGTTTTTTCCATTATGCAGTCCACCCACTGCCCCACGTTTTGCCATTTCATTATCTCGCGCGAGGTGAAGCGCACGCCGAAGTCCTGCTCCACTGCCACGATGAGCTGCACGTGGGTCAGCGAGTCCCAGCCGTCGATGTCGTCAGCCTTGGTGTCGGCGGTGAGTTCTATGCCGTCGTCCTCCAGCACCTCGCGGAACGTCTGCGTCAGGCGGTTGTATATTTCTTCTTGTGTCATTTTTCTGTGTGTATTGGATTTATACTTATTCTTCTGCTATAAAATTTTTCTTCGCAGCATAGTCAGCTACGTCGAGGGTGTATCGGTCTGCCTCTGCGGTGCTGTCCTCGAGCCGGAAACCCATTTGCGGCAGCAGTCCCCTCACCATGCCGTTTTTCTTCGTAGGACGATATTCGCCCTTGAGGGTAGTATGCCCCGTGTTTCTGGCGCACTGGCAGATGGCGTTCATCACGAAATCCTCCATGCCCCTCTTCAGCACGCGGCAGCTCATGAGCCATGTGTCGATGAAGAGGGTGTGGGCATCCAGCTCTTTCAGCACCACTACCGACACGAGTCCGCTGTCGCCAAAGCGGTCGCTGAGCGAGAAAGCCATGCAGTGGGTTGCCGCGTCGGTTTCGAGGGCGGCTATCTGGGCTTCGTCGTAGCGCACCGTGCGCAGGTTGAACTGGTTGCTGCGTTGTGTGAGCTGTGCCACGCGCGGCGTGTTGAAAGGCGTGAAGCCCTCCACCTTTGCCTTCATCTGCAGCGAAGCGAGGAAGGCAGCCTCGTCGGTATATTTCTGCGCGGTGCTCTGGCGGCGCTGCTCTGCCTGGTACTGCGCAGTGCGTTCGGCGTCGGCTTTGCCCACGCTGGCTGTTTCAAAGAGATTCTGCGCGGCAAGGTAGTCGAGCCATTCGGCAGGGTCATCTGGCAGCTCGGGCACGCAGATGCCTTCCACGTTCTCGCGCACCATGGCACGTTCGAAGGGATTGTCGTCGAGAAACACCATCTGGTCGTAGCCTATCTGCAGGATGCTCTGCACGCGGCGCACGTTGTCGGCTTTGTTGTCCCAGTTGGCTATGAAGACGGCTATGTCGTCCAAGCGCAGCACCATGTCGGGGTGGTGCAGGAAGGGCTCGCGCGCCACGGCTTCGTCGTTCTTGGATACTACGCAAACGATGATGCCCCTCTCGCGCAACTTCCTGACCCATAGCTGTATCTCGGCATATACTTTCCCTATGCCTAGCCCGTGGCCTATCTGCAAGTTCTCCATGCCGTCGTCGCCCACTACTCCGCCCCACAGCGTGTTGTCGAGGTCGCAGATGAGCACCTTGTGAAAGTTTCCGCGCCAGGCTGCCACGATGTCGATGATGCGTGCAGCCACGTAGGGCAGAGCCTCGAGCGAGAGGGTGAGGTCGGTGCTGGCATATATGCTTGGGGCAAACATGCGCTGCTGCCCAAGCTGAGCCTGCAGGGCGCTGAGGTCGCAGACGCTGAAATGTGAAAACTCCCTGGACAGCTGAGCCAAGCCTTGGTTGAGCGCCCGCAGCTGCGAGAGCAGAGAGCCTGCCACGCTGTTGCTGAAGCTGCCGAAGATGCCGTCGTCGAGTTCGGGATAGTTGAGGTAGAGTATCTTCACGCCCTTCAGCCCCTCGTCCGCGCATGCCTCGCGCCAGAATGTCAGGCGCTCCTCGGCGGCAAGGGCTTTCTCTGCCATGTTCCGGCGGGCATGCAGCCTGGAGAAAGCCTGGACGCACTGGAACACTACGACCACCTCGGGCTGAAAGAGTCTCAGCTCGCTCTGCGGGTCCATGATGCTACGCTCCACCTGAGCATAGTCGGCCTCGAAAAGTTCCAGCCTGAAGCCTCGCATCGCCGCCTCGCCCTGAAGGGCAGTGGCAAGCATCTGCGTGGCGCAGTCGCCTGTGAGTGCAAGTCGCACGACAGGCAGCTGGGGTTGCGGCTGCCGCGCAGCACGTTGTAGTTCTCTGAATGTAGGCATAAGGGTTGTGAAAATTGTGCTAAAATGCGCATTCCTTGAACTGCGAAGATAAACCTTTCTTGGCGAAGGAAGAAAAAAGATAGCAGTAAAGATACAAAAACGAAGAGAACCCTGCCTGAGCGTTTGTCAAAATCAAAATTTC
>JAFYFI010000120.1 GCA_017543785.1 Alloprevotella sp.
AGGAAAGCGAGTGTGAGAATGAACAAAGAGAGACAGCTCAGTTCCCACAGGCTCTGCCGACAGATACCAAAGCGAATATGAGCCAGCAGGTAACGATACAACACGGCGACGGGGAGAAGCGACGTGCCGAGAAAGAGCGCATCGGGCAGTGAATAGCCTGCGCTACAAAGGATGACGGCAAACATGAGCAAGGCCATCGTCCAATAGGTCAAAAGGAGGATGTTTCGTTTCATTGCGCTGCAAAGATAGTTCTTTTCTTCCATTCAAAAGCCATCATAGCAACGTAAAATCCGTCTATAGAGGGTTTCTGCACACAAATAAGGGGTTTAAACCGCAGATTTTTTTGGCAACCCTGCTGAATCGCCGTACCTTTGCACCAGCAGCTGCAAAAAAACTATTGTTTAATTAAAAAAAATAAAAATTATGACTACACTATCTGAAATGTTTCTATCGGGCAACATCCTCTTCATGTCCATTCTTACCCTTATGCTTGCTTCGACGTTCTTGGCGGCGTGGAAAGCTCCTGCTTGGCTTCTTGGCGTTGGGCGCATGGCTCTGGCATCCGGCATCTTTTTTACTTTGCTTGGCTTCTATCAAATTTATGGAGAAGTACAACTTGCGGGTGATGTACCATTCACAGTTCTATGTGGTGGATATAAGTGTGCTATCATCACTGCTGCCTACGGTCTTGTCATCTACGTTATATCCATTATTCTTGAAATCTGTAAGAAGCCGAGGATTTAACAAGCCAAGGTTCCACATGTGAGGGAAAGAATATGGGGGATAGGCTGCCATTATACAGTCAATCCCCCAATACTCATATAAATGACGAAGTCTCGCCGTGGTCTATATTGTTTGATGAATAGTCTGTTGTTTCGCTGCAAAGATAAGCATTTATTTTCAATTATTCTCCTTTCTCCCAGTTAAAGATGCAGAAAGTGGGCGATGAATCAATCATTTTTAACCAAATGACTGAATCTCATGCGCGATGGATGAACTCAACTGGATGCACAAGACTGAAGGTAGAGTGGAATTCGCCCCAATGCACAGCATCCTGAGCATGGATGCCGATGTTCAGTACTATGCTGAGTATGATAATGGATAATTGCTTCATACTATTATTTGCTCTTCAGCGTCAGACTGGCAGTAGGCAGCGTGCTCTTAATGCTCACACTGACGGCGCCTTTCTTCTGCGTGCTGCGTACGACGAGGAGGGCACGGCCTTTCCACGTTTTTACACGAGGAGAGGTGTAAGGTTCGGTATCCTTCAAGTCGGCAGAGGCAAAGGCTGACAGCGTACCTGCTCCCTTGATGGTGGCCTCGCAGGAGATGGCTGCTTTGGGAACGAGGATACCGTCCTTGTCAAGAACCTCGACAGTGACAAAAGTGAGCGACTGACCATCGGCAGTCATCACGGTGCGGTCGGGGGTGAGACGCAGACGGGCAGGTTCGCCAGCGGTCTTCAGTTTCACGCTCTCGCCACCGGCTTCAGCGCGGAGGGTTCCAGCCTTATAGGGTACAGAGAAAACGGCCTTGAACTCAGTCTCGCGGCTTACCTGCTTTGTGCCGATGAGCTGGTCATCAAGATACAGTTTGACTTCGGGCTGATGGGTATAAACCTCAACTTCGACGGGTTTACCCTCCCATCCTGGCCATGTCCAAGACTCCCATGTAGGCCAGACGCTCCACATCGTGGTGTGAATCTCGCCGTGATAGCCGTTTGGCTCCTTCACGGCCATGTAGAGTGGGGTGGTCTCGTTCCATAGCATTTCGCGGTAGTGGCTGATAGGTTTCCTCCAGCCGGTGATGTCGACATCGCCACAGGGAGCGCCATGCCATTCGGGCTGTCCGCCCTCAATCCACGATTCGCCCTCGCGCTCACCCTTATAATAGTTGCGGCCAATGCCGCTCTCACCCAAATAGTCGAGTCCCGTCCACACGATGTCGCCCACAACGTAG
>JAFYFI010000121.1 GCA_017543785.1 Alloprevotella sp.
GATACCCACTCCCGCCCTCGATATGGTGAATGGATATTTTGCAGGGTTCCATGCCTGAGAGTTTACGTCTGGATCGGTGGCAGCTCCGACGTCTCCCATACCTGCGGAGCGCGCATCGGGTGCTATGCTCTGAGAGGTTACGGCTGTCATGACGGGATTAAATCTATCTCTCAGGTCGTCGTCGCCATCAGCATATACGGATAAGCATGATAATGTAAATGCTGAAAGGAGAAATATTTTCTTTAGTTTCATCGTATGCTTTTTTTGCACTTGTATACCTTATATATAACTACGCGCGCGAGAGTTTATTGTCTGACAATAATCATTTTTTTGCTCTTCGTTTTGTGTTTTCCATTGTTGTCGCTGACTATGGAGCGATATATGTAGATACCGCTGGCAAGTGGACGCTTGTTGTAGTCGGTGAGGTCCCAGCGGACAGAGCTGTAGCCAGCGCTACCTGCTGTGGATGTATTCTCCCATACCATACGACCTGCCGTGTCGAACACTTGTGTAATGACTTGTCCGTTTTGGTCAGCTTCCAGAGTAGTGATGAATGTAGTGTATGTCCGTGCAGGATTTTCTGTTGCATGAATGCTGAATGCCACAGGTACGTCTTCTGAAACTATGAAATTCAATGTGGCAGTTGTGGAATTTTCGCAGAGGTCCCATACTCTCAGGGAGAGAGTGTGTCTGCCTGGAGCGAGGGATTTGAGCATATAGGCTATGCTACCCTTTGTAGAGCTGCCGAAGTCATAGCTGAAATAGTCATTCAGATTTATGGGGCTTGCTACGTCTCCGTCAAGGATGAGTTCTATGTTATGACCTATGCTTGCGTCAACGGCATTTATACCGCTGTCATCACTGACAATAGCTCCCAATAGGGCAGAAGTTCCTACGTAGCCTCCGTCTGGAAAATCGGGTGTGTTGAGATACAGGAATACAGAGGGACCTTTGTCGTCGGACTCGCCTCCGGATTGCGAACCATTGAAATAAAATTGGTCATTGAAGCCATGATATGATTCTTTCCTATCATTCGAAACAGCATAGAGGTTGAGCCTTCCTGCATCTTCAGAGTAGGAGATATATCTTGGCACTGTGACATAGAAAGAGAATTTTCCGTCCCTTACGGAGTCACTGCCTTCAAACAGTTTCTTTGTGTAGTCTTCGTACTGAAAAGGAGTATCTGCAAAGTCTCCGTTGTTCTTACATACTATGGTCTCTTTACGGTCGAAAAGTTGTGCCGACACCTGACCGCGAAAGTTTGATGCGAGAACTCCGTTGCTTTCGATGTGTCCAGAAAACTTCACTTTCTGACCAGCCATGAGTTGCACGCGCTCGCCAGCCGAGAGTTCTTTGTCGTCTATGGCATCAATGACGATGTTTGCACGAGGAACGATTAGTTGGAGGGCTGGGTCGCCAAGTAGGGCATATTTCAACTTGTTTATCGAGCGGTCTGTAGCTCCTGCCTTGCCGTAGTATTTCCCGCTTATCAGCGAAGCCTTTGTCAAGCGGAAGGCATCACCCAACCTGCAGCCTGAGGCATTTTGGGTTTGGTCGAGCAGATATTTGCTGAAATACACATTTAGAGCCTCGTTGTAGTTGGCATATACCGAACGCGCGGCACTAACTACGCTTACTGCTCCTCCTGTGGGGTTATACATTGCCCTTCTGCCGAGGTCGTCCATTTGGGAGTCAAAGGGAGTTACTTCGCAAGATGCAAACACCCATATAGGCAACCTGCCATCAGCATCAATACTCATGTCGTCGGGCGACAGGAGCTTGCCTGTGCCTACGCCGTAGGGGTTTCCGTGTCCTGTGAAATTGAACATCAAAGCTCCACGTTTTAGTTCCTCACGTATCATCTCTGAAACCTGTGGAAAACTGTTTCCTGTGGCACTTGTCGTGTAGGTGTAGGCATCGGGGTATATTCGCTTGATGTAGAAACGCTCGTTGCTCACGCCGTTGATGCCGTTTATGACGCGTTCTCCGCTCGTCATGTGAAGATTGTTCTCTCCGCGTTTGCCATTGTCGCAAATAAACACCAGCTTATTCTGCCATGCGCCCGCTTTGCTGTTCTTTATATATTCCAGAGTCTTGTCAACAAGAAGTGTTGCTTTCTCTTCGTCGTGACAAGGAAATCTGCCCACGCCGATATCTGCCAAATCGCTGTTGCTCAGAGTGGCTCCTTCATTGTCGTCGAGTACGCTGAAATAATCGTCAGTGACATAGCTAGCCATCGAGCCAATGCTGGCAATGCTCACTTCAGAGGACGGACTCACCTCATAGGTAAGCAGAAAGTCTGCAGTAGAGTAGTTCTTCCAGTCGGACGAGAGCATTCTGTTGTCCCATGCGCCGTCGCCAAAGAGGAGCAGGTATTTAGGCATGTCGGTTTCGCTCTCAGCCCTGTCATAGAACATTTTCATAAGTCTGCGGTATGCAGTGGCATCGGGCGTTCCGCTACCAAATTCGTTGTAAATCTGCTCTGCAGGAACTATCTTTACCCTCAATCCTTCCTCTTCATGAGCCTTTGCCAGGCGTTGTGCCTGAGCCGTAAGTTTGTCCGAAGACGGGACTATTATAATTAAGTCCTGCGCCGTCAGCCCATGAAGGTTTTGGTTGCTGACGGAAGAAACGAATTCCGGCAGTGGATAGCTTCTTGCAGTGTTCACCACGGCATATCTGCTTTTTGCATCATCTATAGTGGCAGAAAAAATGGTACCATTTAATGTTCCGCTTACCCTCTCAATAGAGCGGTTGCGCCCACCTAAACGCCATATTTGCGTATTTTCATCGGCGGAAGCAACACTAAGAGCGATGCAAGCGGCTGTGGGATGTGGAACAAAGGCAAAAGGAGTGCTCGCAGCCGACAACAGTCGGTTGTACGAGATTTCTATGTAATTGAGTCGTGCGCTATGCCCTTGAGTAGTTGTTATGGCAAAAGAGTTTTCTGCCGTAAGGGCTGAAGTCTGAAAATTGCTGCGTGCTTCCCTGGCAGATTCCTCTTCTCCGTAAGCAGGAATGCTCATTTGCCAAGCATTGTTGCTGTTCATCCTTATGCTGGTGCTTGTGGCATTGTGTACGTTCGAAGCACTCATTGCGATGCGAACCACGGCTTTAGAGCCAGTAACGACGTCGGGTGTGGAAAGCTTGAATACGCGACTGTTGCCCGTAGCAAAGTCATAGCCGTCATACATCTCACTTCCCCCCGCATACCATCCAAAGGAATCGTTCTCATACAGCGCATAGCCAGTAACAGATGTAAGAGTCTCCGATGGAGTTCCGTCTGAAGAAATTGTCGCCATCCTTTTGGGATTGTCGCCCTCAGTAAGGAAATAGTACGAGCGGGTAGAGTAGTTGTTGTTGCGGTGAGTGATGGTTAGGATGCCGTTTGTACGGAAATCTGCGGCTGAATAGTATTGTCTTATAGTCCCTTCAGCCCAAAAAAGCAAGTTGCCACCTCTTTGAAAGGTCGCCACCTCTTCAAGGTCGTCAATAGTTCCGTTTTCTGAAACAAAGTCCAGTTTCTCTTCTTGTATGCGACCACCTTGTCCGAACACCTTTACGTTTGCAGGATTGCTAAAGCCCCGTTCGCGCAATTTCTCTGCAGTGAGTTCATAAACACCAGCACTTCCAACGCTTATCTTTACCCATTTTCCTGAAGCCAGGACGGAATTCTCTGCATACCTGTCCTTCACGCTGGCAGATAGAGCAGCTGTGCGTGGTGCCGCCTTTATTGCCTTAACCTCAGCCTTTACAGAGTTAATGCGCATCCATTTACCGTTTCTCTTTACGAAAGGGAAAAATTCTATGGCAACGACACCTTTGCCGCGTCGCTTTCCATAATGGTGGAATATCTCTGGCATTGACGCAGCTTTGAAGCCTAAATTGTTTATCAGTTTCCTCTCGTCTTTCGTCAATTCGGTCAGTTCGGGAAACTCAACTACAGGGACATAGTTGCCCTCTACGATGCTGTCAGGCACATCTACTTGCATCGAGAACATAGGAATCCCTTCGTTGTTAATTTGAAAATCCTCTGCTTCTATATGCTTGAAGGTTGTCGGCAGCACCTGAGCCCTAACCTGTGGAGCCAGCATGAACAAAGCTACTACAAAATATTGCAGGAGCCTTGCCTTGATAGTAATATGCAAGAAAGTATTCGTCATTTAATTTTTATTTCCAAACATCTATCCTCGTCGCAAAAGCCTTCTATCAACTGTTCAGTCTGAAGGTTCGTTTCGCAAACCTCCCCCGCGGTGAGAATCAAGTCTCCGTGGCACAACTTGAAGAATCTGCTTGCAAAGGCTATACCCTCATCCAACGTAGTTTGCAGTCCCTCCGTAGTCAAGACCGTTTTAGTCACTCCGTCGATTTTCAATATCATCTCTTTGGGCAGATTATTCGATTCGTGGGCAGGCACCATTTTGCCAATGCCTACACTCCCGTCGAATCCCCTTGCCATGTCCTCTGGGAGACACATGCCGCGCAACGTGTTGCACAACTTCTCAGCGCAGAAGTTCACAGCCATGCCTACTGTGTCGTAATACCTGTGAGCAAAGATCTTGTCGATGCAACGTCCCAGACGCGATATGCGACACGCCGCGTAAACTCTTACTGCCAGAGGCCAGGCAGTGTCGGGAACAAACAGGGGCATCCCACTTCGCAGCAGTGCCGTGTCGGGCAGCGTGAGCAAAGCGCAGTCAGAAGTTTCTTGCGCATACGTGTTATTATATAACGCATTTCTTACAGAAAAATTGTAAGCAGAAGCAGATTTCTCAACGATGATTATCTTCATGCAAAAATGATTTTGCTGCGAAGATACATCATTTTAGATTTTTTGAGCTGAAATGTACCACTAAAAAGAAAAAATATGTTATTGGAGTCCGATGCACAGGAGAATATAACGTATAGAGAGGTCTTACTTTTTGAACATTTTGCCCACAAAGCCTATTTCTCAAGTAAGATACAACTTTGTGTGGGGGGGCATCTACCGCACTACAGCCCAAGACTCTCTCTTAAGGCTGTGGAAAAGTATTGGAAAACTTTCATACTCATACCTCCCAGCAGTTCTTTGCATAATGTCTATCTTTGCAACTGAAAGGAAAAAGAAATATTATGGCAGAAAAAAGAAACATTCGCAGCCCCCGCCGCACACAAGCGACAGCCGCACCATTACAAGACGATTTTGGTAGGCTCCAGCCACAGGAACTGAGTATGGAGCAGGCTGTGCTGGGAGCACTCATGATAGAGCGCTCTGCCTATTCGCGCATTTCCGACATTTTGCGTCCTGAGACTTTCTACGACAAGCGCCATGCCCATATCTTCACAGCCATACGCACTCTGGAGATGGAAGAGCGTCCCGTAGATATTCTCACGGTAACAGAGGAATTACGTCGTCTGGGTACTCTCGAAGAAGCGGGAGGACCTTTCTATATCACCCAGCTCAGTGGTGCAGTGGCTACGTCAGCCCATCTGGAATACCATGCACGCATCATTGCCCAGAAAGCTTTGGCGCGCGATCTTATCTCCTACACCTCTACGATACAGAAAAAAGCCTTCGACCAAACTACCGACATAGACAATCTTATGGAGGAGGCGCAGGGGCAGCTCTTTGAGCTCTCGCAGCTGAACATGAAGAAAGACTTCACGAGCATCGACCCCGTTATAGATGAGGCATATGAGCAGCTAAAGAAAGCAGCCGCAAACACTAGCGGAATGAGCGGTATAGCGTCAGGCTTCACTGAACTCGACAGAAAGACCTCTGGCTGGCAGAACAGCGACCTCATCATCATTGCTGCTCGACCTGCCATGGGAAAAACGGCTTTCGTTCTCTCCATGGCTAAAAACATAGCAATAGACCAGCGCATCCCCGTGGGTGTGTTTTCCCTAGAGATGTCTAACGTGCAGCTCGTAAACCGCATCATAGTCAACGTTTGCAACATACCTGGTGAAAGGCTTCGTAGCGGACAGCTGCGTGAATACGAATGGCCACAGCTTGACCGAAACTTGAAAGAGCTCTACGGCGCTCCTCTCTACATCGACGACACTCCGTCGCTTTCCGTCTTTGAACTCCGCACTAAAGCGCGTCGCCTGGTGCGTGAGCATGGTGTGAAGATGATTATGATAGACTATCTGCAGCTGATGAATGCCAGCGGCATGAGCTATGGCTCACGTCAGGAAGAGGTCTCCACCATAAGCCGTTCACTGAAGGGACTAGCTAAGGAACTCAACATCCCCATCATAGCTCTCTCGCAGCTCAATCGTGGTGTGGAAAATCGCGTCAATGACAAAGAAGCCAACTTCGACTCCAAGCGCCCTCAGCTCAGCGACCTTCGTGAGAGCGGAGCCATAGAACAAGATGCAGACCTCGTACTCTTCATACATCGTCCTGAATATTATGGGATTAATATAGATTCCAACAATAACAACCTTAAGGGTAAGGCTTTCATAATCGTTGCCAAGCATCGTAATGGTTCTGTTGGCGATGTCTGCCTTGACTTCATTTCTGAGTATGCACGTTTCCAGAACGAAGGCGATGGCTATGTGCCTCGCCCTGGGGAGGCTGTTGTCAACATCCCTTCGCGAGTAGGGAAGCGTGGAAAGAAGTCAAACGGCGATTCCGTGCCGCCACCATCACCCTCCGATGTGCCATTCCCTCCAGGCAATGAGGCTCCGTTCTAAAAGAGTTTTTTTAGGTTGGCAACTCATAACTAACCCAAGAAAGCAAATTCTAACAGTTATATTTAATAGAAAAGGCGACAAGCGAAATTACTCGCTTGCCGCCTTTAATTATGTCGGGATGACTCACGATTTATCGAACTTTGTACGAGTAACTTGATGGACTTACAGAAATTTTGATTACCTTTGCATCGTCATATTGCCTTAATAGGCTTTTGACAGACATATTAGATAGCGCATTTTCGCTTTTCTGAACGTGTGAACTTGGACACTTCACCTGTTGGCTACTGCCAATGAATTTTTCAGAA
>JAFYFI010000122.1 GCA_017543785.1 Alloprevotella sp.
CAGGTTTTCGGACTTATATGGAAAATCTGCCTTTGTCAAAATCCTTTATCCGCGACCCCCTGTTTTTGAGCTCTGAAAACGGGCATAAAAATCATCTCCGAAAAATTTGGTCCGAAAAATGCCCGTTTTTTGCATTTAGCGGAAAAGTCTGAGTTCCAAGCGGATACAAAAAATAGGTTCGGCTTTTCGTTTGATTTTTCAAAATCCGAGCCACTTTTCCACGATTTTTCGCCTCAAAAACGCGAAAATTTCTTTGAGTAATTTCAGAATTTCTTTGTTGGATTCCGGAATTCCGTTGAGTAATCCGAAAATTTCTGTATTTGATTTTCCTAGATTAAAAATCTTTGCAGAAATTTCTCCATTTTGCGCTCTATTTTGAAGAAAATCGCGTGTCAAAACTTTTTACTTTTTAGTCAAGATTATTTACCTCTCGCGAGATTTGTGGGCAGAATGTTATGGTTGGGCTTTTCAGAAGTGGAAAATAAGTTTCACTGTGAAGTTTCTGCCAGGGTTGTAGATGCCCATGCGCCCTGTCTGAACGTTGATGTCGGTATATTTCAGGCGGCTCAGGTGGTTCTGGTAGGTTCTGTTGAGCAGGTTGTCCACACACATGAAGAGCTCGGCAATTTTTCGCTTCTTCAGGAAGATGTCTGTCCCTGCCGCGATGTCGATGAGGCAGTAGAAGGGCGTTGGCGTCTCGGTGTTGTCGAGCAGGAAGACGTGGCTCTGGCGGAAATACGACTCTACGCCCAGCGACACGAAGGCATTCTCTATAGCCACCTTACTCTTGAAGAGTGGCATGGCGTTGTGGAGCAGTTCCCACTTCAGTTCGCTGCGCCAGCGTGGGGCAGGGGTCTGCGGCAGATATTTCGACGCGGCAGGCTGGTGGAGCTGCACGGCGTTGACGTAGGAGAAAGTGTTTTCGAAGTGGAGGGAGTGGATGGGGTGGAAGTCGGCTCCTACTTCGAAGCCCCACAGGCGCGCATCGCCCGAGGTGTATTTATACACAGGGATGCCGTCGATGCTTTCGCCGTTGCGGCAGGAGTAGATGTAGTTGTTGATGCGGTTGAGGAACAGAGCCGCCTGCACCGAGATGATGCTGTTGGTGTAGTCCATGCCGAGGTCTGCCTGCAGACTGTTTTCAGCCTTCAGCGCGCTGTTGCCTTTCTCGTAGCGCATGGTGCCCTCGTGCACACCGTTGGAACCCAGCTCGGCAAGGTTTGGAGCGCGGAAGCCTCGCGAGAGGTTCAGACGCACGTTCAAGCCTCTGAGGGCTTTCCACACACCTCCTATGCTACCCGTCAGGGCATTCCAGTTGCGCCTGAAGTCGCCGAAGCGCAGGCTGCCCTCGTCATAGAGTTCGTAGCTGTGCACGTGGCGGTGGTCCAGACGTATGCCGCCGCTGAGGATGAACTTCTCCCAGCTGCGGCTTCCCGTCAGATAGCCGCCAATGTCGAAGAGTTTGTATTCCGGGATGAGGTACTCCTCGCCTTTGTTGAGCGAGCGCTGATACATTCCGCCGATGCCTGCCACGAGTTTCCAGCCACGTAGTTCGCTGAGAGTGTAGCGCAGGTCGTAGTTCAGGGTGTGCTGCTGGAAGTAGAGGCTGAAGTCCTTTGCCGACTCTTCGTATTCCTTGCGCCTGTTTTGCTGGTAGCCCACGATGGCTTGCAGCGAGCCGCTGCCTATGCGGACTTTGTTGTCGAGCACGAGTTTGGTGTGGTTCACATGCTGGAAGGGCAGCTGGCGCCTGTAGCTGCGTCCGCTCCATCCCTCGGGGGCTTCGAGAGCACCCGTCGTTTCGTCGCGTTCGCCCTCGATGATGCTTGGCAGGAGGTGGTAGTGGGAGAAAATGAGGTGGGAATAGCCCCATGACTTGTTTATCCCCAGCAACACGCGGGCTGCCTGCTCCGAAAACTGCGAACCGGGAATGTATCCGTCAACCTTGTTTTTGTAGGCATGGGCAGCCTTCTGCGAGAATCGCCCGTCCCACACGAAGCCGCCCTTGTTGCCGGCAAAGTTCAAAGAGTAGTTCCACAGTCCGCTGTTAGTCTGGTATCCTGCCTCTACGCTGCCGCCCATGGAGCCCAAGGGACGCACGGGCTGAGGCTTGAAAATCACTACTCCCGCCATGGCGTCGGAGCCATACATGAGCGAGGCAGGACCTTTGAGTATCTCTACCGAGCCTACGCCGGCTCCGTCGAGTTCCAGTCCGTGTTCGTCGCCCCATTGCTGCCCTTCCTGGCGCACGCCGTCGGTGAGACACACGATGCGGTTGAAGCCCAGACCGCGGATGATGGGTTTGGAGATGCCGCTGCCTGTGGTGAGCTCGCTCATGCCGGGCTGGTGGGCAATGGCAGACACTATGTTGGAGCCCACAGAATGGTTCAGAGTCTGCTTAGTGACGAGTGAGACGGCGGCAGGAGAGTCTTTCAGGCGTGTGCTGCCCGTGACGCCGGTCACCGTAGCCTCCTCGAGGTTTACGTGTCCGAAGAATATATCGGTAGAGTCGGGCGACACCTGTGCCGACATACCTATTGCCGACGAGAATATCGTCAGCGCTAAAATTTTTTTCATTTTTTATACTGATTTTTTTGTTGCACTAAATGTCAGGGAAAGGCGTGTTTCCCTGATTCTGAAAAAGATATCCGAAGCCTATGCGCGGCAAACAACTGGCGGGGCACGCAGGGCATTGGAGTCTGCAAGGCGAGAAAGGGGAACACGTTGCAGAAAGGGGAAGAGTACAACAAAAAATGTGATATACAGTATCGTGGGAGCCTGGCTCCACACGAGGCACGGCAAAGAAGAAAACTGACACAGCAAACAGTTATCGAAGGCAAACGTATGCTGGGCTATGTGACCTGAGTGGGGCATGTGCCTCACACATTCCGCGCAGCTATACCCGTCGGGCTCCTGATGGTGGTGGAGCGACGTAAGGACAAGGGTGGGCAGAAAAACTGCCAGTAGCACCCATGCCGAGATATGTCTGCGGAGACGGTGGCTCATACTTCTTTTCGTTTTCGGCAACAAAAATAGACTTTTCGTGACGAAATTTTGTTCAAAGGACAAGTACTTTTTTGATTTTCATTAACTTTGTCCGCGAAAATAATCAGATTATTAACTAAAAGAAACAAAAAAACTCATGAAAAAGATTTTATTACTCGCCGCGATGATTATGTCGTTCAATACGGCATTTTCGCAGACTGCCGACAAAATTTTCGAAAAAATCTCCAAGGACAATAAAGAGGTGGAATGTATCGAACTGAACAAGGACATGATGGCGATGTTGGCTGCCCAGGACAAAGATAAGAATTCAGAATTTGGAAATCTCTTCAAGAAAATCGACAACATGAAGCTCATGGACATCTCCGACGAAGACATAATAGGAGAAATGCGCCTGATGCTCCCGGCACTGGAAAATAACGGATACAAACTCCTGATAAATGAGTCGGCTGAAGGAAACACTGTGAACGTCTATAGCCTCCCGGGCGAAAAGAATATAAAGGAACTCTTCCTCATAGCCCAGGAAGGAAGCAAAAGCTGCA
>JAFYFI010000123.1 GCA_017543785.1 Alloprevotella sp.
AGAATTCATTATCAATAAAAAAAGCCTTTTCATAGTTTCAATATGTTATTCTATTATCTTTTAAGTTTACCAATACCAAAGACGTTCATAATCCACAGATGATGGTGTGAGGTTATAATAGTAAAATTCCTCTTCGCAATTGTAAATAGTGCCGCTCCTCGTAGTCTCCCCAAAATATATTGAGTAGTTGCAGGTTCCATCAGTACCGACAATCTTTGCAGAACTGAAATCACCATCTCCATCCTCATCTATAAGTTCCCACGTAGGTCCTATTATTGATGCTTCACTTCCATTTACCCACCATTCCCCTTTGTCGTTAATACCGTATCCCTTACGAATAGTTTTACCTAAAAGCATCTGCCGTGCTTCTTCCTTCGTTAGCGGTCGTGCAAGAATCTTTATGTTAACAAATTCAGTGAAATAAAACTCATTATTTTTAGCACTAATTGTAAACGTCAACACACTCGGTCTTTTCGCTGTGATGGTTATATTATTTCCGTTGGTAATAAGTTCGCTCGAACTGAACGGCTTCATGTTTACGTTAGATACCGATAGAGAACAATCAGATGGTATAAATGAAGATTCGAATTTTTTAATTTCATCGTAATACATCGTGATGAAACTACTTTGTTGCTTGTTTGAAAGATTGACACTGACGCCTACAAACGCCTGCTTTTCACCATCTTCCGTCTCAACCTTGATCATGGTTATTCCCTCACCCACGGTTGTTGCCATACCATTTATGTCAACCGTCACAACCTCGTTATTAAGAGATTGATACTTTACTCCTTTATTTGTGGCATTTTCAGGAAGGATAGTCGCAATAATCTGAAACTGCTCTCCTATCTTTTTAGCTTTTATGGATTTCATATTTAATGTTATACTTTCCACAGCTACATACTCAGCATCGTTGCTATCCTTTGAACAAGAGGATAGAAGAGCTAATGTACCTGTAAGTATCAGCAATATGGAAGACTTGAAATGATGTGTTTTTTTATTCATAGAAGCAGTTACTTATTTGGTTATCTTTATTGGTACGAGTTCGCCGCCTAGCATGCTGTCCCAAGTGAAAGTTACAGTGCCATCTGCGTTCTGATGGCTTGTCAGTTGGCGCGGCTCGCCCGAAAGGCTCTGCAAGGCCTCAACGCGGCGCGTTCCAACGGAGAAGCCGTCGTGTCAATCCTATTTTTATTACTTTCCCATAAATTTTCAACAAAAATAGAATCTTCCTCTGTGTGATTCTTTACTATTTCCGCATTATATAACCAATGATAGAAAAATAGTAAATGGAGACTTGGATAATGTTCTTTTACTTCCAGATAATTATTTAGTATCACAGAGTATTCAGGGTCTTCAACCTTTTTGTGATTTTGCTGAGTTCCTGTAAAGAGATTAAATCCTGCCTCGCGAGCAAGGTCATAGTTAGTCCACCAAACGTTTCTATCTGAGATATGCGCGATAGGAGGATCAAAGTATGTCCCTATTACAAATTCACGCTCCTACCAGTTAGTATTGGGCGTGTGAGAGAATACGTCTAAGACATTTATACACAATAATGCTAAAAAACAATGTAATTCCTCATTATCAAAACTATTTAAGAATAGTCATACAAAGTAGGAAACTACCATAGAACTGACTGTGGAGTTAAATATTTATAATATTGACTTATCACTCTTCCTTCTATATTCCATGATTCAGTGCCATTATATCCATAACCTTTTCCTCCCGTACAAACCACGTTCCCTGAACTATAATCGCCGTCTCCATCGCTATCTGACACATCCCAGTTATTACCACTAACATATTCATGGGTATTACTTCCATAGTAGTCATACGACCAAGAACTGCCATATATATTAAATCTACTCATACTTGTTTCATATCCTTTTCCTGTAAGCATAGCCCTTGCTTGTTCTCTTGAAAGAGGTCTTGCAAGGATGTTCAAGGTAACATTTTCCGCAAAATGAGTATCTAATTTGTCAGCCGTGGCAACAAATTTTATTACACCAGGTAGTTTTGCTCTAATAACACAGTCTTTGTCTATTGAAACGACATCTCTTTCAGTAATACTATTATCATAGTAAGTTTGAAGTTTTATGTTTGATATGGTTATCTGACAGCCTGCCGGTATGAAAGACGAGACGAACTGCTTCGTTTCATCGTAGTACATGGTCATTTCGCTGTCTTGTGTCTTTTCGGCAAGTTTTACCTTTATCTGGAAGTAAGCCTTCTTGCCGCCGTCAACGGTCGTAACCTGGATAACGCTCAAACCTTCACCCACGACTGTTACCAAACCGTTTGCATCAACGGTTACCACATTCTTATTGAAAGGAAGGTAGGTAATATCTTTGTTCGTCGCATTTGCGGGAGTAATAATAGGCTCTATATGGAACTGCTCACCTATCATGTGGCTTTCCACGTTAGCTTCCTTGAGAGATATTCCCTCAACGGCAACGTATTCCTCCTCGCCATCTTTTGAACAAGAGCTAAAGACGGACAACAAGAAAAAAGATAGAAACGAGAAAATAAAGATCTTGCCTTTCATAACTTCTTATATTACTTATTTATGTAGTGCAAATATATCTATAAAAAAAACATGAGCAAATTTTTCCCGTCCATTCCTGTTAAGATAAAAAATATTGCTACAAAAAACGGGCATCATGATTTGCGCATGATGCCCATATGTGTAAGTTCTTTTTTATGATATGAAACCAAATATTTACCCTCAGAATTCGAAGCCGAGGTTAAGGAAGAAGTAGAACTGGCGCGACTTGTTGCTATAGCCTATGTCGGCACCGAGGGGACCGAAGATAGTGTTGTAGTAGTAGCCTGCCTGCAAGCCCCAGAGAGTGCCAGTCTTGAACATGTTGCCGAAGCCATTTCCCTGCTGGGCGACGGATGCTTTTGCTACGATATAGTTGTTCGTGGCGATGCGCTGCTGAATGTTCAGCTGGGCAGCTAATACGTTCGACCCCGTTCTCTCTATATTTCCCAGTCCGGCAAATGGCATCTGCTGCTCAACATAATGCCCAAACCACTGACCGCCTATCATGTTTCCGAGATGTGCAGGCTTTACGCTGCCAAACAGCATGCGGCCGTAGAGCATGGGCTGGAATGTGAGCCGTTTTCCGGCAGTGAAGGACATGCGCCATGAAGCACAGACCTCGCTCAAGCCTGTTTTGCCTTCGAGGGTGCCAAAGTTATCGGTGTAATAGGCATACAATGCGCGGAAATGGGCACCGCGGGTGGTAAAGTATTTCTTGTCTTCTGAGCTATATGTGGTCTGCACGCGATAGCTGATGTAGTGGTCGTCGTGCAGAGATTTGATGCTCATGTGCCTTGCCTGGGCAAGAAAATCTCTGACATCGTAGAAATCCCACCGTAATCCGACATCAAAATTGAAATTCTTTATGTTGATGTTCACAAAAGAGATTCCTGCCGTGTGCTGGTCGTATGTAATGTTGTAATACTTTGCGCCGCGCTCGTACACGTCAAGGTTGTTGTACTGGAACATGTAGAAGATGCTGCTCATTATTTTCGGCGTTGTCAGTTGCGATTTATTGTCGCGAAAGGCAGAAAAGTCGGCACGCACTTTTATTCTTTCTCCAAGGCGCAGTGTGAGGTCGAGCGCTGTGGGAATCTTAGTGCGAAACGGCAGGTTTGCATTGAGTTGCAGTGATACGAGTTCTTCAGAGTCGAATCTTACTCCCAGTCCTACACTGGGCTCGCGCCGTTTCTCTTGCGCCACTTCCTCAGCCTGAGGGTTTGGGTGTGAGAGTCTTTGAGGCTTGTAGTCAGGGGAAAGACCTAGTTTCTCTTTTAGTCTTAAGAGTTCGTCCCAATGTGCCAGAGCCGCCTCCTCACCGCGGTGTAGCAGGCTGTCGATGGCTGTTTTGTTGAAGCTAGATGCAGAGTAGCCGTGCGTGTCCACCCGGATAGGCACGTCGGTAATGCTGAGGTTTTTTTCAAATTTGTTCTTGCAGTTCACGTCTACTATCTGCGATATCACACTTCCTGCGGATGTGAGGTCGTCGGCAGTCTTTGGAGGTCCCTGCAGCGTAACGCCGATAATGATGTCGGCACCCATTTCGCGAGCCACGTCGGCAGGAAAATTGTTGCGCAGACCGCCGTCAACAAGCACTTCCTTGCCCAGACGCACCGGCGAGAACACTCCCGGTATTGCCATGGAGGCTCTCATCGCCTGCGGCAGGCTGCCGCTGCGGAACACGTGTTCGGAGTTTTCCACAATGTCGGTAGCAATGCAGGCGTAGGGTATGGGCAATTTCCGGAAGTCCATGGAATCGGCATATTCGCCTACAAGAAGAGTGAAAAGGCTTGTCAGGTTACGTCCTGCAACCATTCCGCCGTCGGTCAGGTTCTTCTTCTTCATCGAAATGTTGCGACGGAAGAAATATGTGCTCTGCTTGTCGCGGTTCTCCAGGCTCTGGCGGCTGAGTTCCTCCTTGTCGAAAAGCAACCTTTCCCAGTCCTGCACCCGCACTATTGAGTCGAGCGTCTCGGCGTCGTAGCCTACGGAGTATAGTCCGCCCACGATGCTGCCCATAGACGTTCCCGTTATGATGTCTATCGGAATGCCTGCACGCTCCAGCACTTTCAGCACTCCTATATGAGCCACTCCCTTTGCGCCGCCTCCACTCAGCACCACAGCCACTCGCGGACGCTGGGCAGGAGGCTCGGTAGCGGTTTGTGACATTGCAGGGATGCATGCAAGAACAAGGAGTGGAGTGCAAAGGATACGTTGGATGTAGGATTTTAGCATCTTTTTTGTTTTATTTATTTTGACAATCTTGGCGCAAAGGAAGGAAAAAACCACGAAATAGGCTACTCCGTTTTTTCTTTTTCTTTTCATATCGGAGCATCTCTTTTGCCTGCTTTGGAAGAAATTCATATTTTTGCACGGCAGAGATAGTTCTGCAAATAGATTCGTCCAAAAAATTTTACTTTATATGAGACAGACATTGCTTATTCTCCTATGTGCAGTTGCATTGACGGTATGTGCCGAACGGAATCCTGCCGACTACGTAAATCCCTTCATAGGAACCACAAATTTTGGTACTTGCAACCCTGGCGCTGTAGTGCCCAACGGACTTATGAGCTGCACGCCTTTCAACGTTATGGGCTCAGAAGAGAATAATTTCGACAAGGACAAGCGCTGGTGGTCAACGCCCTACGACGTGACGAACAGTTTCCTTACGGGTTTCTCTCACGTAAACCTTAGCGGAGTAGGATGCCCCGAGCTTGGCAGCCTGCTCACCATGGCTACTACCGGCAAACTCGACGTTGACTACCACGCCTACGGCAGCACTTATGAGAACGAAGTAGCAAAGCCTGGCTATTATGCCTGCACGCTGAAGAAATATGGCATTCGCGCCGAGGTTACAGCCACCAGGCGCACCAGTCGCGAGCGCTACACTTTCCCAGCTGGCGAGGGGCATATACTCTTGAACTTAGGCGAGGGACTTACCAATGAGAGCGGGGCATGGCTGCGCCAGGTGTCGGCTACTGAATGGGAGGGCGGCAAGCTGCTCGGCACTTTCTGCTACAATCCGCAGGCTGTCTTTCCCGTTTATTTTGTCATGCGACTGAGCAAGGCTCCCAAGTCTTCGGGCTATTGGAAGAAACAGCGCCCCATGGAGGGAGTGGAAGCTGAGTGGGACAAGGACAACGGCAAATACAAAATCTACCAGCAATACCGTCGCGAGATAGCTGGCGACGACATCGGCGTGTGGGCTGATTTCAACAATGCTGCAGGCGAGATTGTCGAAGTCAGCGTCGGCGTGTCATTCGTCAGCATAGAGGGAGCCCGCCGCAACCTTGACGACGAACAGCAGGGAAAGGGCTTCGAAAGTCTGAGGGCTGAGGCTCTTTCCTCATGGAACTCTGAGCTGGGGCGCATCCTCGTGGAGGGTGGCACCGACGACCAGCGCACCATTTTCTACACCGCGCTATATCATACCCTGCTCCATCCCAACATCCTGCAGGACGTAGATGGCAGTTATCCCAAGGCTTTCAGTGCTGAGCGACATGCCGGAAAGGAAGAGGTAGGCAGGGTGGCTGCAGGTACAGACCGATACACAGTGTTCTCCCTCTGGGACACCTATCGCAATGTCTCCCAGCTACTCACGCTTGTCTATCCCGAAAAACAGCGCTCCATGCTCCGTTCCATGACGCAGATAGCTCGTGAGAGTGGGTGGATGCCTAAGTGG
Source organism: Alloprevotella sp. (assembly GCA_017543785.1). Taxonomy (GTDB): domain Bacteria; phylum Bacteroidota; class Bacteroidia; order Bacteroidales; family Bacteroidaceae; genus Alloprevotella. The sequence goes on from JAFYFI010000123.1 coordinate 6,228, forward strand.
GAACTCTATGGCCGCGAGACCTATACTATGGACGGCGACCCTGCGGCTCCCTATTTTGCCGATGCAGCTGTGAAGGGCCTGCTCTCAAAGGAGGAGGTTAGCGAAGCCTATGCCTATCTGAGAAAGTCTGCCATGGAGCCTACGGCTACAAATCCCTTGCGCAAGTATAACGACCAATACCTGAAACTCGGCTTCGTGCCCCTCTACGGCGGCTTCGACCTGAGTGTTTCTGAGTCTTTGGAATATAGCATTGCCGACTATGCCTTGGGGCGCATGGCTCAATATCTTGGCTACAACGACGATGCTTTGCTTTTTGCCTCACGCGCACTGAAATATCGCAAATACTACGACGCCGAAAGTGGTGCTCTGCGCCCTCTGAACGCCGATGGCAGCTTTCTTGAAAAGTTCAACCCACGCCAAGGTGAGAACTTTGAGCCACCCCTCGGATTCCACGAAGGTTCTGCATGGAACTACACCTTCTGCGTAGGTCATGACGTGCAGGGACTGGCAAAGCTCATGGGCGGAAAGAAAAAATATGTTCAGAAACTGGAGTGGCTCTTCAGAGAAGGTCTCTACGACCCTGCCAACGAGCCCGACATAAACTATGCCTACCACTTCTCGCAATTTCCTGGCTACGAAGCCAAGACGCAGCAATGGACGCGTTGGGCTTTGGACAAATACTTCAAAAACGCTCCCGACGGCATCCCCGGCAACGACGACACGGGTACTATGTCGGCTTGGGCTGTCTTCACGATGATGGGATTCTACCCTGAGGCTCCAGGCTCGTCTATGTACACGCTTACGGCGCCCGTCTTTACTAAGGTCACCATAAGCCTCGACCCCGCAGTTTGGGGAACCGACAAACTCGTGATTCTCTCCGACGGCGACGACCGCCTGACGAAGGTGAAAAAATATCGTCTCAGCCACGAAGAACTCATCAAGGCTGGCACGTTGAAACTCTATTGAGAACCCCACAATAGAGCTTGGCAGATACTTCCACTCTACAAGAACTCAATACTTAAGTTAGGTTAAAATCATAATCTCGTTTCGCATTATGCCCTGAATAAGCTATTTTTGCGAGACATTCACCAAAAAAAATGAACATTATGAAAAAGTTTTTTGCAATTTCCCTGACGTTGTTGCTTTGCACCGTCTTCGCCGAAACAGCCAATGCACAGCAGAAAGACTGCTGCAAGGAAAAATGTAAGGCAGAGCAAGTACAGGATTGTCCTAAGGCAGTTCAGTGCGAGAAAAAATGCGATAAAATCGAGAAAAAGTGCGACAAAGACGCTAAGAAGTGCGACAAAGACGCTAAGAGGTGCGACAAGTGCGACAAGAAATGCGACAAAGCCGCCAAGAAGGGCGGCAAGGCAGAAAAAAAATGCTGCTGCAACCCATGCGAGTGCAAG
>JAFYFI010000124.1 GCA_017543785.1 Alloprevotella sp.
ATATCTCGTCCGCCTCAACGTCGATGCCGTGTCTGCGGAAGTCATTCTCTACAATTGCTTCGCGCAGGAAGTCATAGCCACGTTCAGGGCCATAGCCGCGGAACGATGCTGCCACAGCCATCTCGTCCACGGCCTTGTGCATAGCTTCAATAACAGCCGAGGCTAAAGGTTTAGTCACGTCGCCTATTCCCAATGAAATGACGTCCGCCTCCGGATATTCCTTCTTGTAGTCGTTTACCTTCTGGGCAATCTCTGCAAAGAGATACGACTCAGACAGCTTTAAGTAGTTTTCGCTGATCATTTCTTTATTTCGTTATTACGTTGGCTGGCGTTGCCACACATCATGGCCTCCGACCCATCGGCATTGAAGATGCGCATCGTAAAGTCAGCTTCGGGAATGGGGCTGCATCCTATCAGTACAAGTCCGTCGGAGCCGATGCCTTTATGCCTGTCGCTCCACCGGCGTGCCAACTCCTCGGGCTCTTCTATATTATATAATAATGTGTCAACATATATATATAGTCGTTGCCAGCACCATGCATCTTTGTGAAAAGAATCTTATGTTTCATCTTGTATAGAATTTCTTTGTTTGACTGACACATTTACTTAATTCTGATGCAAAGGTAAGTGTTTTGAAACAAAGCAACCTAATTTCGCAAACAAAAGAACACTTTCTGCTTTTAGCTGATACAAAAAAAAGTTAATTCCACTTTAACTTGTTGTATTATAGTTTGTAATACTTAACTTTGCCGCGAAATTTTCAGGAGATGTCTCCGTCGCTTTCAGATGGTCCGGGATTTTTGTTTGATTTATACATAAAAATACTATATGACAAAACACTACTTTACTCTAGGAGCTACGCTCTTGTTTGCACTTTCCCTTCAGGCTCAGACTCCCAAGTTCGACACGGGGAAAAAGACCGACCCCCGCATAGAACGCATACTGGGCGGCGGAACGAGCATAAGTCGCCGCATGCCAGCTCGCGAAAACGACAAGCTCAACGTAATCCTCAATGCTACCGATGCCCAGCAGCTCGCTGAGCAGTTGCAAGCCGCCGGGCACGAGGCAATGGCTGTGGGCGAGAACACGCTCACCGCAACCCTGCCGATAGCTGCCATACGTCAGCTTGCCAACTCTGAGGAAGTGCGCTACATACGCACTCCGCGCCAGATGCGCCTCAGCCTGAACACCACGCGCACGGCAACAAATGTCAACTCCGTTCACGACGGGACCGGACTCGACACTCCTTTCGACGGAACAGGAGTCATCGTCGGAGTGATAGACGAAGGTTTTGAATACAAGCATGCCGCTTTCCTCGACGAGAACGGCAAGACGCGCGTGAAGCGCCTGTGGCGTGGAGGCACGTCGCGCCCCACAACGGTGATTCCCAACGGATGGGACGGCTTTGAGACTGCCGGCGGACATGCTACCCACACCACCAACATCGCCGCAGGCAGCAAGACGGGCAACAACTATTATGGCATTGCGCCAAAAGCCGACATCTACATGATGCCTTCAAACCTTACGGAGGACGAGATATTGCAGGGTCTGAAGTATCTTGCCGACTATTCCAAGAGCGAGGGCAAGCCGTGTGTGGTAAACATGAGCTTCGGCTCACAGCTCGGTCCTCACGACGGTTCTACTGAGTTCGACCACACGGCAAACCAGATTCTGGGCAACCGCTTCGTGGCATGCACAGCCATAGGCAACGAAGGCGACCAGGCAATCCACAGCATGCATAAGTTCAGCGGCACAAACCAGCTGCGCAACATAGTCTTCGATATGCCGACCAATCCTAATGCCATATACGAAGGCAGCTATGAGAAACTCATCAACGGCATAGCCGTCTGCTCTGCCACCGACGGCGAGAAGCACCTCACCTTCCGCCCCTTCCTGCTCATCAACGGCAGCAAGGTATATCCCACGGAAGAGCAGTTCAACTCCTTCGCCGACCTGGAATACACCTACGAAGAAGTTGACCCATACAACGGACACCAGCAATATCGCTTCATCATCCTGAGCCAGAAGATGCTCAAGGTGATGAACGCCCCCAACGCGCAGTTTGGCTTGGAAATCACCGGTAGCCGCGGCGACGTGGTTCACGTGTGGCTCGAAGGCGGCTACGGAACAGTGGCTCTGCCCATAGGAGTGTCGAAAACCTCCGAATACTTGCGCGGCGACAGCAAGTACTGCGTCAGCGAGGCAAGCAGCTCCATTCCGCAAGCCATCGCAGTGGGTGCAGTGGACGGCTCTTCAAAGAAGATTGCCTATTTCTCCAGCTTAGGTCCATGGCTCGGCGATGGAAACAAGCCTACAGTGACGGCACCCGGCGTGAAGGTGTGGTCTGCCATCTGTAAGTACGGCGGAGCCTTCGACACACAGAAGGAAACGGCTGTCAGCGTAAACGTGAACGGCAACGACTACTACTACGGAACGATGAGCGGCTCTTCAATGTCCACCCCTGTTGTTACGGGTGTGGTTGCCCTCTGGCTACAGGCTTATCCCGACATCACGCACGATGAGCTCATAGAGATATTCCGCACCACTTCGCAGCACACCAGCTTCAACACTAAGGAATGGGACGAATACTATGGCTACGGCATCGTTGACGCCTATGCAGGATTGAAAAAAGCGTTGGAGATGGCTCGCGTGTCGGGCATAAACGAGACTTTCAACACTGCCCAGCCCGTCAGCCTGAAGAACACGGGCAAGGAGTGCCGCGTGCTCTTCAACAACGACGAGTCGTTTGCCGAGATAAGTGTTGTCTCCGCCGCCGGACAGGTTGTGCTCTCACGCACCGTGGAACAGCCACGCCGCGGCGAGGAGCAGGTGGTGAGCCTGAAGGACTTCACGCCTGGCATATACGTGCTGAACATACGTACCACCTCGCAGCAGAAATCCTCTAAGCTCCTCGTGCGCTGAGGCAGCCTCAGTCGATTAAGGCAGACATAGCATAGTAGAAAAGAAATACCGCCATAGCTCGCATTCAAGCTATGGCGGTATTTCTTTATGGCTGTAAGCCGACGCTTCCCTCATCTAGCGTTGCTGGAGTTTTTTCAGCATAGCCTCTGCCATGCGTTTCTCGCCTATTCCGCAGTCCATGTAGCGCGACAGCACATTCATCACGGCGCGGCGGATAGAGCTGTTGGAACTTTGGAGCTCAGAGGCAATGTTGTCGAGCATTTCCTGAGCGTCGCGGGTGGTAGGTTTCATTCCGCGCATCAGGAGCCTGTTCAAAATCTGATAGCCTGCGTAGCGCCTGAGAGGCTCGTCGGCTGCCATGCACCTGAACGACAGCCCGGAGGCGTAAGGCTGCTGAGCTATGAGGCGCATGACGATGCAGTCGGCCTCTTCCGTGAAACGTATCTGCCCTATCCATTCGTCGGCAAGTGCTTCAGTGAAGGCATCGGCGGGCATGAGCATCGTGGCAAGGAGGCGACATTCGCGGATGTCCTCGCTCCACAGAGCAGCAGCAAGGGAGGCATCGGCAGGGAATTCTTTGGCGAACTCCATCAGTCTGGGCAGTTCCACGCCATAGTTCACCTTGTAGGTCATGCCTGCCTCGCGCATCTTCTTGCTAGCCACTCCGTTCATCATTGCGCGGAGCGACTGTTTTATGAGCCGCAGTTGTTCGTCGGCAGATTGTGCTTGTGTCATATCATTAATGGGAAAAGTCAATGTTTTCGTTCTCTTATCAAAAGGTAGAATACCATCGGCACACCAATGAGAGGAGTCAGCGTGTTGATGGGATAGATGCCGTAGTCGCCGGGTACGTGGGCTATGAGGTTGCAAGCCAGCGCTACTATTGCGCCCCAGAGCATCGTCGTAGGCAGCAGGGTTCTGTGTGTGGATTTCTTGGTCAGAAGTCTGGCAATGTGAGGCACTGCCAGTCCGATGAAAGTTATGGGGCCGCACACAGCCGTGGTGACAGCCACCAGCATGCCTGTGAGCAGCAGCACAAGGCTCTGCACCCTGCGCACATCGACGCCGAGCCCCTTGGCATAGTCCTCGCCCAGCAACAAGGCGTCGAGAGGCTTCGACAGGAGCCAGGTGCCAGAGAGGCTGAGGCACACTATGGCTGCAAAGAGCGGGACGAGGGTGGGCGAGAGCTCGCTGAAACTTCCCAGCCCCCACATCATGTACGACTGCACCTCCTGCGCCGTTGACCAGAAGTTTATCATGGAGATGAGCGAGCTGCCTGCAAAACTCAGCATGACACCTGCCACGAGCAGCATGAGCTGTCCGGGCAGAAACCTTTGCAGCGCAAGAAGCAGGAAGGTAACTGCCATGGCACCGATGAAGGCTGCCGCTGCCGACAGCAGAAATCCCCCCATGGCTATGCCCAGCCCCGCAGCGCTGCCTCCCATCAGCAACATGGCAACAGCCACGCCCAGTGCGGCTCCGGTACCTATGCCCAGGATGGAAGGGTCGGCGAGAGGATTGGAAAAGACCGTCTGCATGAGTAGTCCGGCAGTAGCCAGCGATGCTCCTGCAAGAATGGCGCAGAAGACTTGTGGGAGGCGCGATTGCGTCAGGATGATGCTTTCGAGCGAGCCCTCGGGCGCATTGCCCAGCAAGGCTGCCAGCACGTCGGCGGCAGGTATGTCGATGCTGCCAAAGAAGACGTTAGCCAGCGTCAGCCCCACGAGCAGCAAGGCTGAAAGGGCAGAGATGACCCAGCCGTGAGGGCGGGAGAGGGTAGGGGGTATGTTTTCGTCGGTAGCTTTCATTTCAGTGGTTTGAAGTATCTCAGGCTGTCGGTCCAGCTTGTGTCAGTGCCTTTGTCCTCTGCTGTATGCGCCACGATAGAGCAAATGTCGCGCAGCAGCAGTTCGGGGTGGAATGGCGTCTGTTCAAAAAAAGGTATCTCCGACACGTTGCAGCCAAAGACCCGCCTGTCCTGCCACGCCTTTATGTGGCGATAGAGCGGATAGTCGGCAGCCAGGCTCTGGTAGGTGATGTCTTCGGGCGCCCCATACTTGATGAGCCACAGCTGGGCATTGCGTCCGCGCTTGAGCACCGTCTCGGGCGAGAGGGTCTGGCTTCCGCTGCCTTCGAGGTAGGAGAAAAGGTATTGCGCATTGGCATCGCGAAACATGATGCCCATGGTGCTTTGTCCGCAAGGCACATACCAAGCGCCCGACTGTATGTTGTCGACAAGAAGGGAGGGGCGGTGGGCTGTGGTCTTTGACTTTTCTGCCATGTGCAGGTATTCAGCCTCCACCTGCCTGAAGATGTTTTCAGCCAAAGTATCTTTCCCTACGAGCATTCCGTAGAAACGTATCCATTCGGCTCTGCCCAGCGGCGATGTCTCCATGTAGTCGGCACACTCTATGAGCGGTATGCCCGTGCGCTCCAACGCTCCGTAGCCAACTCCGGCAAATGGCGAAACGAGCAAAGCCTCGGGGCGGGCGGCTATAATCTTCTCAACGTCGGGCTGGTGGGCTGCGCCCATGTCGGGGAGCTTACCGCAGCTCACGTCGGAGAGGAGTTCTTTGTTCAGGATATAGGAAACGTCGCAGAGCCCGCACAGGCTGCTCCGAGCCTGCAGTTCGCAGAGCAGGCTGGCATGTACCGACGTGAAAGCCACAACTCTCTCAAGAGGTATCCTCAGGAGAGTTCCTTCCGGCAAGTGTTGCGGCAGAGGGCGGTCCTTGGCTACGAGAATGTACCTGCGCAGCAGTGCGCCGCGATGCCAGGGATTTTCAACATCGCAGATGGTGAAGCTATCGTTGAGGCTGATGTGCAGAAGCGAGGCGTAGGAAAGTCTGAGCGAGTCGGTCTTGGCAGCAGGTGCAACCTTTGAGTCTTGGCATGCCCACAAAAAGAATATGCTGGCGGCAAGCAGCAGTAACGTGAGTAGATGTTTCTGCCGACGCATTATGAAAGCGGATTGTAAGGGGGAATGTTTGTGGCGATGGGTCCTATGCTGATTTCGCCTATCATGTTCTCGTTCATCAGCCTGTGAATCTTTTCTACTGGATATCCTTCGCCCAGCAGCAGCATGAGCTTGGTGACAGAGCTTTCTATGGTGCTGTCGAATCCGTTGCAAACCCCAGCCTGCAGAAGTTGCAGACCTGTCTCGTAGCGGTGCATCTCAACGGTGCCTTTGTAGCACTGAGTGTTGTTCACTACAATGATGCCCTGGTCGCTGAGGCGTTGAAGCATGTCTGCCAGCCAGGGGCGCTGCGGAGCGTTGCCCGAGCCGTATGTCTTCAGCACGACGGCTTTCAGTCCCTTCATGCCAAGCACCGTTTCCACATATTCCCGGCGTATTCCGGGGAAGAGCGTCAGGAGAATGACGTGGTCGTCGAGTTTGAAGTGGGGCTTGAAAGGTTTTTTCTCGTCGGTGCGTATTATTAGGTGCGGTTCGTACTTTATGCTTATACCCGCGTGAGCCAGCGAGGGGTAGTTGAAGGAACGGAACGCGTTGAATCCCTCGGCGTTGACCTTTGTCGTGCGGTTTCCTCGCATCAGTCGGCTGTCGAAGTATATGCACACCTCGGGCACCATAGGGCGTCCTTCTTCGTTGCGGGCTGCAGCAATCTCTATGCTTGTCAGGAGATTTTCCTTGCCGTCGGTGCGCAGTTTGCCAATGGGCAGCTGTGAGCCAGTGAGTATCACAGGCTTTCCTACATTCTCCAGCATAAAGCTGAGCGCCGAAGCCGTGTATGCCATGGTGTCGGTGCCGTGGAGGATGACAAAACCGTCAAAGCGTTCGTAGGAGTCGGCAATGATATGGGCTATCTCAGTCCAGTGGCGCGGCTCCATGTCGCTCGAGTCGATGAGAGGGTCCATGGCAAGAGCTTCTATGTTGTAGTCGAACTGCTGCATCTCAGGCACAATTTCCCTGAAGCGGTCAAGTCCGAAGTTTTCGAGAGCTCCCGTAATGGGGTTTTCTATCATGCCGATAGTACCTCCGGTGTAAATTATCAGAATGTTTGGCTTATCGTGTATTTGCATCTTAGTTTTTAGGTTGATAGGTTCTTAGTTTTTAGGGTTCTGACTTTTCCTTGTATAATGGTACATGAGAGAAGTTCAAGTAAGCAAGTTCTTTATTGCCATCCTTCTTCATCATACACCTCCATATAGCGCGTCATGCCGTTGTCTTCCATGTCGTCCTCCATAGTAGGGTCGAAGCCGCGCATGCCATCGTCTTCCTCCTCTTTGTCCTCGTCATCTCCCTCATCCTCCTCATCGTAGTCATAGTAGCCACTTCTTGCCGGCGAATAGAGCTGGCCGCGCGTCATGTAGGGAGTGCTACTCTTTTTTGTGGCAGTCGTGGGATTGGCTGCGGTGCTTTTCTTCTCTACTTCTACAGAGTCGGAGTCGTCGGGCGTATACATACTTGTGGTGTCGGGCCTATACCGGTCAACGTCAGGAACCGGATACTTTTTCTCCTGACACGCCATAAGAAGGGGTAAGATGAGAACTATGGCAAAAAGGACTTTTTTCATGTGCATCCACATTTTACTTTCATTTTGCAAATATAGTGCAAACCGAGTGCAGAGGAAAAGAAAACGGCGTTTTGTTTTCCTCTGCCGACCCTTTCAACTGCCTAAACATTCACTGCCCCCTATTGCCAAAACCCAGAAAGAGGCATCGCACCAAATAACTTGGGCGATGCCTCTTTTTTCATTAAGGGCGTATTTTCCCGTAAGCCTTAACTTACCTGTTTGTAGGGTTACTTCAATAGTGTAAAGTTACCAATGAGAGGCAGCGGTTTGCACTTGCCCTGCGCAGCATTGATGATGCCTATCACAGCAAAAACCATCAAGACAATCGTGGCAATAAAAATTATCAAGGTTATGAGTCCCGTCAAGGCAGTGCTCACGGAGTA
>JAFYFI010000015.1 GCA_017543785.1 Alloprevotella sp.
AAGAGTGGTACTGTCGCCCAGCAGAATGAGTTTCATTCGGGCACGAGTGATGGCAACGTTCATGCGCCGCAAGTCGCGAAGGAAGCCTATTCCACCTTTCTTATTAGCTCTTACTAACGAAACTATAATCACATCGCGCTCTTGCCCCTGGAACGCATCTACTGTGTTTATGGTGATGTTCTTTTTCAGAGATTTTAGGATTTTGCTCTGCTTTAGGAGTTGTCGAAGGTATTGCACCTGTGCACGGTAGGGAGAGATGATGCCAAAGTCAACATTTTCTTCTATAAGGCGCTCCCGCCCCATGCGTTCGGTATATTTTTCCAGGATATGTATGGTTAGCTGTGCTTCAGCCTTATTGATACGTCCGAAGGTTGCCCCGACGAAAGTTTCGTGAAAGTATGCATTTGTCGTATCTTCGTCGGACTTTATTGCTGGGTGTGTTGATGTGTCAATCCAAAGCAGCGGTTCGTCGATGAGGCTCAGCAAACTTCGATTTTCCACTTCTGGTGCGGCTTTCAGCTTGTCTCCATAAAACCAGTGTGACGGAAACTTCATTAGTTCGCGATTCATTCGATACTGTACGTTGAGCAGGCTGACGCATTCTGGCTTTCTTTGGGCTAGTGTTTCCATCATTGTCTCTGCCAGTCCGCCACGCTGTGCTTCAACGCTTTTCACGGTAGGTGGCAGTTGGCAATGGTCGCCTGCCAGGATTATGCGGTCGCAGCGACGCGCTGCTATCCAGCATGCTGCCTCAAGAGCCTGTGCTGCCTCGTCGATGAAGAGGGTGTGGTAGTGCTGTCCTGTAAGCAAAGGACTTGCACTGCCTGCAAGTGTACAGGCTATGACGCGTGATGAGTCGAAAAGCTGTGTTCGTATGCGCAGCTCTATTTCATCGGCACGCTCGCGCAGTCGGGTTATCTTCTGATGTCGGTTTTCGCGGTCACCCTTTCCGCTTCGTATTTGCCGTATGGTGCGTCGGAGTTGCCATAGGAGAGGGTAGTCGGGATGACTTTCGAAACGGCGCTCGTATGTAAATGCCGGCATCTCGTCGGTTACACGTGACGGATTGCTTATGCGCAATACTCCAGCTCCACGACGTTCCAGTTGTAGGGATATCCAATCGACAGCAGTGTTGCTCTGCGCACAAACCATAACCTGCGGTTCACGGCGGAGAACTTCGCAGATGGCTTCTATAAGGGTGGTGGTCTTTCCTGTTCCTGGAGGCCCATGAACCACCATGACGTCGCGAGCTGCCAAAGCTTTCGCCACAGCAGCCTCCTGAGCCGAATTGAGCCAAGGCAGGCTTAAGGGTATTTTTGAGGGGGAGAATCTTGCAGGAGCATTGCCATGTACTATGTCGCGAAGTTCAGATAGTCGACCTCCTTTGTCGGAAATGACATCCCTTAGTGCCGCAAACATCAGCTGATATGTTGTCTCGTCGAAACCTAGTTGTACTCCCAGACGTTCTTGTGTGTTAAGCAGGCTGACACTTTCTTCATTTGGAACAATGACTGTCATTCGGTCTGCTTCGGCATAGTTTACAGTACCTACAAACGGCAGGTAGTGTATGCTGCCACTGCCGTCGAGACTGAAGAATTGCAGAGAACGGCCATACTCAAAACAATGTTCTATATCGGTATCTTCGTTGCGTAGAACAGTTATAGTAAGGCGGTTGAGAGAATTATATCTGCTCTGACCTACTGAAACTGGATACCAACATTCACCACGTTTTACTTTTCTCTCAATGCCAGTTATCTCAGTTTGTCGGCGAAATTCTTCACGTTCATGCTGATATTCTGTTTTAAGGAGAGTTAATTGTCGTTCCAGGGAAATCATGTTAAGTATAATAGTGGTGTGTAGCCTGCTCGCCTAGCTTTACGTGCCCCAACTACACGGCTTTCTGCGAAAGCAAAGTTTCAATCTTTGCCCTTTTGGTGCGTATGCTGCGTGCGCGGCTCGAAGAATGAAACTTCTACATATCCATCATAGGCACAGCCTTGAACCCCTGACCCTCTATAGTCGGGTGGCCTTGTGGGGTATAGCTCTTGCCTATGGTTATGGGTTCGTTTGGAATGTTGCTGGGAATGTATTTTAACGGACCTGAGGTGATAAGCATGTCGGGCATGATGCGCGGTGTCAGGTCGAAGTCCACATAAACTTCGTCTCCGCTTTTCCAGAGTCGTTCGATGACAAAATAACCATTCTCCACCTTCACTTCTGTTTCGTGTCCGTTCACGTATAGTGTGGTAGGTGTCGTTTGCCATGAAGGCTTTCGGAGTCGCAGCTTTAGCTTTGTGTCTCTGGGTATTCCGCTGAGTCGCAGTTTGACTCTAGGGAAAAAGGGCATATCGGTCATCTGGTCCAACGTAAGGTCTAGCTCGTTGGTGACGATATGTGCTATGCAGTTTTGGAAAAGATTGACGTAGATGCCTTCCTCGTCGGTCATGTATGTCATGAGTGCACCCTGCAGCAAAGCCTCTGCGCAGGCGTGCTCAGAGGGCTTGCGCTCCAGTCCCATAAGTATTTCGTTCAGCAGCAGGCTCTCTGCGTTGTCTGCCAGGCGCCCATTGGCGGTCCAGGGCAGTGTGGCGGCGATTTCGTCAATGCGGCGTGCTGCGCTGAAGAATGGCAGGTATTGAGGAGGTACTTTTTTATGGATACTTCGGTTGCCCTTCGCTCTACGGCGCAGGATGTTGCGAGCTTCAGAGCGCGTAACGCTTGGATGATGTAATTTGGCAAGCGAGTCAGTGCTCCAGGCTGCTACGAGAAGGTTGGTTTTGTCGGCTGTGAGGAATGCAATACTGTCAACGGGTACATAGCTTTTCGCCTTTTTCAAAAGTTTCTGTGCAGGCAGAGAGGCTACCGAAGCACAGAAAATGAATAGAAGTAGCAAAAGGCGCTGCATGGACTAGCTGTTTTTCAGTTGTGTCTCAAAGTTTTCCATTTCACTTCGGAATTTTCGGTCGATGCTGATTTCGTTTGAAATGGTTTTGCATGCGTGCGTGACTGTGCTATGGTCGCGACTTCCGAAGTGTCGTCCTATCTGCGAAAATGACAGGTCTGTATATTTATGTATGAGGAAGATGGCTATTTGTCGTGCTTTCACAATGTCTTGCTTACGGCTTTTGCCTGCCATCTCTTTGGGTTTGATGCCTGTGTGTTGTGAAACTTGGCGAATTATCTCATCTGGTCCGAGTTCTTTGCGCGAGATTTTTACGGTGCGGGCTATGATGCGTTCTGCCAGTTCCATAGTGATGTCGCAATCGTCAACAACGGAGTATGCCATCAGTGAGTTTATGACGCCTTCGAGTTCGCGCACGTTGCTGTCAACGGTCGTTGCTATGAGGTCGATGACTTTTTTGGGGATGGAGAGTCCGTCGCGACGTATCTTAGACGAGAGTATTGCCCTGCGCAGAGCTATGTCGGGCTTTTCCATTTCTACCACCATTCCACTCTTGAACCTCGTCAGCATCCTTTCCTCTATGCCTTCAAACTCTGAAGGTGGTTTGTCGCAGGTCAGGATAATTTGCTTACCGATGAGTTGCAGATGGTTGAAGATGTAGAAGAAAGCCTGTTGCGTCTTGGCAGTGCTTATCTCCTGTATGTCATCAATAATCAGGGTGTCTATTGTCTGATAGAAATGTATGAACTCGTTTGTTGTGTTGTGGAGAACGGAGTCAGTATATTGTGTCTTGAAGAGGTGGGCAGGCACGAAGAGCACCCTTGCCTCGGGGTGGAGTTCGCGTATATGCAAACCGATAGCGTTGACGAGGTGAGTCTTGCCTACGCCGCTTGCGCCATATAGGAAGAATGGGCTGAATGCCACCTTGCCAGGAGTCTTGGCTATGGCTAGTCCTACGGCGCGGGCAAGTTTGTTGCTCTTGCCTTCAACAAAGTTTTCAAAGGTGTATAGTTGGCTCAAGTGTGGGTCAAGCTGAGGCATAGGAGGTGCTGCAACCTGCCGATGAGTGCTATTCTTTGTGGGTTGTTCCTCCGATTCGGGTGATGTGGCTAGTTGATATACTAGCGTTACGTCTTCTCCAAAAACTTTTATTATGGCATCGTTGAGTTGGTCAATATATTCATTCTCTATTTGCTCGATGACAAATCTGTTTGGTGCAACGATGTTGAGCTCTGTTCCTTTGAGGTCGGCAAAGCGCAGGGACGAGAACCACATCCGAAACGTTTGTTCCGGAAGTTGTTCGCTTATGTATTTTAGGCAAAGGTTCCACTTGCCCTGCGGTGTCTGTTCCATAATAGTTCTTTAAATTCCTGCAAGCCAGTGGCTTGTAGAAGTATGAGCCTTTGTGTCGTGACTATAAGTAAGAAAACAAAGCGGTTTGTTCTTACCGCTTTGTGGCGCGTGATTGAAAAACGCGTAAGTTTTGCAAAGTTGCCAATTATTTCCGAATTAGGCAAACTTGCAGTCCGATTTTTTTATCGGGCTAAGACTATTTTATTTATCTTTTTTCCCGAACACAGAGAAATGCACATAGCGCTTAGGATGAGCCTTAAGGTCGGTCATCAGCGAGTCGCCCGACTGTATGGTGTGGTTCAGATTAACCACGGCGGTATTCAAGTTGTCGTAGAGCCCGCGGTCGTTCATCAGAAGTCCAAGGGTGTTGTCCTTAGCGTTTAGTTTGTTGTTGAGGTCTGTTGAAATCTGGGTCAGGTTGGAGGTGAAGCTCTTGACCTGAGTAAGCGATTCGTCCACACTCTTCATTGTAGTGGCTACGTCAACGTTAGCCAAGTTTCCGGAGAGTTTGTTCAGGTCGGCACTGACTTTCTGCAGGTTTCCCATCATTACGGGCACTTGGTTGGTCAGCATGGCGTTGAGATGTGCCGACGTCTCGCGGAGGTTGGCAGAGACGGCTGCAAAGTTTGCCAATGCCGTGCGCAGAGCGGGGTCTCCGCTTAGCGTATTCAGGTTGCTTACTATGGAGTCTATCTTTGGAGCCATGTTGATCAGCGTGGGTATTATCTCTTCAGCTTTTGCCAAAGCTCCCAGATGAATATCTCCTGGTATGACGCTTTCGCGAGGTAGTATCTTCGTTGGGTTTGGTCCCAAGATGAGGTGCATGGTTATTCCACCCATGAGTGAGGACACCAGTTCTGCATGCGTGCCTTCGGGAACCCGCATTTCCTTGTCCAGCTCTACGTTGACAACGACGCGGTCTCTCTTGGAATAGTCGTATTGTATGTCGCGGACTATACCTACAGGGAATCCGTTTGCATAGACTGCGTTTGAAACTGCCAGACCTTGTATGTTGGCAAATTCCACGTTGTAGGAATTTGTCGATTTAAACACATTTATGCCCTTCATGAAATTGATGAGCAGGTATAAAAGCACAAGCGCGATGATGGCTGTGAGTGCAATCTTAACTTCTCTGGTAAAAATTTTCATATCGTATGTTGTGTCGTCGGATGTGTTCCTCTATTTTACGCGTTCTCCATTGCGGAAGGTGACGAGGAAGGCGTCCGGATATTTTTCACGCACTTCCTTCAGGGCAGCACGCGCTTCTTTCATTGTTGTGTAGCAGCCGGTAGTTAGTTTGTACAGTCCAGCTTCCTTGTAGCTGTCTATGTCTTTCAGACCCTTAAAGTCTTTGCTGCCAATTTTGGGCTTGTTGCTGGTGGTAGCAAACTGAATTTTATATACCGTCTGGTCTTTTGCGGTGTTTTTTTCTTCTTTCTTTTTTTCCTCTTTCTTAGGCTTCTCAGCTACTTTGGCAGCTGGCTTTTCTTCCTTCTGGGGAGTAGCTTTCGGCTTAGCCTCAGCTTTTTCTTCTTTCTTGGCTACAGGCTTTTCCTTCGTTTCCTTTATTTCTTTTTGCTCTTTTGCCTCTTTCTTTTCTTTTACCTCGTTGTCTGTGTTTTGTTCTTTACCATTCAGAGACGTCTTTACTGGTACCACCTGTGGTTCTTCAGCCTGTTCGGCAGTCTTTGTCGGCACAGATATTTTCAAGTCGGGCGGTATGGTTCCTGCCTTGGCGCCATGTGTGCGGCGATATTGCAGAAATCCGTTGTATATGCTTGTAGCTATAATGTTTATGCCTTCCTTCGAATTCAGGAACTGTTCCTCTTCGGGGTTTGAGATGAAGCCTACCTCGGTGAGCACTGCCGGCATTGTGGTGTTGCGCAGCACCAGAAGGTTGGCTTGCTTTACTCCCTTGTCTTTTCTGCCTGAGCGTACATACTGTCGCTGGATGCACTTTGCCAACTCTACGCTCTGCTTCATAAATTCGTTCTGCATGAATTCGAAGATGATGTAGCTTTCGGCTTTGTTGGGGTCGAAGCCCTCATATCGTGTCTTGTAGTCGCTCTCGAGGGTGATGACGCTATTTTCGCGTTTGGCAAATTCCAGATTTGTCTTCTGCTTGTCCAGGGTCAGGGTATAGGTTTCAACTCCAAAACCACCATGCCCGCTAGCCACGGAGTTGGTGTGTACCGAGATGAAAAGGTCGGCTTTAGCCTTGTTGGCAATGTTGGGGCGGTCGCCCAGGGGAATGAAGACGTCGGTCTTGCGAGTATAAATCACTCGCACGTCGGGGCAGTTAGCCTCTACCAGTCTGCCAAGGGCAAGGGCAATGTTGAGGTTTATGTTTTTCTCTTTCGAGAAAGCTCCTACGGCTCCGGCATCTTTGCCCCCGTGTCCGGCGTCGATTACCAGAGTGAAACTCTTCGCCGAAAAGGCTGGGAGGCATGCCAGCAGCAGGGCTGCCAATACAAATATTTTGAGAAAATGTTTCTGCATTTTTTACGTAAAATCGACGCGAAGTTAAGAATAAATTTCAGAAAAAACCTCAGTGATGCAGTTGTATTGTGATTTTTAGGCCTATAAGTTTATGAGTTCTTGGGGTGCAGTCAACCTAATGTTCCTAAAAACAAAAAACCTTGACCCTCACAAACCTATGAGTCTGTTTCTAAGCTCTCATCATCCATTTCTATGTTCCCTTGCCATAGATATTTGCGTGTTTCGCTGACAAGTACTCCGCTGAGTAAGAGCAATGATATGAGGTTAGGTATTGCCATCAGAGCATTCATGCAGTCTGCCATGTTCCACACCAGCGTAAGGTTTATGCCTGACCCGAGAATGACAAATATTATATAGACAATGCTGTATATCTTGGTGCTTCTTCTCCCTCCGAGATACTCCATGGCCCTTTCTCCGTAGTAGCTCCAGCCTAGGATGGTGCTGAGGGCAAATGTAACAATGCCCAGCGAGAGTATGTGTGGGCCTATGAGGGGTATTCGTGAAAAAGCTACATGCGTGAGTATAGCCCCTTCGAGTTTCGAAGCATCGGGCTCGGAGATTATTGTGCTGACAAGGACAAGTCCTGTGATAGCGCAGATGACCACAGTGTCCCAGAACGTAGCAGTCGAGCTTACCAGTGCCTGCCTGACGGGGTTCTTGGTCTTTGCTGCGGCAGCAATGATAGGGGCTGAGCCAAGTCCCGACTCGTTGGAGAAGAGTCCGCGTGCAATGCCGTATCTGGCAGCCATCATCACTGTGGCTCCCACAAATCCGCCGCCGGCAGCCTGTCCGTTGAAAGCACTCGTCACAATAAGCTTCAACGCCGGCAGGATGTAGGCTGAGTTTATAATCAGTATTACGAAGCACCCCAAGACATATATCAGTGCCATAAAGGGCACGAGGGTGGAGCACACCTTTGCTATGCTGCGAATACCACCCAGAATCACGGCGCCAGTCAGCAGTCCGGTGGCTATCCCTACTATCCAGTGATTGATGGAATAGTTTTGTTCAAAGAGCATGGCTATAGCATTACTCTGTACGCTACATCCTATGCCCAAGGCAGCAACGGCTGTGAACAAGGCAAAAAGAATGGCGAGCCACTTCATGTTAAGCCCTTTTTCGAGAGCATACATCGGACCGCCCAGCATGCGTCCGTCGGCTGTGCGCACCCTATACTTTACAGCCAGTAGTCCCTCGGCATATTTCGTTGCCATGCCGAACACGCCGCATATCCAACACCAAAATACTGCACCAGGTCCGCCCATGCTGACGGCAATAGCAACACCTACTATGTTGCCTGTTCCGATAGTGGCTGCCAGGGCAGTGGCAAGTGCGCCGAACTGGCTTACGTCGCCTTTGGCATCTTTGTCGCGCTGCAAGGAGATGCGGATGGCTTTGAAAACCTTGCGCTGTGGCGCGCGCAGCAATATCGTCAGATATATGTGCGTGCCAAGCAGCAAGACTATCATGGGCCATCCCCATAGCAAGTCACTGAGTTTGGCAAGGAATTCGGATATGGACATGTTTTTTCAGGAGATTGTGTGAGTGTAGGTGGGTGGGGCTTTAGGCTTGCCTAAAGACTCAAAACTCTGTTCATCAGCAGCCTCAGTGCCTCGGCGTGGTTGCCAGGGACAATGACGTGGTGGTTGCCGATAGGATTTTTCTTAAAATACTCCTGCCAAGCTCCCGTTTGGCTGCAGAGCAGCATCTGAGTGCGGCATAGGCCTTCATTAGCCTGACATTCTTCAAGTTTCATGCTGTCGATGAAGTAGCGGCTCAGGTCGCCTGCAACCTTAAAGACGGCGACGCTACCTGGTGTGGCGTAGCCGCGTATGCCCACGCCTATGCCCGATTCGAAATGAGTGTCGAACTCATAACTGTTTACTATAGAAAGCGGTATGGTGCAGTGAGCAAAGAGTACATGTCCGTCTTCTCTCGTATAGGCAGGGTTAGCCTGGAAGTTTGCCTCGCCTGTCAGCGCCCGGGCTATTGTCATGGACAGCAGGGTAGGAATGTCGCCTTCGCAGCCTGCCGTGATGCCCTCTGCGTTGAGTCTGGCGAGAGCCAGACAACCAGTGTTCCTTACTGCCGAAAGAAGGTCGAAGCAGCGCAGAGTGAAGCCTTGCAGGTCGTGGCGTTCCACGATTTTTTTCAAGGCAAGATATATCTTCCACGCACCGGGCAGAGCGGCTCGCACCTTTTCTCCCTCGTCTTCGTATGGGCACTCCTCGTCAGTGGCTGAGGCTATCTCGTCGAGAAGTTCCTGCATGGGAATGTCTATCATGTCGATGCCGAGGATGCTCTTTATCCTGCCATAGTCTGCCGCACTTGCTATGAGCCAGTCGGAGGGTTTGCCTATGACGCCGAGGCGTGTGCCGCGCAGGCTCCGCCTTGCATTTTCAACTTTTGAGAGCATCTGTATGCGTTTGCCCAGTTCCTTTGGCTCGCCATGCAGTATCTCCCCCTCTATGCCTTGCCCTCGCAGGTATGCCAGGATTTCCATCGATGCCGGAAGGGAGTTGTTCTTGGGAGTGGCAAGGAGGTATATAGGAGCCTTGCTTGCCGAGCGCAGCTGGGGCAGCAGTTTGAGAAACTCTCCCTCAGTGCCGCCGGTGCAGACTACGATGACTTCGCACTCGCGCTTGCCATACTCGCTGAAGTCATTGCCCAGAAAGTCGAAGCCGTTGCAAGTTTGCTGGCTCTCAAAGCCCAGGGACAGCTCGTTGAGAAAATCTTCAGTCATGACCTTCACGCTGTTTTTGTCGTGAAGAGGCGAAGCAATAGTAAAGATGCCTATTTTGTTCATAATAATTTCGCTAGTATTTTTTTTTAAAGAATTTATTCATCATCTATAACCTTCCAGTCGCATATCTCGCCCCAGCCTTTACGTGTCTTCGAGCTGATGTCGCAGGCAGGGTAGCCTATGGGGATAAGAACTACAGGTTCTTCTTCTTCGCCCAGCCGCAGCATCTGCCTGCACCTCTCAGCGTCGAAGTTGCACACCCAGCAGGTGCCAAGTCCCCGCTCTGCTGCCGCAAGGCATATATGCTCCGAGGCTATAGCCACGTCAATGTCTCCGTGGCGCTTTCCGTCGGCGCGTACCCATTCCTCGTCGTGTCGCAGCACAACTACTATGCAGGCTGGAGCTGAGCGAAACCACTCTCTGTCGTAGCACTGCCAAAGGTCCTGCAGCACTGTGTGTGAGTCCCATGAGGTAATAACCTTGAAGAGCCAAGGCTGACGGTTGACAGCCGAAGGAGCCATGCGCGCACATTCCAGTATGTACTCCAGGTCGTTGTCTTCAATGCGCTGACTCTTATAGTTTCGGCAGCTGAAACGCTGCCTCGTAAGATTTAGAAAATCCATGTAGCCTAAATTTTACTGCAAATATAATCATTTGTGCTTATGTATGTTAACAGGTCTTTTAAGTTTTTAGAACTTCCCTGGGGCGAAACTTTTCTTTCATCCTCCCCGTTTGTCAAAATCCTTTATCCGCAACACCCTGTTTTTGAGCTCGAAAAACGGGCATAAAAATCATCTCCGAAAAATTTGGTCCGAAAAATGCCCGTTTTTCGCAATTTGCGGAAAAGTCTGACTTTCAAATCGATACAAAAATTTGGCTCGGATTTTCGTTTGATTTTTGAAAATCCGAGCCACTTTTCTGCGATTTTTCGTCCCTGAAACGTGAAAATTTCTTTGAGGAATTTCAGAATTTCTTTGAGGAATTTTGAAATTAC
>JAFYFI010000125.1 GCA_017543785.1 Alloprevotella sp.
AATTTGGTCCGAAAAATGCCCGTTTTTCGCAATTAGCGGAAAGGTTTGAGTTTCAGACGGATACAAAATTCAGACCCGGATTTTCGTTTGATTTTTGAAAATCCGAGCCACTTTTCCCCGATTTTTGACCTCAAAAACGCGAGAATTTCTTTGAGGAATTTCAGAATTTCTTTGAGGAATCTGAAAATTACTTTGAGTAATCCGAAAATTTCCTTATAGGATTTTCGCGGAGTCAAAATCTTTGCAGAAATTCCTCAAATCTGCGTTCTATTTTGAAGAAAATCCCGTGTCAAAACTTTTTACTTTTTCGTCAAGATTTTTTACCTTTTCCTCAAAAAGTAGCCTGACTGCTTACTATAAGCGCACAGGCGAAGAAGGTGCACCTTTTTCATAATGCGATTTTTTCTTGGATTAATTATTTATTGCCAACCTAAAGCTAAGAATAAAGGAGGTGAGCGTAAAATAAAGTTTTAGGTTTTTAGGTTTTTGGGTTTTTAGGTTATATTTGCTTCGCATTTCTATTCGCACGCCAGCCACGATGCACTTCGCCCATCGGGCTGACTCGTGCTGAAATGCTCAGCGAATGGATTTGCTTCGCATTTCTATTCGCACGCCAGTCTTCGCTGCACTTCGCGCATCGGACTGACCTTAGCTGAAATGCACACCGACCATGAAAAACAAATGATAATGAAATTGATGAAGTATATACGCTTTCTCGTATGCCTGCTGAGTGGCATTTTCGTCTTTGAGACTGCCCAGGCTGCTCTCGAGGCTGGCAAGTGCTATCAGATACTCAACGTGCAGACAGGTTGCGCACTGTCCAACCTTGGCAACGGCAACAATAATGCTCGGTTGTACGTGGACCAGCCCAGTGCATCCAATCCCGAGCAGGTGTGGCAACTGGTGCGCCATGCCTCTGTTGCCGACAATAATGTGTTTCAGATTTTCAATTCCTACTTCCGCTCAGCCGTTGACCTCGCACTTCAGAGCACCTCAGGACCGTTGCAGTGGAGTCTTGCCACTTCGGCAGGGCAAAGCCTCAACAACCAGCTGGTGCGTTTCCTGCCCGTTGCAGGAAGAGAAGATACCTACAGGCTGTTGGCAAACGACGGTAGTACGTACATCGCTGCCGACAATATGCTGAACCTGGTGCTCACCAAAGACGGCAATTCCGACTACACCATCTTCAAACTGACGGAGGTGGACCCTGTCGAGGTGGAGAAAAATGCGTGGGAGGACGAGACTTTCTTTGAAGAAAACAAGGAGCGCGGCCATGCCACGTTCATGCCTTATAGAAATACCGAGTTGCTGCGTGCCGATGCCGAGCGGTATAAGTATCCGTGGCTGGAGCCCGCGGGAGCCGACTACCTGTCGCTTGCCGGAAACTGGAAGATAAATTATGTGAGCTCGCCCGACAAACGTCCTGGCGAGGCTGACTTCTGGGGCGACGCGGCAGATGTGAGCTCCTGGGACGAGGTCGTGGTGCCTGGCTGCTTGGAGATGCAGGGCTACGGCGAACCTATGTATATCAACGTGGACTACCCCTTTGCCGATGCGCCTCCCTTCATCAGGATGAAGAGCGGACTTAGCAACAGTGTCGCGTCGCTTCGCAGAGAGTTCGCCTTGCCTGCCGACTGGCTCAGCGACCGTCGCGTGTTCCTGCATTTCGACGGAATATATGGTGCTGCCTTCGTGTGGATAAACGGCAACTATGCAGGCTACACGCAGGGCGCCAACAACGTGAGCGAGTTCGACGTGAGCAACTTTGTGCGCCAGGGCGTGAACAACGTGTCGGTTCAGATCATACGCTTCAGCGACGGCAGCTATCTGGAAGGGCAGGACATGTGGCACATGACGGGCATCCACCGCGACGTGTGGCTCTATGCCACTCCCAGAACTTTCGTCAGCGACTTCAAAATCACCAGTACCGTGACACCACCGACAGTGTTCACAGGACTGTCGGTCATGAAAGGAAAGGTGCAGCCCACAGTAGAAGTTGACGTCTGCAACAGAGACAAGTTCGCGGCACAAAGGCAGATACTCGTACGACTCCTCTCGCCAACGGGAGCCCAGCTGCAGGCACAGCAGGCTGACGTGGCTTTTGCACAGGGCGATAGTCTGAAGTCGGTAAAGATTTCCTTCCCTCAAATGTCGTCTGTAGAACTTTGGAACGCTGAGACCCCCAGTTTGTACACCTTCGAGATAGTACAGTTGAATGACGGAAAGGAAGAGATGGCTTTCCAGGCTAAGTACGGCTTCCGCACAATAGACATTGCCGACGGCACACTGAAGGTGAACGGCCGCAGGGTCTATCTGAAAGGTGTAAATTCGCAGGACACGCATTCCCTGACCGGGCGCACTGTGGACAGCGAGACCTTGGAACAGGACATAAGGCTCATGAAACAGGCAAACGTAAACTGCCTGCGCACGAGTCATTATCCGCGCCAGTCGAAGATGATGGCAATGCTCGACTACTACGGGCTCTACGTCGTGGACGAGGCTGACATGGAATGCCACAAAAACTGGAGCGACCATCAGAGCCTCACTGGCGACGACTTCATCAGCGCAGCCCCGTCGTGGAAGGCTGCCGTGGTGGACCGCAGCGTCAGGATGGTGCTGCGCGACCGCAACCATGCCAGCGTCATAATGTGGAGCCTGGGCAACGAGAGCGGAGCAGGCGAGAATACCTATGCCGCCTACAATGCAGTTAAGACACTCGACGACCGCCCCATACACTATGAGGGAGCAACGCGGGCTGGCACCTTCGAAACCGACGTGTGGAGCGTGATGTATCCCAGCGTATCAGATGTGAAGGATAAAGCCTCCTACAACTATTTGGCGCAGCCATTCTTCGCCTGCGAATATGCCCATGCCATGGGTAATGCCATTGGCAACCTGAAGGAGTATTGGGATGAGATAATAGATTCGGAGTATGGCATAGGAGGCTGCATCTGGGACTGGGTGGACCAGTCTATCTACGACGCGGCAGACATAAAGAACGGCACGCTGCAGAAAAATGGATTCCCAAAGTACATCTCTGGCTATGACAAGCCAGGACCGCATCAGGGCAACTTCGTGAACAACGGCATAATAGGTGCCGACCGCGCCTGGACAGCAAAACTTACTGAAGTGAAGGCTGTTTATCAGAATGTCAATGTGGAGAGCCGCACGGAGAAAAGAGTAAGGTTCCAGAATGGATTTTCGTTCCTCAACCTCCGCGACTTCGCCCTGGAATGGGAACTCCTCGAGGACGGCAAACCCATAGAAAACTCAGTGGAGGATATGCCAACATGCGCCCCCGGGGCTATAGCCTCACTGGAGATACCCTATACTACAACTATTTCTTCTGGACACGAATATCTGCTCAACCTCAGTGTGAAGACAAAAGAGGCTATGCCATGGGCTGACCAAGGATACGCAATAGCTCAGATGCAGCTGCCTCTCAACACCATAAGCCGCAGCGAGCTGCCAGAGAAAACCACTGAAAGCGAACCCCTCATACTCACCGAAGGGACACGCATAACGGTGAAGAACTCCAATACGGCACTCAGCTTCAGCAAAGACGGCATCTACTCATGGTCGTACAACGGACGTCCCCTCATACGCGTTGCGTCGGGACCAGAATTCTACGACTATCGCTACGTGGAGAACGACGAGCCCTACGGCAATGCCGAGAGCTACAATCAAGACCCTCTCGTAGGGGAGAAAAAACTCACATACGACCTTGCTGCAGACGGAAGTAGCTGCACCATCACCATACAAGCCGAAGGCGAGAAAGCTCCATATACATATAAATATATATTGTATGCCGACGGAACGCTCGACATGAAGGCAACCTACTATACCAGGGCATACGACCTGAGACGCCTGGGCTTTGGGATGCGCTTCCCGGTAGGCTTGGAAAATGTCAGCTATTACGGGCGCGGTCCTTGGTCGAACTTCATCGACCGCCGCGACGGCACGCCGCTGGGGATATACTCCAGCACCGTGACCGACCTCTTCGAGCCTTTCTCGCGTCCGCAGACCACGGGCACACATGGAGACCTACGCTGGCTCGAGCTGACCGACGCCGCAGGCAACGGGCTGCATATCGAGACTGCCGGCGACGTGGAGTTCTCATTGTTGCACTACGACGACAGGGATATGAAGGCTGTGCGTCACAACTGGGAACTCTCTCCTGCGAACTTTGTCTATGCGCATTTCGACATTATGCAGAAAGGCGTGGGCAACAGCTCGTGTGGTCCGGCAACGCTCTCCAAGTACTGCATACCCACGGGGAAAACCTTCACCCACAGCCTGCGCTTCACTCCAATAGACGTTACGCAGACGTCAATAGCGAAAGTAAATGCCGAAAGCGGCATCAGCATCCGCCGCAGCGGAACACAACTTTATGCAGAAGGAAACCTCAGCGCCGGAACCACCATGGAAGTGTTCAACCTGGGAGGCGTGAGGGTAGCAAGCAAGACCAACAGCGCGGCTTCAAACAGAATGGCACTCGACCTGGGACAACTGCCCAGAGCCTCATACATCGTCGTGGTTAAAACCTCTACCGAGAAGCGAGTGCATAAGATTCTGGTAGGGTTTTAGGACATGAGATTCTCTCTGTTCCTCAAAACTACAGGCACAAAGAACGCAAAAGCTCAAATCACTGATAAGACAACTAAAAAACTAATATTAAAACCATGGAACAAAAAGAACTGGGGCAGATAGTTGCCCAATTTCAAATTCAGGGTGCCGTAAAGGAGGTTAAACCCCTCGGCAATGGTCTCATCAACACTACCTACAAGGTAGTTACAGAAGACGGAGCACCCGACTATGTGCTGCAACACATCAACAACGCAATCTTCCCCGATGTGGATATGCTCATGACGAACATCGTAGCCGTCACCGACCATATCCGCAAGAAACTCGCCGGCACACCCGACATAGAACGTCGCTGCCTGCAGTTCATACCTGCCAAAGACGGCAAGTACTACTATTTCGACGGTGAGAAATACTGGCGCGTAATGGTCTTCATCCCCGACACAATGTCGATGACCGAAGTTACTCCCGAGACCAGCTACATCGTAGGCGAGACTTTCGGACAGTTCCAAAGCTGGCTTGCCGACATTCCCGTAGAACTCGGTGAGACTATCAAGGACTTCCACAACATGGAGTTCCGCCTTTGGCAACTGCGTGAAGCGGTGAAAGCCAACAAGAGCGGACGCCTCGGCGAAGTGCAAGACCTCGTAGATGCCATAGAGGCACGTGCAGAGGAAATGACTAAGGGCGAGCGCCTCTATCGTGAAGGCAAACTGCCCAAGCGCATCTGCCACTGCGACACCAAGGTGGACAACATCCTCTTCGAGAAAAACGGCGATGTGCTTTGCGTCATCGACCTCGACACGGTGATGCCTAACTTCGTCTTCTCAGACTTCGGCGACTATCTGCGCTCTGCTGCCAATACCGGTAAGGAGGACGACAAGAACCTCGACAATGTTACCTTCAACATGGAAATCTTCAAGAGCTTTGCCAAAGGCTATCTGAAGAGTGCCGGCTCTTTCCTCACCCCCGTAGAGATAGAGAACTTGCCATACGCAGCCAAGTTGTTCCCATACATGCAGACAGTGCGTTTCCTTGCCGACTACATCGACGGAGACCTGTACTACAAGACACAGTATCCCGAGCACAACCTCGTGCGTAGCCGCGCTCAGTGGAAACTCTTCTGCGAGGCAGACAAGCACGAGCAGGAAATGAAAGATTTCATAGCAAGTTGCTAACGAAACGGCTCGCAGACGGAAGTTTCTGTCAGTACTGCGCAATGAGAGAGTTGATTTTGAAAGTAATGTTCAAAGAGTTGAAAAATGGATGAATTTTATGAATGGCCTGATGACAATACTGGCATGTTTAGAGATACTTTTAGTCTTACGGGCAGAATATGCCGACTAGAGTTCTTTATCGTCTTCGGTGTTGGGCTTGTGATATCTTTGGGTCTATTGTTCACAATTCCAATTCTGGCAAATTTGTTTGATGTCCTTTGGGGCATTGTGCTTCTGGCTGAAGGCGTAAAGAGAATGCACGACTTCGATGTATCCGGCAAATGGATTATTCCTGTTGTGCTCGTCTCAGTGGCATTGTCTGTTTTTCGTGAATCCATTCCGTGGCTGGCAATCATCGGCGCAGCCGTGCCTTTGGTTTTCTTTATAGCACTGTTGCTGATACCTGGAACGAAAGGCATAAACCAGTACGGAACAAATCCAACCAGAAACTATCACGAACAGACACTCGAAGCTGGTTTTCCAGACATAGAATAGTGCTCGCAGATGCTAAGGCACAATTCATAATGGCAAGGATATACCATATTTATATATAGTACAGCCGCAGGAAGGTTCTCCTCCTGCGGCTTGCTTTTTTATTATTCTAAAACTGACAAATTGTCAGTCGGCGTACCTTTGGCTCGGAGTTTGAGATATTTAGGTCAACAACTAAAAAACATACGCTATGCAATTCGACAAATTCACAATTAAGGCACAGGAGGCTGTTCAGGCAGCCGTGAACAGTGCCACCGCAGGCGGGCAGCAGGCTGTTACGCCATTGCACATTCTGACAGGCGTTTTGCAGAAAGGCGAAAACGTCACAGACTTTATTTTCGGAAAGACCTCCGTGGATGCTGCGAGGCTGAAGACGATAGTTGAAGCCGAGCTCCAGCGCATGCCGCGCGTACAGGGCGGAGAGCCATATCTGGACCGCGAGGCAAATGCCGTGCTGCTACGCGCAGAAGCAGAGGCAAAGCGAGAAGGCGACACCTTCACAGGACTTGAAGCCTTGCTGCTGGCGCTGCTGCTGGAGAAAAGCACAGCCTCGCAGATGCTGAAGGATGCAGGTCTCACTGAAAATGCACTGCGCGAGGCAATCAAGGCACTTCGCGGAGGAAAGAAGGTTGACTCGGCATCGAGCGAGGACACCTATCAAGCCTTGCAGAAGTTTGCACGCAACCTTGTCAGCGAAGCGCGCGAAGGAAAACTTGACCCTGTTATAGGTCGCGACGACGAGATACGTAGGGTGTTGCAAATACTCTCGCGCCGTACGAAGAACAATCCTATCCTCATCGGTGAGCCGGGTACGGGTAAGACTGCTATCGTTGAAGGCCTGGCGCAGCGTATAGTGCGCGGTGACGTGCCCGAAAACCTTAAGGACAAGCAAATCTTCTCCCTCGACATGGGAGCACTGCTGGCAGGTGCAAAATATAAGGGAGAATTTGAAGAACGACTGAAAAGCGTCGTTAGTGAAGTGACGGGTTCCGACGGACAGATTATTCTCTTCATCGACGAAATCCATACCCTGGTAGGTGCGGGCAAGGGAGAAGGCGCCATGGATGCAGCAAACATCCTGAAGCCAGCACTTTCGAGAGGAGAGATACGAACCATCGGTGCAACGACACTGGAGGAATATCAAAAGTATTTCGAAAAAGATAAAGCTCTGGAACGACGCTTCCAGACAGTTATGGTTGATGAGCCTTCGGTAGAAGATGCCATCAGCATACTCCGAGGCTTGAAAGAACGCTACGAGAACCACCACAAAGTGCGTATCCAGGACGACGCTATTATAGCCGCTGCACAACTGTCACATCGTTACATCACGGAGCGTTTTCTTCCAGACAAAGCCATTGACCTCATGGACGAGGCTGCGGCAAAACTGCGTATGGAACACGATTCGCAGCCAGAGGAGCTTGACGAGATTTCACGACGTTTGCGCCAACTCATCATCGAGCGCGAAGCTATAAAGCGCGAGAACGATACTGTCAAGCTGGACAACCTGAATAAGGAAATCTCGCAACTCGAAGAACGCGAAAAAGACTTCCGCGCAAAATGGCAGGGCGAGCGTGAACTGCTGGACAAGATTCAGGACGACAAGAAACAGATGGAGAACCTGAAGTTTGAGGCAGAGCGTGCAGAGCGCCAGGGGGACTACGGGCGCGTTGCCGAGATTAGATATGGACGACTCAAGGCGTTGGAGGACGAGATAGCCCAGACTCAGCAACAGCTACGCGAGCGACAGGGCAGCGAAGCTCTCGTAAAAGAAGAAGTCACTGCCGATGACATAGCCGACGTAGTGAGCCGCTGGACAGGAATACCTGTGAGCCGCATGCTTCAGAGCGAACGCGAGAAACTGCTACACCTCGAGGAAGAGCTCCACCGCAGGGTCATTGGCCAGCAGGAAGCCATCGAAGCCGTCAGCGATGCTGTGCGACGTAGCCGAGCAGGACTGCAAGACCCACGCAGGCCTATAGGCTCATTCATATTCCTCGGACCCACTGGAGTAGGAAAGACAGAACTGGCAAAAGCTCTGGCAGAATATCTTTTCAACGACGACCAGATGATGACTCGTATAGATATGTCGGAGTATCAGGAGAAATTCTCAGTAAGCAGGCTTGTAGGAGCACCTCCGGGATATGTGGGCTATGAAGAGGGCGGACAACTCACTGAGGCTGTGCGCCGCAAACCCTATAGCGTAGTGCTGTTCGACGAGATAGAAAAAGCACATCCCGATGTGTTCAACATCTTGCTGCAAGTGCTTGACGACGGAAGGCTTACCGACAACAAGGGTAGGGTGGTTAATTTCAAGAATACGATAATCATTATGACTTCCAACCTGCTACCCGACAAAACAACTCTACAAGGTAATGGGCGCGACGCCAGTCTGAGGGCAGGGCTTGTAAGACTTGGCATTCGTCCTGAGTTCCTGAACAGAGTTGATGGCATAATAGAGTTCCAGCCACTAAGCGAAACTGAGATTGCCGACATTGTCAGACTACAGGTAGGTAGCATAGTGAAACGCTTGGAGGAACAAGGAGTGTCGCTGCGACTTTCCGATGAAGCTGTAGCTCTGATAGCTCGCGAAGGCTACGACCCAGAGTTTGGAGCACGCCCGGTGAAGAGGGCTTTGCAGAGACTCTTGCTCAATGACCTTTCAAAGGCTTTGCTGGCAGGAAACGTTGATAAGTCGCGCCCAGTCATAGTTGATGCTAATTCTGACGGACTTATGTTCAGAAATGAGTAACTTTGCAGACGAAAGACCAAAGACCCCAATGCACACCATATCACCAATAGAGATAATAGACAAGTATTATTCCGACAACGAACCACTGCGTGCGCTTCTGCTGCATCATAGCAGGCAGGTTCTCTCAAAGGCCATCCATGTGTGCGACAGCCATCCCGAACTCAAACTCGACCGCAAACTGGTAGAAGAAGGCTCGATGCTGCACGATGTGGGCATTTTCCTTTGCGATGCACCTCGCATACACTGCCACGGCACATATCACTATCTATATCATGGAGTGGCTGGGGCACGCCTGATGCGCGAGTTGGGACGGGAAGACATTGCCCGCATCTGCGAGCGACATACAGGAACAGGACTTACCGATGAGAGCTTTCTTTCGCGTGGACTTGTGCCTCCTGGTGGAATTCTCGCACCGCAGACGTTGGAGGAGAAGGTGATAAGCTATGCCGACAAATTCTTTTCAAAGAGTCATCCTGAGCGAGAACGCACCGTGGAGGAAACGCTGCAGAGTCTGCGGAAATTTGGAGAGAAAGACACAAAAACATTTCTCGAATGGGTAGAAATGTTTGGGTAATAAAAAAAGAAGCCCCCTCAATCCTTTTGTGGTTGAGGGGGCTTCTTGTGTTATTTTGCAGCCTGTGCCTGACAAGCAGTAATAGCTACCATATAATATATATCGTCAACAGAGCAGCCGCGCGAGAGGTCGTTCACGGGGCGTGCTATGCCCTGCAGAATTGGTCCAATAGCAACGGCATCGCCTAAGCGCTGAACAAGTTTATAGCCAATGTTGCCAACTTCCAGGCTTGGAGCTATGAGCACATTGGCATGTCCGGCAATCTTACTGCCTTTTGCTTTAGTCTCGCCTACTGATGGCACGAGAGCAGCGTCTGCCTGTAGCTCGCCGTCAACTTTCAGCTCAGGCCATGTCTCGTTGGCTATGCGTGTGGCTTCTACAACTTTATCTACTACTTCGTGCTTAGCACTTCCCTTCGTGGAGAACGAAAGCATTGCAACACGAGGTTCTTCAATGCCAGCTACGGCCTTAGCCGTCTCAGCAGTGCAGTAGGCAAACTGAGCCAATTGGTCGGCTGTGGGTACAGGAGTAACGGCAACATCGCTCATCACCACCACACCATCTTCTCCAAACTGATGTTGCTTTGTTATCAGCAGCATAGCACCACTCACGCATGTAATGCCCGGGGAGCACTTGATGATTTGCAGTGCGGGGCGCAGGGTGTCGCCAGTCGTAGATAGTGCACCGCTTATCTGTCCGTCGGCATCACCATTCTTTATTATCAGACAACCCAGTTAGAGAGGATTTTTCACGAGTTCGCGGGCTTGCTCTATTGTCATGCCTTTCTTCTCGCGGAGTTTCTGCAGTAGTTGTGCATATTCCTCAGCTCTGGGATTGTTCTCTGGGTCAATGATGGTGGCTTTTGCAATGTTGCTAAGTCCAAACGTTTCAACGTGTTTCTGAATCTTTTCAGGATTGCCGATAAGAATGATGTCGGCGAGTCCATCTGCAATGGCGCGGTCGGCAGCTTTGATAGTACGTTCTTCCTCAGCTTCGGGAAGGACAATGCGCTGACGGTCAGCACGTGCACGGGCTAGGAGTTTTTCCAGTATTTCCATGTCTTTATATTGTTTATGTTGTTTAGTCAAAAAGAACCTCAGGTACTTGTCCTAAGTTTTCAGACGCGAAATTAGTTTAACTTTTCCGTTAAGCCAAATGAGCAGAGCAAAAGCTTGCTTTTGTTATGCCATGGCGAGG
Organism: Alloprevotella sp.; assembly: GCA_017543785.1. GTDB lineage: Bacteria > Bacteroidota > Bacteroidia > Bacteroidales > Bacteroidaceae > Alloprevotella. Next base: position 10,811 of record JAFYFI010000125.1, read on the forward strand.
AAAAAAACACAAAAGATAAATAAAGAAACGGAATACCATAAAAATTTGTTTTTACTTTTGCAGCACAAAAAGACGAGTTACCATGACAGAAAAAGAGAAAATGCTGGCGGGTGAGATTTATTCCGCTGTTGACGGGGAACTGCTCCGAGAGTTGGCTGAGACAAGGGAGATAATCCATGACTACAACCATTTGAGACCTTCGGAAACGCAGAAAATGAAAGCAATCCTGAAGTCCCTGCTCGGCAGTGTTGGCGACGACAATATAACAATCAATCAGCCTTTCCGCTGCGACTACGGTAAAAACATTAGCGTGGGCAAGGGCTTTTTTGCAAATTTCAACTTTACTGTGCTCGATGAAGCCCGTGTAACTATTGGCGACGATTGTTTTGTCGGTCCCAATGTCAGCATCTATACGGCATGCCATAGCACAGACCCCCTGGAACGCAATACGCGCATGGAATGGGCAAAGCCTGTTACTATAGGTAACAATGTGTGGATAGGTGGAAGTGTAACAATACTGGCTGGCGTCAGTATTGGCGACAACGTAACTGTTGGAGCTGGCTCAGTGGTGGTGAAGGACATTCCCTCAAACTGCGTAGCTGTGGGCAATCCATGCAAGGTGATAAGAGAACTTAAGGTCTAGTGTATAGTAAATAGCTTTATACATCTTTATTTTCAGAAGCCAAAGTTACAAGCCATGAAACCAGTGTTTATGGCTTGTAACTCTACTTTTAAAAGTCATGATTCTTTCTTTATGCTGAAAGCCTCTCACTTTGTGAAGAATTCATGCAGTTTGTTTTAGTTGCAGATGTTTTTACAATTAAGTACTCTTTTTACTCAAAAACCTTTTGCTGTTTAAGTGAGTTAAGCTAATTTTGCTCCATAATAGCAAAACTAAACTGGTTAAAATATAAAATCTATTATGGAAAAAATAGATTGGAATAATTTAAAGTTCGGGTATATCCCAACAGACTATAATGTTCGCTGCCACTATGCCAACGGAGAGTGGAGCGATATTGAGGAAACGCGCGACGAGATGATACCCATCCATATGGCAGCTTCTTGTCTGCACTATGGGCAGGAGGCATTTGAAGGGCTGAAGGCTTTTCGCTGTCCAGACGGAAAGGTGCGAATCTTTCGTATGGAGGACAACGCCAAGCGGTTGCAGAGCACTTGCCGCGCTCTTGTTATGCCAGAAATCTCTACTGAGCGTTTCTGTGAAATGGCTAAGAGGGTAGTGAAGCTGAACGCAAAGTTTATACCACCTTATGAGTCGGGAGCAGCGCTTTATCTGCGCCCACTGCTCATAGGTACAACTCCCGACGTGGGGGTGAAACCTGCTAAAGAATATAGCTTCATAATCTTTGTCACTCCTGTAGGACCATATTTCAAGGGCGGTTTTGCCGCGAACAACTATGTCATTATGCGTCAGTACGACCGTGCCGCACCGCTCGGGACAGGACGCTATAAATGTGCTGGAAACTATGCAGGTAGCTTGCTTGCTGGCAAGATAGCCCACGAGGCTGGATATGCAGGAGAGTTCTACCTCGACGCAAAGGAGAAGAAATACATAGACGAGTGCGGAGCGGCAAATTTCTTTGGTATAAAGAATAATACGTATGTCACTCCAAACTCTTTGTCTATTCTGCCTTCCATCACTAATAAAAGTCTGCAGCAAATAGCTCTCGACTTAGGGCTCAAAGTGGAGCAAAGAGAGGTGCCCGAGGAGGAACTGGCTACTTTCGAAGAGGCTGGGGCATGCGGCACGGCAGCCGTCATTAGTCCCATTAACCGTATTGATGACATGGAGCGCGGTCTCAGCTATCAGATATCCAAAGACGGTAAACCAGGTCCTATCTGTAAAAAACTCTACGACACATATAGAAACATACAATACGGCATTGAACCCGACCGCTATGGGTGGGTAACCGTCTTGGACATCACAGAAGAGTAGCTATTTTGCAAGTATTTTTTAGGTTTATAGGTTGATGAGTTTTTAGATTTTTGGGTTTTGGAGCGCTAATCCAATCCAAAAACCTACTAACCCACGAACCTATGAACCTAATTTTGTTATGTGGCTAAAATGCTAAAAAAGGTTATTTGCTTTGCATTCTCCAACGTTTAAAGTAATTTCGCGTGCGAACTATGTGTCGCTGAGGCTTAATGAACCTGATAATAGACATAGGCAATACACATACTCGCATTGCAATTTTCAGAGCAAATGAGTTGCTGGATTATTGGCAATGGGAGCCTGGAACGCTTTCCAGCCATATTGGAGAAATGTCTGTTGAGCATTGTGCAATAGCGTGTGTAGGCAGATTTTCAGATGCTCTGCGCAAAGAGATTGACGAAATCGGAGTAGAGCAATTGCTCGTTAGCGGCATGATACCGACCTCGCTGAAGATGAGGTATCAGACGCCCGAAACGCTGGGCGCCGACAGGCTTGCAGCGGCAGTGGGGGCTTGGAGTGTGCAAAAGGGCAGGGCACTGCTCGTTGTTGACAGCGGCACCTGCGTTACATTTGACTATGTCTCTGCCGAAGGCGAATATTTAGGTGGCAACATTGCACCTGGCGCTAGTATGCGTTTGCAGGCAATGCACCGAGATACGGCTTTGCTGCCCAAGTGTGATACCGCCGCCGACCTGCAACCCATAGGGCGAAACACGCGGCAGGCTATGCAAGCTGGTGCTCAGCTCGGATTGAGACGCGAGATAGAGGGCTACATATATGCCTTCATGGAAGAAAATCCTGATGGACACATTTTCCTGACTGGCGGAGGTCTGCCTCAGAGCAGGCTGTACGAGCATTTTGACCAAAAGATAACTATAGATAAATTCCTTGTAATAAAGGGACTCAATGAAATACTAAATGAAACATATCCTTCGTAAAAGTATTCTCGTAATGATGCTGGCAGTAGCCGTTGTAGCTAGTGCGCAGAATGCCGGCAGCAATTCTCCATACTCCCGCTACGGCATGGGGCTAATGAATGACCGCACCGGAGCGGCTCGCTCTGCCATGGCTGGGGCAGGCCTCGGCATGCATGGAGGTACAGAAATTAACATTGCCAATCCTGCATCTGTGGCATATACCGACTCGCTGACGTTGCTTTTCGATATAGGGGCGTCGTTGCAAAACGCCAACCTTAGCGAAAATGGCAGCAAGGTCAATGCTCGCAACATGAGCCTCGACTATGTCTTGACTGCTTTCAGAGTGACGCGCAATTTGGGTCTTTCCTTAGGTTTGCTGCCTTATAGCACCATAGGCTACAAAATGACTGGAGAAAGGGCTATGAGCTCGCCAATGGGCGAATATATGCAATATGAAGCTTTTGAGGGCGATGGCGGCGTACACGAGGTATATGCAGCATTGGGTTGGAAGCCTTTTCGCCGCTTTGCGCTGGGTTTCAGCGCTGGCTATTTGTGGGGTGATTTGAACCATAGTGTCATAACGTCATTTAGTGATACCGACATCAATTTGCGCCGTCGTGAGTACGACTCAGATATTCGTACCTTCAAATTGGACTTCGGCATACAGTATGAGCAACGTCTCAACAAAAATAACTCCCTGACTCTGGGACTTACCTATGGTCTTGGGCATGACATACATACCGATGCACGCTTGTACGACCAGACCGCATCGGGAACAACTTACATAGGCGACACTATAGTAGTAAGGAATGCCTACGGACTTCCCCATAGTGTTGGCGTTGGACTGATGTGGAACTATAAGGACCGTCTGCGTCTGTCTGGCGACTATTCGTTGCAGATGTGGGGTTCTACAAAGAGCCCGGCTCTGTTCAATAATTCTTCTTCCGACTTCCGTGCCGTTAAAGGACTTCTCAAGGACAGACACACAGTGCACATAGGTGCAGAGTACGTTCATAACCGTAATAGCTACAAGTGGCATAATCACATTCGCTATCGTGCAGGTATTTCCTATTCCACGCCTCATTTCAATGTCGGCGCCAACGACGGTCCGAGCGATTTTGTTGCATCGCTGGGTCTTGGCATACCGGTAATCAACCGCCACAACAGTCGCACCTGCGTTGTCAATATAGGGTTCCAATACGAGCGTCTTGCACCAAAGGTCAGCGGTATGCTCAAGGAACAATATCTGCGCGTATGCCTCGGCATCTCTTGGGGCGAGCAGTGGTTCCTGAAATGGAGAGCTCAGTAGGCACTTAGCTCTCTGTATGTTGGCACCTATGTTCCAGAGAAAGTATCTATCCCCCGAAATGCAACTTCGTTCCCGTTTTGGCTTGTTGAGAAGGAGTGTGATGAAAAGAGTGCAAACCCACGCACACCTGCTCTTTTCACATCTGCTCTTGGCGCTTGCCACGGCACCCTTTCTCATCATGCCTTTGGCTTGCTCCAGCGAGGCTCCTCCGATGAGCCATCTGCAGCAGCACCGTGACTCCACGGCACTTATGACCACCTATGGAGTTTCGAAGATGATTTCCGACTCTGGCATAATGCGCTATCGCATAATAGCCGAGGAGTGGCAGCTCTACGACAAGACTCAGCCGCCAAGGCAAGAGTTCCCGCGTGGGATATTCCTGGAGCGGTTAGACAATAATTTCAAGATGGACCTATACATCATTGCCGACTCGGCATGGTGCTATGACCAAAGTCTGTGGAGGCTGAAAGGAAAAGTGTATATCCTGGACAAGGAAAACGATACACGCTTCTGGACCGAAGAACTCTTCTGGGATATGAACGAGCATCGTTTTTATTCCAATAAATATATGCGCATACGCAAGCCCGATAGAGAAATGGAAGGCAATAGGTTTACGGCAAACGAGCAGCTCACTCAGTACCACATCTGGCAGAGCAAGGGTTTCATGCCCGTGCCAAAGGAAAAGAAAAAAACTCCTTCAGAGCCGACAATGCCACCGGCAAATGAATAAAATTCGACCTTCTGATTTCATCGTTTCATAATAAATGCTTATTTTTGCGCGCACTTTGCGTTATAGGCAAGACAAGAAAAAATCAAACAAATAAAAAAATAAATTCATAATGGCAGCATTACAATCAATCAGAAGCAAAGGCGTATGGCTGATAGGTATTATCGGTCTGGCCCTTTTTGCTTTTATCGCCGAGGAACTCTTTCGTTCTTTCGAGACGACATCCAATGTGAATCGCATGAACATTGGCGAAATCTATGGAGAAACGCTCTCATACCAAGATTTCCAGAACGAAGTGGACGAACGCAGCGAGATGGCTAAAATCCAAAAAGCCCTTGCTGGTCAGAACGATGCTCTCACAGACCAGGAGCAGGACCAAATCCGCGAAGAGGCTTGGCAAGAATTCGTAACAAACAGCATCGTTGCTCACGAAGCTGAAAAGCTCGGCATCAAGGTCACAGTACAAGACGAGCAGGAAGCTCTTCGCTCAGGTCAGTCACCTGCTTTGCAGTTGATGGCACGTCTGGGCTTTGCAAACCAGAAGACTGGGCAGTTCGACGTAGCTTCTCTGCAAGAGTTCCTTAAGACCTACGACAAGAACCTTAAGCAAGCACAGCAGAACGGTCAGAGCGACTACGTAGAGCAGATGATGCAGATACGCAAAATCTGGGACTTCACCGAGAAGCAGCTCCGCAAGGAAATCCTCTCTCAGAAGTATGGCTTGTTGCTCAGCCAGACTTTCATCTCCAATCCTGTCTCTGCAAAGATGGCGTTCCAGGATCAGGGCGTGAAGACTACTGCTGAGGTAGTAGCCGTTCCCTACAGCACCGTTGCCGACAAGGACGCACCTGTTTCCGAGAAAGAACTCAAGGAATTGTACGAGCAGAACAAGGAACTCTTCCGCAACGAGATGAAGAGTGCGGCCCTGAAAGTTCTCGACATCAACGTAACAGCAAGCGAAGCCGACAAGAAAGCTCTCATGGCAGAGGTTGGCAATGTTGCAGCTCAGTTGCAGTCGGAAAGCGACGTAGCATCCGTTGTGGCAGGCAGCAAGACTGTTTATCCCTACACAACCCTCGCAATGTCAAAGCGCGCTTTCCGTCAGATGCCCGACGTTCAGGCAGCTCTCGACTCCATGGCAGTAGGTAGTGTAAAGCCCGTTTACTACAATGCACAGGACAATACGGTCAACACCCTGAAGCTCATCGCTAAGACTCAGGCTGCCGACTCTGTGCGCTATCAGATGATTGCTGCCGTGAAGGCTACTCCCGCAGAGAGCAAGGCTTTGGCAGACTCTATCCTCACTGCAATTCAGGGAGGTGCTAAGTTTGCTGAGATAGCCAAAAAATATCAGCAGAATGGCGATACCGTTTGGATGACCAGCGCACAATATGAGGCTCCAGGCATTCCCGAAGACCAGGCTAAGCTCATCTCTCAGGTGATAACAATGGAACCAGGCATGAAGGTCATCGAGAATGGTCAGGGAAGCCTTGTTGTGAATGTCATAGAGCGCAAGAATGTTGAGACTAAGTATCAGGTGGCAGTTGTTAAGTGCCCGCTCAACTTCTCTAAGGAGACCTACAATACTGCCCTCAACAAGCTCAACAAATTCCTCGCAGCAAACCGCACACTCGCTGATATCGAGAAGAATGCAGGTAAGTCTGGCTATATCCTCACCGACCAGCCCAACTACACGCAGAGCAACCTCAGCATTCAGCAGAGCATAGGTGGAAGCGGTGTGAAGGACGCTATCAAGTGGGTGTTCGACGAAGCTAAAACAGGCGATGTTAGTAAGCTCTATGAGTGCGGACGTCAGAACGACCACCTCCTTGTTATTGGTGTGAAGAGCCTCAATACCGAAGATTATATAGGTCTTGAAGACGAAAGCGTAAGCAAGCTCATCAAGCAGATGGCTAAGCAGAAGAAGAAAGGCGCTATCGTGATGAATCGCGTTAAGGGCGTCAAGGATATTGCTGGTGCAAAAGCCATTGCAGGAGCCGTTTCCGACACTATCGCCGACGCTACATTCGCTGCTACTGTAGCCATGCCGAAAGTTGGTGCTCCCGAGCCTAAGCTCACTGCAGCCCTTTCGCTCACACCTCAGGGTAAGTTCACTGGTGCTGTGCAAGGTGCCGCCGCCGTTTACTTCGGTCAGGTTACAGCCAAGACACAGCCTACTGAGAAGTTTGATGAGAAAGCTGTGATGAAGCAGCAGGCCCAGCAGACGGGTCAGATGGCAATGCGCACGTTGCTTCCTGCTCTTGTCCGCGATGCAAAGCTCAAGGACAACCGCTACAAATTCTAAGCAAGAAAATTCTGTAATTCTATAAATATGAAGTCCCTGTCAGGCTTATGCCTTGGCAGGGATTTCTTTTGTGCTAATTTTGCTTTCTTAAATTATAGTGTCAATGCGTGTTTGCTGAAAAAATATACAAGGATAAAGAAAAACGAGGATGTGTGGTGCATCCTCGTTTTTTTATTTATTGTGCCCTTTACGGTTTATGGCGCTAACCGGTATGTAGCTTGAAACGTCGCTTTAGTCCGTTTAGATGCAGAGGTCTTCTATTGCATCGAACCGCCTACGATGTCGAGTAGTTCGGCTGTGATGGCTTGCTGGCGAGTCTTGTTGTACTGCAGTGTAAGGTCGTGCAGTAGGTCGTCGGCATTGT
>JAFYFI010000126.1 GCA_017543785.1 Alloprevotella sp.
CCTTGGTAGGGAGGCATTTTCTCGAGAAGCTCTTCGCGCCCATAGAGAACGCCTATGCCCGTGGGGCCATATATCTTATGTCCGGAGAACGCCAGGAAGTCGCAGCCCAGGTCCTGAACGTCCACGGGGATATGAGGCACGCTCTGTGCGGCGTCGATAAGAACGTGGCAGCCCCTTTCGTGAGCCAGCAGCACTAGTTCCTTTATGGGGTTTATGGTGCCCAGGACATTGCTCACGTGGGCTATGCTGAGGAGCTTGGTACGCTCGCCGATGCATTCCTTAGCCGCCTCCATGTCGAGTTCTCCGCTTTCGGTGACGGGGATGACTTTCAGCTTTATGCCCTTGCGGTCGCGAAGCATTTGCCAGGGCACGATGTTTGAGTGGTGCTCCATTTCGGAAATCACAACCTCGTCGCCTTCGGAGAGAAAAGCCTCGCCGTAGGAGAACGCCATGAGATTGAGGCTCTCCGTCGTTCCGCGCGTGAAAACTATCTCGTTTGCCGACCGCGCATTTATAAAGCGCTGCACCTCGCGGCGGGCATTCTCGTGCAGTTCGGTTGCCTGCTGCGAGAGGAAGTGCACTCCGCGGTGCACGTTGGCGTTCACCGAGAGATACTCCTCGCTGATGGCATCTATGACGCAGAGGGGTTTTTGCGTGGTAGCTGCGTTGTCGAGATATATCAGCGGTTTGCCGTACACCTCGCGGCTCAGTATGGGGAAGTCTTCGCGTTTCATGTGTTTCTCAGTTGTCTTTACACAAGTCTATCATGCGGCATCCGTCGCATTGTGCGCGTCCGCTGCGGAAGCGTCGCTCTACGAGGGTTGAAAGCTGCTCGCGCAGGGCAGGTATGCTTATGCGCTGCAGCACATCGTTTACGAAAGCATGCTGCAGCAACATGCGAGCGTCGGGCTCTGAGATGCCGCGCTGCTGCATATAGAAAAGTGCGGTTTCATCGAGTTTTCCTACGGTAGCACCATGGTTGCACTTCACGTCGTCGGCATAAATCTCAAGTACGGGGCGGCTATATACGCGTGCCTCGTCGGTGGTGAGCAGGTTCTGGCTTTGCTGCTCGGAGGATATCTGCCTGGCTCCTTCGGCAACGAAGACTTCTCCGGTGAAAGCCCCGACGGACTTGCCTCCGAGGACATATTTGAAGAGCATGTTGCTGCTGTTGCCTTCCCCGCCATGCTCTACGCGCACGTAGTTGTCAGCCCTTTCTGACTTGCCGGCTACCACAGCTCCGCACACCTCAGCCACGGCGCCGTGCTCAGGTTGCATGATGGTGAGGGTGGAGCGTGTCGTGCCACACTGCAGGGTGATGCTGTTGTACTCCAGCTGGCTGTCCGACAGCTGCATGGCTCTTATGTTGCAGAAGCGCGTAGTCTTTTCGTTAGTCTGCTCTACGGAATAATATCCCAGGCGGCTGCCTTCGGAAAGCTGTAGGGTGACGTTGCTGGTAGTGAGTTGCAAGTTTTCGCCGTAAGCATGGTCGCACACGATGATGTCGGCCTCGGCTTTGCGCCCCAGATATATGCAGAGGCGGCGGTTCGACATCATGTCGAGAGCCCAGTCGGCAATGTTTACTATCTGCACCGGCATGGGCAGTTTTACTCCGTCGGGCACCACAAGGCAGATGCCGTCGAGGGCAATCATGTCGTTTATCCAGTTGGAGGGGTCTGAGGAGTCGGGCTCCCAGGCTTTGTCGCTGAAGAGTGCTCGCACGCGCTCAGGCTCGGCGCAGTCCTTCAGCGTGCCCAGATATGTCCCTTCGGGTAATAGCTGTGGCAGTCCGTCGGGGATATATACGGAGTCGCCGTGTACGTATATCGTTGCAGCCTGCAGCCCTTTGACCTCGCAGTGGTAGGTCTCGGCAGGATTTACGCAAGGGCGGCGGCAGTAGATGTTGAGCCCGTAGTCTGTCATGAGAGCCTCGGCTACGTCAGTGTAGAGAAAACGCTCGTTAGGGTAGTGGGCAGGAGAGTCCTTGCCCTCCAGGAGATTGCGTAGAAGAGCGTCTCCGCTGCGCTTTCTGAGCATAGGGGCAGAGGCACCCTCTATCTGCCGGCTGTTCTGTTCGAACAAGTCGAGATATTCTTTCAGGGCATCCTTTTGCTGCTGTGTGAGGTGGCGGCTCATGCTGATGTGGAGTTAAGTTCTTCCTTTATCCAGTCGAAGCCCTTCTCCTCGATGGCATATCCCAGCGAGGCGTCGCCGCTGCGCACTATCCTGCCGTTCATCAGTACGTGTACGAAGTCGGGTTTCAGGTAGTCGAGCATGCGTTGGTAGTGGGTGATGACCAGAGCCGAGGTCTTCTCGGTTCGCAGAGCGTTGAATCCGTCGGCAACAATGCGGAGAGCATCGACGTCGAGTCCGGAGTCGGTTTCGTCGAGTATGGAGAACTGTGGCTCCAGGATGGCCATCTGCAGGATTTCTCCCTTCTTGCGTTCTCCGCCGCTGAAGCCCTCGTTCACACCTCTGTTCATGAAGTGAGCGTCGAGCCCCACGAGCTTGCGCTTTTCGCGCAGCAGTTTCAGGAAGTCGGCACCGCCAATGGGCTTCTCGCCGTGATATTTGCGGCGCGCATTGAGTGCTGCGTGCAGGAACTTAGTCATCGAGACGCCGGGGATTTCTATAGGCGTCTGGAACGACATGAAAATACCCTCGCAGGCACGAGCGTCCGGACTCAGCGCGAGCAGGTCCTTGCCCTGGAAAGTGATGCTGCCCTCGGTGACGGAGTATTTGGGGTTTCCTACGAGGACATTGCTCAGGGTGCTCTTGCCGGAGCCGTTGGGCCCCATCAGCACGTGAACCTCGCCTGGGGCTATGGTGAGACTTACGCCGCGGAGTATTTCTTTTCCCTCCACTGTGGCATGGAGATTTTCTATTTCAAGCATAATATGTAGGTTGTCTTTTCTTACAAAGCACAAAAGTAATGTTTTCCGCACGAAAGTGCGCAAAGGGCTTATTGTTTTTTGTTGCAGCCAGTGGCAGGCAGCCGCCCTAAGCGCTGCCCGATAACGGGAAAACGGGTAGAAGGGGCAAGCTGATTGGCAGCACCATTGCCGTCAGCAAAAAAAACTCTGAGGTGTACAGCCGCCTTTTCAGGCTGCTTTCAGAAAAGGTTAAGAATCTTGACGAAAAAGTAAAAAATTTTGACACGCGATTTTCTTCAAAATAGAGCGCAGATTTGAGGAATTTCTGCGAAGATTTTGACTCCGTGAAAATCCAATAAGGAAATTTTTGGATTACTCAAAGTAATTTCAAAATTCCTCAAAGAAATTCTGAAATTACTCAAAGAAATTTTCACGTTTTTGAGGCGAAAAATCGCGGAAAAATGGCTCGGATTTTCAAAAATCAAACGAAAATCCGAGCCTGAATTTTGTATCCACTTGAAAGTCAAACCTTTCCGCGAATTGCAAAAAACGGGCATTTTTCGGACCAAAATTTTCGGAGATGATTTTTATGCCCGTTTTTTGAGCTCAAAAACAGGGGGTCGGAGATAAAGTATTTTGACAAAAGTGCCTCAGACTTATAAAAACCATTTTCCAATGTCCCAATTTTTTCTGACGCCTGTCAGGCTTTATATGTTTCGCGAATGGATGAAAGTTTTTTGAGTAAGAAGTAGCTATTTTGGAATATGGAGAAAGCAAGTTTTTGGGATTTGCACGAAACATTTTTACAAATGAAAAAAACTTTAAATTTTAAGGGTTAAAAAAGGATAAATTTATTCCTTTATTTATAATAATATGTATCTTTGGCGTGATTTTAAAGCTAGGTAAAATACGTAAAAACATATAATTCACTAATTTATTAATCAATAACGCGTTTATGAAACAGTTATTACAATTCAAGACGTTCCTGCTCTTGGCGATATTCAGCTTGCTGACAGGGACACAAGTTTGGGCGCAGGACTCGCCGTTCTATACACTGGATGCGACGGGCTCTCTTAAAGGCACAAACAACTCTTACGCAGGTAACTGTGATATTGAGAGTGGCGGTATTACCTGGAATGTTACTGGCAATACTACGCTGAATCCTTGGCGTATAGGCGGTAAGTCGATTTCAAATGTTGACCGCACCGTTTATACCAAGACGCCTATGACCAAAGCTGTAAGTAAAGTGGCACTTACAGTTGGAGCAGCATCATCGATAACGGTCAATTCCCTGAAACTGACTGTTGCAAGCGATGCCGACTTCACTAATGTGTTAGATGAAGTTACAGCAACGTTTGCTGCTAACTCTACGATTAATTTTACTCCTTCAACAGGTTCTGCTTGGGAGTCGGGTGCTTACTACAAATTCACATTCAATGTGACTGTAAGTGGCTCATCAAACAAGTTTGTTCAATTCAGTAAGGTTGAAATCTACGAAGGAACAGCTGATCCCAGCGACACTCGCGTAGCTACTACGACCACGTTCCCACAGTCAGCCTACTCCGTTGAGCTGGGTGAAGATTTCACTGCTCCAACAGCTACAGTAAAAGATGCCGATGGCAGTCCTGTGGCAGGTGCCGTGGTCACTTATTCTTCCGACAACGAAGACGTAGCTACCGTTAACACTACAACGGGTGCCGTTACTATCGTTGGAGCTGGCACAGCAAACATCACAGCTACCTACGAAGGCGATGACACTGCTTACAAAGGCTCTACAGGCAAGTACAGTCTGACGGTATCTACCATACAGAACATCTCTGACATAACTGCTAATGGAACTTATACCGTAAGAGGTACAATAGTAGCAAAGAGTCAGCGCGGTTTCATCGTTGGCGACGGAACGGGATATGTATATTATTATAATTCAAGCTATAATCAAGCCAGCTATAATGTAGGCGATAAGGTACAGATTTCTGGTGATGTCACTACTTATGGAGGCGTGTTTGAATTTTCCAGCGCTGCAACCTTACCTCAGCAAGCACATCCAACTATGTAGAGGAAGAGCCTGCAGCCATTTCTGGTGCAGACATGGATGCAAGAGTTACATCCAGCACAGGTTCACTCTCAACATATGTTCAGTATGAAGGAACTCTGACTGTTGACGGAACACATTATAACATAACAAACATCGACGGGGCAACCACGGCAAAGGGTAGCATCTCCTATCCCTTGAATACGGACTTCACCTCTCTGAATGGTCAGAAAGTCGTTGTCAAGGGCTACTTCGTTGGCGTTTCCTCCAGTACGTACTATAATACTTTGATTAGTAGCGTAGAAGAGTACACCGACCCGACAGATTCTCGCATCGCTACGACAATTACTCAGGATGACATCACTCTCGACATTGCCGAAGTTGCAACATTGACGAAGATTACTCCTGTTGTGAAGGACGCTGACGGAAATGTGATCTCTTACGTAAACAGCGAATTCCCACCTGAAGTTAGCTTCACCGTAGAGTCAGACGAAAACGGAGTGATTGGTGGTTTCGACTGGAATACTGGTGACATCACTCTTAATCCTATTGCTGGTACAGCAACCGTA
>JAFYFI010000127.1 GCA_017543785.1 Alloprevotella sp.
GAATATTGCCTACAGGTTCATGTCCATACAAAATAAGGAAGGCAAAACCTTCCTTATTCGTTAAACAAAATGTCGTAGGCTTTAAGTTCTTTTTTGAACTCTTGCCTTACGGCGGCTTCTAATTCTTTGTCCTTAGTACGTTCTGCTAAGTCTATAAGCGAGTTTCTTTTCCGCTCTCACCTTGCAACGGATTGCACTTCAGAGAAGCGAAGGCGGAAGTGAAGTGGTTTCTTGGGCACTCGATACTGCGGCAAGGTATCGACATCGGCACCGCAGCTAGCATTGCCTACACCACGCGTTACTGCATCGAAGTGAACCACTATGCGCTCTGACTTCGGCAGTTCCCACTGATGTTTGGCGTTCATCAGTTCGGCGTCGGTATATGGCAGCGAGGAGAATGAGACATTGCCCTGGGTCTCGACACGAATGCCTTTGCCCTGGCTGTCGGTGAAGACTACTTCGCGCAACTGTTCGCGCCCACCGCATGATTGAGGTTTCATATACTGTGTGAGCATCTGCTCCGTTGTAGTCTCATACCATCCCGTAAGGCAGCCATCGTGGCGGTCGTTATAGTTCTCCCACGGTCCGAGAGCATAGTATCTCACGTGGCTGTACTGAGGTTTGAGGTACATGACCACTCCGCCGCGGCGCAGTTGGTCGGTCTTTGGTATCACGGTGACGTCGGCATCGACATAACCTTCACCGCGAATGTATTTCACCTTGACTTCTGCCAATTCTTCTCCGTTAGAAGTGTTAGTGAAGCGGTCGTTCTCTATCCAGCGGTGATTGTCGAAGACAAGACTCGGAGCAGCGAGTATGTTTTCACCATTGCAGACAAGTTCTGCGAGGGCAGCAGATTGAGCGTTTGTCTTATAGTCCACCATGCCTTTGCGCTTTCCAGCCAAAGGTCCACGCTGGCAAAGTGTGAACTCTGCGTGTGCCACCTCATGCCCGGCAGGAGAATAGACGGTTGAGTCGCGCTGCAGCACACGCAGCTGGAGCAGCAGTTCGTCGCCGCGTACCTGTGCGGCAGATACATTTGCTTTGGACAACCTCAAGGAGAGTTGCTTACTTTCGCCGGCTGCCACAGCTGTGAGTGGGAGTTTCTTGGACGAAACCACACGTCCGTTTTTCAGAACGTCATACTGGAGGGTGAGTCCTTCGAGCGAACGGAAGGCATATCCATTCTGCAGGCATACCTCGGCTATTCTTGTCTCAGGGTCAAACTTTATAAGACTAGGTTTGACGTACTGGAAAGCTGCCTTTACCTCGGCAAGTTTGGGAGAGGCTTCACGCGTAGCAGGGAGGATGCCATTGGAGCAGAAATTGCCCTGATGCGGTCCGGGGAAGTCGTAGCCTGTGCGCAGTTTCCTGACGCCGCGTTTCAGTTCGAGGGGTTCGTAGATAGCCTGATCTACCCAGTCCCAGATGCAACCGCCTATAGTGGCATTGCTGCTTTCGATGACGTCCCAGTATTCTTTGAGGTTGCCAATGGCATTACCCATGGCATGGGCATATTCGCAAATGAAAAGTGGTTTGTCGAGGTTGGAGGTATTATCGTTCATCCACTTCATGCCCGGATACATCTTAGAGTATAAGTCGGAACAGGTGTTGCCGCCTATGTCGCGAGTGCCGCGTGTGCCTTCGTAGTGAATGGGGCGGCTGGGATCAAGGCTCTTGGCAAACTTATAGCAAGCCTCAAAGTTCTTGCCGTTGCCAGCCTCGTTGCCCAGGCTCCAGAAGATGACACTGGGATGGTTGCGGTCGCGAAGCATCATGCGCCTGATGCGGTCGATGAAGCTGGGTTCCCATGAGGGCATGTCGGAAATGCTCTGATTGGCATGGTCTTCGAGGTCTGCCTCGTCCATGCAGTAAAGCCCGTAGTAGTCGAACATGCTATACATCTTAGCCTGGTTGGGATAGTGGCTGGTGCGTATGGTGTTTATGTTGTTCTGCTTCATCAGCATTACGTCGCACAGCATCTCGGGGACGGTGACAGCGCGTCCGTGCTCCGGGGAGCTGTCGTGGCGGTTGACACCTTTGAAGAGAACCTTTTTCCCATTGATGAACACTTGGGAGTTCTGCATCCTTATATCCCTGAAGCCATATTTTGTAGAGAAAGCCATTTCCTCCACGCCGTCTTCGCTACGTTGCACTACGTGGATGGTATAGAGATTGGGCGTTTCTGCAGTCCAGGGCTTAATCTTGCCGATGTCCATCGTGAAGTTTGCCTCGGTGACGCCTTTAGGGATAAGGGCGCAGTTGAGAGTCTTGTCGCAGACCTTCTTGCCCTTAGGGTTGTAGAGACTCACGGTTACAATCTTGTTGGCTGTAATGTCGTAGCGATTGTCAAACTTCAATTCTACGTTCAACTCCGCATCCTGATAATTATTATATAGACGCGAGTTGATGACATGGTCGCGCACGGAGGCAACGGGTACATTATATAAATATACGTCTCTGAAGATTCCACTCATGCGGAACATGTCCTGACATTCCAGATACGAGCCGTCGCTCCAGCGGAACACCTGAACGGCAAGGCGGTTCTGACCTTTGTGGAGATAGGGTGTCACGTCGAACTCGGCTACGTTGTTTGAGCCTTGGCTATAGCCCACGAACCTTCCGTTGACCCACACTTGTGCAGCTGAATAGATACCGTCAAAATGTAGATATGTACGATGTTTGAGCCATTCGTCCGAGACGCTGAACTCGCGGATGTAGCTGCCCACGGGGTTTATGCCGTAGTTTGCTCCGCCATCGTTGAATCCAGGACGTGCCTGAATATATGGAGGCGTGTTGGAGTGAGGATATTCCACGTTGCAATAGAGCGGGCGGTCGTAGCCCTGCATCTCCCAGTTGGAGGGAACGGGAATGTCGTCCCAAGACCTTGCGTCGAAGTCTTCACGATAGAAGTCCATGGGGCGCTGCGAGGGCTCGGGCACAAACTTAAACTTCCACGTGCCGTTGAGCAGGTTGAAACAACTATTGTTCTGAGGTAGGTTCCAAGGACGGGAATATGCCAATTTGTCGGCTACCATAGCTTCCTCGTTGGGATAGGGCATATATGTGGCAACGCCGTCTTCCTTGTTTATTGCAAAGATTGTTTCGTCCTCCCAGAAGTTCTTCTCAGACAAATTGCCCTGGGCATCTATGTTTGCCTTTGCGCTGTGCTCTGTCTTCTGGAACTTAAAACCTCTGACGGAAAGTCTGCGGCTTGAATTGGCTGGTATGAGCTGATAGATGCCTGTACCTGCTGCGCCAGGTTCAATTCGCCACAGTTGTGCCTCGTCGGAACCATTCACTTCACCAAGCTCCAAGCCTTCTTCACCCATGCGAAGGGCTACGTTTCGGGCTGGATTGATGATGCGCCAGCTACCACTGAGTTTCTCCAAGCGCCAATGTTTTAGCTCGTCCTGAGCAATGGAGCTCTCATCAGCTACCACCGACAAAGTGGCGGATGAGGGGTTGACGGCAAGGAGAGACTCTTCGCCAGTGGCTGTTACTTCGTAAACTTTCTGGAGGAAATCGGTCTCAATTTCTATAGTCTGTGCCACGAGCTGAACACTGAAAGCTAATGTCAGCAGGAGCAACAGGCTTCGCAGACCATAAGTTATCTTTACCATATTATCAAATAGAATTACTACTTATTGTTTATATTTCTACTTACCAAATCAACATCTTAGCCAATACTTTCCAAGGACAACAGACTGGCATTTCGATGACTATAACTCTGCAAAAATAATCAAAAGTAAGCATTTGGGGTTCTGTCATTATTCAATTTTAGTAATTTTGCAAAAAAAATCAAAAGCATTAGTATTAGCCATGTCAAAAACCAATCGTCTTGAGGCAATCCGCGCCATACTCCTGGAACAACAATCTGCCACTCAGGCTGAGATTCTGGAGGCTCTGACCGTTGCAGGCTATAACATTACACAACCCACGCTTTCCACTGACCTGAAAGCCCTGCACGCTGCAAAAGTAAGGACGCGCAACGGAACGAAATATATTCTTCCTACTCAGAAAGAGTATCAGCACACCATAGAGCCCACAGCCCTACCTGTCTCTTTACAAGTGGCAGGAATAAGCCACCACGCATTTGCTTCCAGCATACTGGTGCTTACCACTAAAGTAGGATATGCCGGAGCCATAGCCGCAGAGATAGACAGCAGGGAACTTCAAGAAGTTGCCGGTACAATAGCTGGCAGTGACACTGTATTTGTAGCACTCACCGAAGATGCGGATAAAGAGGCTTTTCTTGAAAAAATAAAGAAGATTTTCCCGACCTTGGCTTCTTAGGAGGTTTCTTAGTAAACTCAGAGCAAAAAAATGGTAGTTATGTACTATCTGCATAGTGTTACTATCACACATGCAGGCTTCACTCCAACAAGCCGTCATTAACTCCACATTTGACTTCAAAAAAAACTATAGCGCCAAGACTCACAACACACAAAAGCTACATGATAAAAAACATCATTTTCGACATGGGCGGCGTGCTCATCACGATAGACCACGACGAAGCTGTTAGAAGGTTCGAGGAAATAGGCATCAAGGATGCTTCGCTACTACTCGACCCCTACACACAGGGTGGACCATTCGGAGCTCTGGAAGAAGGAAAGATTGATGTGGAAACATTCATCAAAGAGCTGAGCCTCAAGGCAGGGCGTGAGCTAAGCTACGACGAGTGCGCCTATGGATGGCTGGGCTATGCAAAGGATGCACCGATGAGAAATTTCAAGACACTCAACACCTTGCGAGAGAAAGGATATAGACTCATACTTCTTTCAAACATGAATCCCTTCGTAAACGCATGGCTCGAGGCAAAATATACTCTCCCTGACAGGTTCCCAAAATCTTCGAAAGAGGGATTCTGGCAGCCACAAATTCCTACGGGAAAACCTTTGTCTGAGTTTTTCGATTCATGCTATCGCAGTTTTGAAATAGGCATGATGAAACCCGACGAGAGAGTCTTTAAACTTATTCTTGAAAGAGAGGGGATAGAAGCTGAAGAAACACTATTGGTGGATGACGGTCCTCGCAACATAGCCTCGGCAAAAAGAATAGGCTTTAAAACCTGTCAGCCTATAAACGGCGAGGACTGGACAAATTTTGAGTTTTTAGGGCTGTAGATTGGTATATAGAATAAGTAGAGCGAAAGGAGTAAACCCCAAAAACCAACTATAAGACGGGAGGCTACTTGTTTTCTATAGCCTTGTTGTAACACTCGCGGCAGAGGGGTTCGTATTCGTCTTTTTCTCCCAGAAGAACCTGCTTTTCCCCCTTTACTATACGGTGGCTGATATGCGCCAAAGAACCACACTTGACACAAATGGCATGAACTTTAGTAACATCCTCGGCTATGGCCATAAGTGCAGGCATAGGACCGAAAGGCTGCCCTTTGAAGTCCATATCAAGACCAGCCAAGATAACTCGCTTGCCACGATTGGCTAGTTCATTGCAAACATCTACAAGAGAATTGTCAAAAAACTGAGCTTCGTCAATACCAACAACATCGGCATCACTTGCAAGCAACAAAATGCTGGTGGGAGAATCTACTGGAGTAGAAAGAATTGAGTTGCTATCGTGGGAAACAACCTCTTCGTCGGAATACCTTGTATCGATGGCTGGCTTGTATATCTCTACTCGCTGGCGAGCAAACTTTGCTCGTTTCAGCCTACGGATGAGCTCTTCGGTCTTGCCTGAGAACATCGAGCCACATACTACTTCTATACGACCCGGACGTACGTATTCTTCCTGATAGAGTTTGTTCATTGTAATGTTTGTTGATATAAAAATTCAAACTAAGACTTTCATAAGCATGCTGATAGGAAAATATTTCCAGAACCAGCCTTTATCGGGTGCTAAAGTACAAATTTATTTTTAACTTCGCGGTCGAAATAGGAATAACTTTTTTATGCAAACGCTTTCTTTCTGCAATCTCGCTATAGGATTTGGCAACGGCAAGGCAACGGTCAAAGTGTGCGAAGGACTCACTGCTACTCTGCAACCAGGCAAAGTCGTGGCGCTTATAGGGAGAAACGGCATGGGAAAGAGCACTCTGATACGCACTCTGGCTGGACTGATTCCCCCTATTGAAGGAGAGATATATCTTGGAAGGAAGTCTATAAAAGGACTTCAACAAAGCGAATATGCAAGGGAAGTATCCGTTGTACTGACTAAAGTTTCCGACACAGGATACCTTACAGCCGCAGAAGTAGTGGCAATGGGAAGGCATCCCTATACCGATATCTTTGGACGACTACGAAGCAACGACAAAGACGTCATCAGCAAGGCTCTAGAAAGCGTAAATGCGACTCACCTGATGGATAAGCCTATCGCTCAGTTGTCCGATGGTGAAAGACAACGTATAATGATTGCAAAAGCCTTGGCACAAAATTCACAGACAATCTTGCTTGACGAGCCGACTGCATTTCTGGACTACCCTTCCAAACTCGAAGCACTTAGCCTGCTCAACAAGCTGGCTCGCCATGAAGGCAAGGCAATCCTATTCTCCAGCCATGACCTAGAACTTGCAATAAAATATGCCGATATGCTGTGGCTGTTGAAAAATAACAATTTAGAAGAAATTCTACCCGAACAATTTGACTTGGACACTCTTTATGAATAATACAAAAGCTACTCCCAGCAAGCTGAAAGCATGGATACTTGCAGCTCGCCCTAAAACACTCAGCGGCGCTCTAATACCCGTGATTGTAGCCTCTGCCCTAGCATGGCGCGACTCCACATTTCGCCTTGTTCCGGCACTCTACTGCGCCATTTTCGCAGCACTGATGCAGATAGCTGCAAATTTCATCAACGACCTCTACGATTTCCGCCGTGGCACCGATGGCGCTGACCGCCTAGGCCCCGAACGGGCTTGTGCACAGGGGTGGATTTCTCCAAGAGCTATGGGCTATGGCATAGCAATAGTGCTTTTTTTCGCAGCTTTCATCGGCATAGCCATTGTCATCAGTAGTGGGGCTTGGATTGACTTTGAATACGATGTCATAACTATAAAATGGAGCAATGTGCTTTGGCTTTGTGCCATAGGCATAGCCTGTTTTATCTTTGCTTTTCTCTACACCACAATACTAAGCTACATGGGCGGTGGAGATATTCTAGTATATGTATTCTTCGGCTTTGTCCCTGTACTTGGCACTTACTATGTGCAAGCCTTAAGACTTACCGCTGATGCTTGGTGGGCGGCAGCGGCTTGCGGACTCGTCATCGACACACTCCTTATCATAAACAACTACCGCGACCGGGATACTGACAAGGTTTCGGGAAAGCGAACACTCATTTCGATATTCGGAGAACGCTTTGGCAGCATAAGCTATCTGGCGCACGGTATTTTAGCTGTTATAGCAGGAATTATCCCCATCTGCTCAAGCATGCCCGGCGAGGCTTGGAGCGCATTGATACCTGCCTTGTACCTTGTGCCTCATGTAATGACATGGAAGAAGATGATAAAAATACGTTCCGGGAAGGAACTTAACAGAATACTTGGCGAGACATCACGCAATATGCTCCTATTTGCTATACTTCTGAGCATAGCATATTGCTTATAAAAAGAAGAGGCTGCGAAGAAAAATTTTTCTTCGCAGCCTCTTCTTTGGGTGCCTAATGGGACTCGAACCCA
The DNA here is from genome assembly GCA_017543785.1 of Alloprevotella sp. Lineage (GTDB taxonomy): Bacteria > Bacteroidota > Bacteroidia > Bacteroidales > Bacteroidaceae > Alloprevotella. The sequence continues at coordinate 7,637 of JAFYFI010000127.1, forward strand.
TGACATTCAGAACCACAATCTGACGCTCTAACCAACTGAACTATAGGCACCATGTGCAAGGCTTTTCGCCTTTAGCGGGTGCAAAGTTATGCTTTTCTATAATTATAGACAAAACTTTTTGTCAGAATTTTATGCTAGTGGGTAATATTCCACCTATGTTTTGTAGGTTTTTGGTCTTATATTCATATTCTCTACAAGCCCAAATGCCTATGACTAATGATAATACTCCTTTCTCGCCGCGGCTAAGGTGTTTTGCATAAGCATAGCTATTGTCATAGGACCGACACCACCAGGAACGGGTGTTATGTATGCACACTTGGGCGCTACCTCGTCAAACTTGACATCGCCGGCAAGTCTATAGCCCCGAGCGCAGCTGGCATCGGGAATTCTCGTGGTGCCCACATCGATGACAGTAGCACCTTCGCGCACCATATCTGCCGTCACAAACTCTGGCTGACCAATGGCGGCAATGAGGATGTCTGCACGCCGACATTCGTCGGCAATATTCAGTGTGTGGCTGTGGCAGACCGTAACAGTAGCATCCCCATAGCTACGTTGCATAAGCATGCTCGCGAGAGGTTTACCAACGATATTGGAACGTCCAAGTATAACGACACGTTTACTGCGCGTGCGGACATCATATCGTCGCAATAGCTCTAGTATGCCGCGTGGTGTAGCTGAGACGAAGCATGGAAGACCTGCATTTAGGCGACCTGTGTTGACGGGGTGAAAACCATCAACGTCCTTTCGATAGTCAATAGCCTCGATAACCCGACGTTCGGAGATATGGTGTGGAAGAGGAAGTTGAACGATGAATCCGTCGATTTCAGGATTATCGTTGAGTTTTTTCACCTCATCTATTAACTCCGTTTCGGTTATACCAGTACCGAAATGAAGTAAGGTGCTTTCAAATCCACAATCATGACAAGCCTTTACCTTATTGTTGACATACGTAAGGCTACCACCATCATGCCCCACAAGAATCGCTGCCAGGTGAGGACGACGAAGTCCAGCAGAAACCATTTTCTGAACTTCGTCTGCTATTTCGTGGCGTATTTTCTCCGCCGTAATTTTTCCGTCAAGTATTTGCATGGGGATATAAGTTATTTGAAAATTTGTCTTAAGATTCCTTTACGTGGTTGATTTGCGACAAGTTTGAAATTTAGTAAAAAAGTGCCTATTCATCGAGAAAACGATGTTGCAAATCTCCAAAGCAATCTATACGTCGGTCACGCAAGAAAGGCCACCAGCGTCGTACTTGTTCGCTACGCTTCAAATCTACTTCTACAACCGCAGATATTTCCTTATCTTGAGGAGCAGAGTATAATATCTCGCCTTGTGGACCGCAAACAAAGCTGCTGCCCCAGAACTGAATTCCTTTTGTTTGTCCACTTGGATCTATTTCAAGCCCTACACGATTTACACTTACCACAGGCAAACCGTTTGCGACAGCATGCCCACGCTGCACTGTCAGCCAAGCTTCGCGCTGACGTCCTTTTTCTTCGATGGAATCGCTACTTTCATATCCTATTGCGGTAGGATATATGAGAATATCTGCTCCAGCAAGTGCCATTAGACGAGCGCCTTCTGGATACCATTGATCCCAGCAAACTTGTACGCCTAAGCATCCCACACTCGTCTTAATAGGCTGAAATCCGAGGTCGCCAGGAGTAAAATAGAATTTCTCATAATAGGCAGGGTCATCGGGAATGTGCATCTTACGATATTTCCCTGCTATGCTGCCATCTTTCTCAAAGACTACGGCAGTATTGTGATAGAGCCCAGGAGCACGCCGCTCAAACATGGAAGTAACGAGCACTATTTCACTCTCACTAGCAACTTGAGCATAGAATTGTGTGGCTGGACCTGGGATAGGCTCAGCTAAACTAAAGTTGTCGACGTCTTCAGTTTGACAAAAATATGGCGAGTCATGCAATTCCTGCAAAACGACCAGTTCAGCACCTTCAGCAGCAACCTTTGATATAAGCTTACGAAGTTTTTGCCTATTGTTCTGCGCTTCTGCCTCGCAGGAGATTTGTATTATTCCTATTTTCATGAGAGTAATGTTTTTAATGGGTTCTCCTCAATACCAACACAAATTTGTTATGACAAACATATCACAGCCTTAAAATTCCCTTTGGGTATTGCATCGTGGAACAATGGAGAGAGCCATGCTGTCTGATTAAGCTACAACAGTCTATTCCGACTATGTCGTATTTTGGAAAAGCCTGAAGCAATGCACGCCGCGCCTTCTCGTCATTTTCTGGCTGATTGTATGTAGGCATTAGTATGGCTTTGTTCATAACGAGATAGTTTGCATAGGTTGCTGGAAGTCGCTCGTTTCCGTCATATATAGCCGTTGGCAATGGCAAGGGGATAAGTTCAAATGGTGCGCCCTCTGCGTCGGTGAAGGTACGAAGTTGTTCTTCCATCATTCTCAGTTCTTCATAATGCTCATCAGCCTCGTCTTGGCATTTCACATAGGCTATCCGTCTGCCTGGGCAAAGGCGCGCCAAGGTATCTATATGGCTGTCGGTGTCATCGCCTTGCAAGGCTCCATGCTCCAGCCAAAGTATGTTTGTCACTCCTAATTTCTCTGAGAGATAATCCTCAAGGATTTTAACATCTTGCTGACGACCTCTATTTGGATTTAGTAAACACTGCCGTGTGGTGAGCAATGTACCCATTCCATCGGTCTCTATGCTGCCACCCTCTAGTTCGAAATCCAAACAATCGACATATTGCCCATGCAACAAGTTAGCTTCGAAAAGACTACGATTTATGGCATTGTCTTTATCTGCTGAAAATTTTCCTCCCCAACCATTAAAGCGGAAGTCAAGTAGTTCGGGCTCGCCTGTTCCAATAACTGTGAGGAAACCATGGTCGCGAGTCCACGTATCGTCTGTGGGGCAAGAGAAATAAATAATATTCTCAGTAGCTCGCAGAGGGAGTCTGTTTTCCAACAGTTTCTTCACATCTTCTGCGTTGGGATGGACTATGAGCAGTATTTCCCTTATAGCTATCTCGTAGGCAATTCTTATATAAGTTTCTGTAACTTCCTGAAGCATTGGAGCCCAGTCGGTATCGCCATGAGGCCATGTGAGTTGCACTCCGCTTTGGGGGAACCACTCTGCAGCCAAAGTCCTGCGAAAGCGCCTAATTGGCGACTGTCGCGAATCGCTACGCAGATATGACTCTACATCAAGAAGGTCTGCGCGTGGCATTTTTGGTGGTAAAGTGAATATTCCCATATTAATCCTTGAACTTATTAAAATCAGAATAACTTTAAGCTATTTATTCTCAAAAAGTCTTTCTATGTTGTAGGTACTGTATGAGACAATCTGTTGCAGCTGGTAATTCTACATCAATCCTGCCTTCCTCCGGGAAGAATTTTTTGTCGTAGTCATCGCCTCCGCCTGACATAAAACTATCGCATACAATAATATATTTCTTTTTATTTTTTACCCGTTTTTGGCTTCCGTCGGGGTTTACATAATACATTTTCTTAACGTGTCCGTCGGCATTGAGAACTACTCGCAAACCACTATACTGCATCCAGCCAAAACGTTCGTTATGATAGCCAAATTCAACAAGTTCGCGCAATTTCTTGCCATCTATAAGGAAGGCGCACATATTATTCTGGAAAGGTAGCACCTCGCCTACATCAAGAACACTGACATTTCCTTTCACAAATCCGCCGCGCGCAGAGCCGAAGTGGCTGACGCCAATCACGGGAAGGGAGTTCCCTTTTGCTTTTCGATAAGCATAAGCGTAAGACTCACAGACAAGAGTTCCTACTTCGGTGATGCGATATTTATTGTTACGGTCATGGGGCATTGACTTGCTACAGTATGCAACTTGAGTCCCAATAGGTACTCCACCAAGAGTCTTTGTACATTGAAGCAAGGAATCCACCTGTTGCTGCATCCGTAAGGCATGGGGCGTGAGTTCAGAACGTTGCCTCAAAGGAACGCGCACTATTTCGGGCTCTACACTTAGAACCTTCATAGCCATAGTATCTACACGACATTTGAGCATACAGATATACATTCCATGCCACCAGCCCTGCACTACAGGCTTATGGGAGTCATTGATATAACCGCAAACGGGATCGTGACTATGACCTGCTATGAAACCATGATATTCCTGATTGTTGAGTTTATAGAGTTCCTCTTCGTTTTTGTCATACCATACAGGGGAACCTTTTTTCTGGTTTGCGCCAATATGAAAAAAGAAAAAGCGCAAGTCAGCTTCATCTACTTTCTTATATTCGGGCAAAGCCTTCAGACTATCCAAGACTTTTGTATAATCACCGCGGAAGGTCATTCCCACGATGCGCCTTGCACTAATTTGTGTCTTTGCCGAAGAGGCTAGCATACCAACAAATGCCACTTTGACTTTCTTTGTTGGCGACACGGAGATTTCCTCAACTGTAAAGGGTTGCATACAACTAGGGATATTGCCTTTCGCATCATACACATTTGAGCATATATATTTTATGTCCCACCCATTTGGACGAATAGGGTCATCCTTCCATTTTTTAGAAAGTTCATCCAAGCCGTCATCAAACTCATGGTTGCCTACTGCAGATATACGAATGCCTGCCTCGTTGAAGAAAACAGGCAGAAGCTGTCCCTTTGTTGCTGTATAAAAGTAGCTCCCTCCGAAATTATCTCCAGCAGAAACGACTATGTTGTGAGGATATACACTCTTAAGGGAGTCAAGAGTTTGCAACACAGATGCTGCGCCAGGAATATCCTGAGCAGGATTTTGCACAAATCCGCCATGGAAATCATTCAGGGAAAATATTGCAACATCAACGATGCCGTCCTGAGCAGCAACAGACATACTGGCTACAAACGTCAAAATGCTTAACAACTTTCTTAATTTCATAATGAGTTTTTTTTGATCTAAGATATATACAATATGGCTCTCGCACTTCATTCCTAACGGATAAACATCAACTCCCGATATTTGGGCAATGGCCAAGCTTCGTCTTCTACGATAAGTTCAAGTTTATCAACGTTAAATCGGATATCATGAAGTAAAGGCAGAATAACGTCATGATAGGCTATTGCCTTCTCTCTTTCGTTCTCTATGTTCTCAACTACCCTCCGCTTTCCGTTCATTTCCTCTGTCTTCGTTGCAATATGGTTCAGATATTCATTTATCTGCGAAATTAGAGTCTTATTGTAGCTACATAGTTTTGCTGCTTCGGCGGCGTCATACACTTGATTTATTTTGCACACGTTATCGACTAATGCCGTCTGATATCTTGTAGCAACGGGTATGATGTGATTAAGGCACAAGTCGCCCATGACTCTTGCTTCTATTTGTATCTTCTTATGATAGGTCTCCCATTTTATCTCGTTACGAGCTTTAAGTTCATTCCTATTCATGACACTCATGCTCTCAAACATCTGAACACTGTCTTCGTCAAGATATCTGTCATAGACTAACGTGGTATTTTTCTCACAATCAAGCCCACGTTGCTTTGCTTCTTGCTGCCATTCGGCGCTATAGCCATTACCACTGAAACGAATGGATTTAGAAGCACGTATATCTTCGCGCAGAGTCTCCAAGACGGCATCTATGCCACCGCCACGTTTTTCTACCCTCGCACTAAAACTCGTCAGAGCCTCAGCAACGGCAGTGTTTATTACTATAAGTGCACTGGCACAATTAGCACTGCTTCCTACTGCACGAAATTCAAACCTGTTACCAGTAAAGGCAAAGGGGCTTGTACGGTTACGGTCGGTTTCGTGAATTATGAGTTTTGGTATCTGAGGTATGCCCAGCTGAACTCCACGTTTATCCCTGATACTGAAGAGCGCCTCTGTAGGATTTGTCTCTATGTGGTCCAAAAATGCCTCGAGCTGTTTCCCTATAAATGCTGAAATAATCGCTGGCGGAGCCTCACCAGCTCCAAGGCGATGCTCATTAGTAGCACTCATAATGGAAGCTTTGAGAAGTCCGTTGTGCTTCCACACTCCCATGAGAGTCTCCACTACGAACACAGCAAAGCGCAAGTTTTCTTCAGCAGTCTGCCCTGGAGCTAACAGCATAGTACCAGCATCGGTTTGAAGTGACCAATTTTCATGTTTACCCGAGCCATTAACTCCTGCAAAAGGTTTTTCGTGGAGCAAGCACTGAAAACCATGTTTTCTGGCAGTGCGTCGCATGAGCGACATCAGCAGCATGTTATGGTCAACCGAGAGATTACACTCCTCATAGACAGGAGCCACCTCAAACTGATTTGGTGCCACCTCGTTATGGCGTGTCTTCAAAGGTATACCAAGTTCATGTGCTCTTATCTCCAAGTCGCTCATAAAAGCCTGCACCCTATCGGGAATAGCGCTAAAATAATGGTCATCCATCTGCTGGTCTTTAGCAGAGCTATGTCCCATTAGCGTGCGCCCAGTAAGTACCAGGTCGGGCCTTGCGGAAAAAAGGTCTTCGTCAACAAGGAAATACTCCTGTTCCCATCCAAGGTTACATCTTACACTCTTCACTTTGCTATCGAAAAGCCTTGCCACAGCCGTAGCTGCTGTATTAAGCGACGAGAGCGACTTTTTCAATGGCGCTTTGTAATCGAGAGCTTCTCCTGTATAAGCTATAAATATAGTCGGTATCATCAGCGTATCGCCAATGATAAACACAGGACTAGCAGGGTCCCAGGCAGTATAACCTCGTGCCTCAAAGGTACTACGTATGCCACCACTTGGAAAACTACTTGCATCGGGCTCCTGCTGCACTAGCATACTGCCCGTAAAGTTTTCTATAGCGTTGCCATTGGGGGCTAACTCTAGGAAGGCATCATGCTTCTCAGCCGTTCCCTCGGTTAGAGGCTGGAACCAGTGTGTGCAATGTGTAGCCCCCATCTCCATAGCCCACTTCTTCATTCCGTTGGCTACAATATCTGCAACATCTCTACCTAGAGAACTATTTTCACGTATAGCCAGCCGCAGAGCGCTATAAGCCTTTTGCGGAAGATAGCGGCGCATCTTTTCATCACTGAAAACATACTTGCCGAAATATACAGCGGGACGCCCGGCAGGCTGATGCACAGGAACGGGCTGGCGCCTGGAAGCTGCTATACAAGCTTGAAATCTTAGGTTCATCTTCAAATAACGTGAGGGTTGTATAGTTTTTCTTTAGAAGAAGTCCAACAACTCTTTCAGGCATTCAAAGTCCTTCAGACTCCAGTATTTCTCGCCCATAAGTTTGCGAAATTCTTTCTTTTTCTCTGTCTTAATTATCTTTTTCAGTTTACTCTCAACAGCTGGGACGAATTTTCCTTTTACATAGAAATAATAGGCTTCCTTGAGCGGATAGCCTTTATCTTCGTTGCGAACAGCTTCTTCATGTAGCTTCATATAGACGCCAATATCAGGAATTTCAAGATATTCCGTGTTTTCGTCGCCTCTGAACTCAGCTTCATAGCGAGCCATGTCGATGGTAGTTACACGAATAAGTTGTGCATTATTCTTTTCTGCAACGATTTGTCCAAACTGTCCGTTGACATTCTTATACTCCGCATCATGGAATTTTACACCCAGCACTTTATCAACATTAGCCCGATAAACCAAACCGTCACGGATGAAACAAAGTGAAGCATCTTTCAGGTAAATGTTAACATCTTCCTTCACCTCTCTGCCAAAATATTGCACTATCCGAGCTCTCTCATATGAGGGTCTCTCGTAAAGCGACACAGAGCGTCGCTGAATCTGCTGCTGTTGGGGAAAAACCGTTGCAGGAAGGAGTAGAAAAGCTAAAAGAAGTATTCGTTTCAACATAAGCTGCATACTTTTACGGCAAAGGTATAACTTTTTCGCTGCACTTGCCAAACTTTAAGGGTTTAACGTTTAAATTGTATAAAAGATTGACTAACTTTGCCGCCAAATTATAACAAAACACAATATGGATTGGTTAAGCAACATTTTTATGCACCCTGCAGGCCCTGCTTTTTTGGCAATAGCCTTTGCTGTTGTAATTTGGGGAGGAGTAAAACTAGGACGCATAAAGCTCGGAGGTATTTCTCTTGGTGTAACATTTGTGCTCTTCGTGGGCATTCTTTTCGGACATATATATAATGTATATATCGTTAAGCCCGAACTAGCCAGCAACCCTGAGTTCAGCGGTTCTATTGCAGCGATGAACCAAATCATAAATTTCGCAAAAGAACTTGGTCTGATACTCTTTGTATATTGCATAGGATTGCAAGTGGGGCCAGGCTTTTTTGCTACTTTCAAAAAAGGCGGAATAAGCATGAATCTTATAAGCGTCTGCATGATACTGCTTAATGTAGGTGTAATGCTTGGGCTCTTCTTCCTTTGGTTCTATGATGGTAGTGCCACAAATGGAGAAAATCAGTTCAACCTGGCAATGATGGTAGGTGTAATGTATGGTGCTGTGACAAATACTCCTGGTCTTGGTGCCGCCAACAGCGTATTGCCATCTTTCCCCGAAGGAACATTTGGCAACGATGCACTCCCATCTCTTGCCGATGGCTATGCCTGCGCATATCCGCTCGGTGTCATAGGAATCATAGGGGCAACAATCATTATACGCTATCTCTGCAAGATATCTCTTAAAAAGGAGACAGAGCAGATAGAACGCGAGCAGGAAGCCGACCCAACCGCCATACCTCATCACCTCTACATTCAAGTAACGAACAAGGGAATATGCGGAAAGACCGTGAAGGAATTACACGACTTCCTGAAGCGTGACTTTGTATTTTCACGCTACAAAATAGGCGATGAAATGATGATTCCCAATGGCGACACGGTGCTGCAGGAAGGCATGAAACTGATGCTTGTTTGCCCTGAGGCAGACATGGACGCCATCGTCTCACTCATTGGTGTCAGACTTAAGGAAAGTTGGCGCAAAGAAATCAATGAAAACACCAAATATGTAAGTCGCCGCCTCGTTGTCACAAATCCTGCCGTAAACGGAAAGACATTCAACGACCTGCATTTCTCCACTCTCTACAACGTCAATGTAACACGCGTCACACGCTCAGGCATGACGATGTTTGCCTCGCGCGGCTTCCGTCTCCAGATGGGCGACCGCCTGCTTATGACCGGAACAGAGGAAAACATAAACAGAGTTAAGGACATAATTGGAGATACAATTAAGCATCTGGAGCATCCCAATGTAGGCATGGTATTCTTGGGCATATTGCTCGGAGTGTTGCTCGGGCAGCTCCCCATACCCATACCCGGAATAGAAGTCCCCGTCAAACTAGGACTTGCTGGTGGACCACTTGTAGTTGCAATACTCATCGGCGCTTTTGGCTATAAATTCAAAATCACTGCATATACCACAACTAGTGCCAACCTCATGATGCGTGAAACGGGTCTTTGCCTATTCCTTGCCGGAGTGGGCATACAGGCTGGTGCCACATTCTGGGAAACCGTAGCCAACGGCGGATACCACTACGTTTGGATGGGATTTCTCATTACGGTAATTCCTATTCTCATCATGGGAGTCATTGCACGTTGGAAACTGAAACTCAACTACTACACCCTCATGGGACTCATCGCCGGTACATACACCGACCCACCCGCCCTGGCTTTTGCCGGACAAACAGCGAACAACGATGCACCGGCAATAGGCTACTCCACAGTCTATCCGCTATCAATGTTTATGCGCATTCTCATGGCGCAGCTTACGCTGTTACTCGTGATACCACTATTATAAGAAATAAAACACAATATCTAAAACCTAAACCACATGTACACTTCAATGGGAGGATGGATAATCTTTGGCGTCATAGCTCTGGTGAGCTGGCTTGTTCAGCTCAATCTGACGCGTAAGTTCGAGAAATACTCAAAAGTCGCCATTGCCAGCGGTTTGACAGGAGCTCAGGTCGCAGAGAAAATGCTTAAAGAAAATGGGCTGTACGATGTCAGCGTAACTCACGTCAGCGGCACACTGACCGACCACTACAATCCTGCGACAAAAACGGTAAATCTATCAGACGAGGTATATAGCAGCTACAGTGTTGCTGCCGCTGCCGTTGCCGCTCATGAGTGTGGCCACGCGGTACAACACGCTCGCGCCTATGCTCCGCTGCAACTGCGTTCTGCCCTTGTTCCTGCCGTGAGCTTTTCCAGTAAATATGTCAGCTGGATTCTTCTGGCAGGTATGCTACTGATTAACATTTTCCCATACCTTCTTCTATTGGGAATAGTGATGTTCGCTATGACAACAATCTTCAGTTTTGTCACTTTGCCTGTAGAGATAGATGCCAGCCGACGTGCCACACTTTGGCTCCAGGAAGCGGGCATCACCTCGCCCACTGAGCATCCCATGGCAGTAAGTGCCCTTCGTAGCGCAGCATACACATACGTGTCAGCAGCACTTGGCTCACTGGCTACGCTGTTCTACTACTTAATGATATTCTTGGACAGGAGGTAAATATAAGAGAGAAACTGAGCGGGAAATACTAAGCCAAAACGAAAAATCCATCGCAGAGCTTTATCTTACCCTCATCAACAAGTTCCTGAAAAGCTTCCAATAGCGATTCCATATCAGCCCCGACGTATCGGACCTCATCCGGTCGTCGGGGTTTTCTGTCTTTCATATCGTTTAGGATTTTTTCCTTGAGGGCTAAAGGCTGCTTTCGGTTGGGGCTAACACAAACGTCACAATGACCACAATCTGAAGCTTCAGTGTCGCCGAAATAATTAAGCATATATTTGCTCCTACATACGGTGTCATCCTCGCAGTATTCTATCATGTGCCTGATACGTTCTTCCATGCATTCCCTACGCTTGTCGTATATCATTTCCGGAAGAACGACAAGTTCTTTCTCTACCCTACGGCGCAGATATTTAATATGCGGAACATTCTTCCGTGGTATAAAATGGAGAATTCTTTCAAAATTCAGTTGTTTCAGTGCTTGATATACCTCTTCGCTTGTCAGTCCTGTAGCTTGTGCCAGATGCTCTTCTTCTATATACACATAATCGCTAAAAAGCCCTGTATAGTTGCGGAGCAAAGCCTGCATAACGGCATCCTGTGCAGGTTCAAGGTAATTCATCTGATAGAGGTCATCGCGCTGCATCAGGAACAGCACCCTTGAGATATTTTCCTCAGCCTCGGAGAATTCTATGTAGCCAGCACGTGTTAGTAGCTGAAGGGCGCTTGTCACTGGAACTGGAAAGTATCGAAATACCTTACAAAATTTCTCTACATTAAATTCAAAATTTCTACCCTCAGCACCCCCCATAGGAATCTCCAGAAAATAGGCAATATGCTCATAGACATCACGGATATATTCTATTGAGGGGAATGTATCTACTACTCTCTGGCGCAGTTTCCTGGAATCATGCCCTGCATAAAGCATCACCGAATATGCACGCTTGCCATCCCTGCCTGCACGTCCTGCTTCCTGAAAGTATGACTCGATGCTGTCAGGCGCGTCCATGTGAATCACCACACGAACGTCGGGCTTGTCTATACCCATACCAAATGCATTGGTAGCTACCATGACCCTGACATCTTCTTTCAGCCACATACTTTGTCTTACGTCTTTGTCCGTATTGGTTAGACCTGCGTGATAATAGAGTGCTGTTATGCCCTCTGACTTCAAAAGTTTTGCCAAGTCGCGCGTTTGTTGCCGGCTTCGTGCATAGACTATTGCCGACCCAGGAACACTGCGCAGAATATGAAGGAGCTCGCCTTCTTTGTCCTCAGTACGACGTACTACATAGGTGAGGTTCTTACGTTCAAAACTCATTCTGTAGTAGCCATAGCCCTCCCTAAACTGCAACTGATGTATTATGTCCTCAACCACCTCTGGTGTGGCTGTTGCAGTGAGTGCCAGAATGGGCACATTGGGAAGAAGTTTGCGGACATTTTGTATTTCCAGATATGCCGGACGAAAGTCGTAGCCCCACTGCGATATGCAGTGTGCTTCATCTACAGCCACAAAACATACGTCCATACGGCGCAGCTTCTGCTGGAACATTTCGGAGGAGAGTCTCTCAGGAGAGATATACAGAAATTTAGGACCTCCATAGATACAGTTGTCCAGATACTGCAACTGCTTCGACCTGTCAACGCCAGAATACACCGCTACAGCTGGAATGCCGAGCTGTCTTAGGTGGTGCACCTGGTCTTTCATCAAGGCTATGAGCGGTGTGATGACAATGCAGAGCCCTTCCATGGCTAGGGCGGGCACCTGAAAGGTTAAACTTTTCCCACCTCCCGTAGGCATAAGCCCCAAGGTATCGTGCCCCGAGGATATGCTTTGGATTATGTCTTCCTGAATGCCACGAAACGACTTATATCCCCAATACTGATATAATATTTCGGAAAAATCTTGCGTCATTCACAGGGACGGATATCTATGATTTGTAGCTGTACTTCCCCACGTTTATGGGAATTTTCTTCTATTGTGTAGCAAATGTCAAAAGCACGACGTGTCTTGATGTATCGTGCCTGCGAACTCTGCCCGAAGGCTATACCATTTATCACTGTATTGCTCTTTCCGTCAACGAGTTCCAGTTTAATATGCTCCTGTCCTCTGCCTACCACCTTGCTCGTTCCATAGTCATAGACCCTGCGTGTGCAGAATACCGGACGCTCATTATCAGGACCAAAGGGAGCAAAACGACGAAGTTTCTTGAAAAAGTTGAAGGTTATATCGCTAAAGTCCAGATACCCGTCTATGTCGAGCGTGGGTTTCGTCTGTTCGTTGAGAATGTGCTCCTCGACAAAAGCCTCAAAGCGTTTGGCAAACTCGGGCACATTCTCCACCTTCATAGAGAGCCCTGCAGCATAGGTATGTCCTCCAAAATTCTGCAAAAGATCAGCACAGTGCTGCACAGCCTTATATACGTCAAATCCGCTGACACTACGTGCAGAACCTGTTGCCACGCCCTCGCTTTCAGTCAGCACTACAACGGGACGGTAATACTGTTCCGTCAGCCTACTTGCCACGATGCCTATGACGCCCTTATGCCATTCAGGATTGTAGATGACTATGCTGCGTTTTTCCTCCAGGTTGGGCATCTCTTTCACGAGTTCAACGGCTTGTTCCGTCATCTTTTTATCCAAGTCCTTTCGAGCATCGTTATACAGGTCTATCTTCTCCGCCATTTCCTTTGCCGTAGCATAGTCGTTCTCTACCAGCAGCGAAACAGCCTCTTGCCCGTTTTGCACTCGCCCCGAGGCATTAAGACGCGGACCTATACGGAAGATGATGTCGTTGAGAGTCAACTCTCTTTCGCCCATACGACATACATCTATAATAGCCTGCAAGCCTACTGAGGGGTTGGAGTTGAGGCAACGAAGACCATGCCACGCCAAAATTCTGTTCTCACCCATGATAGGCACAATGTCTGTAGCAATGCTTATTGCACAAAGGTCCAACAGTTCTGCCAGACGATTGAATTCTATGCCGTTACTTATGGCGAAAGCCTGCATGAGTTTGAATCCCACCCCACAGCCCGAAAGGTGTTCATAAGGATAGTGGTTGTCGGGGCGTTTAGGATTGAGTATTGCCACTGCTGGCGGCATCTCCTCGTCGGGAACATGGTGGTCGCAAATAATGAAGTCAATGCCAAGTTCTTTAGCATAGGCTATCTCGTCGATAGCTTTTATGCCGCAATCGAGCACTATTATCAGCCTGACGCCCGATTCGCAGGCAAAGTCAATTCCCTTTCGACTTATGCCATAGCCTTCCTCGTACCTGTCAGGGATGTAGGTGGAAACATTGGCATAATACTGACGCAAAAATTTATATACAAGCGCCACAGCCGTGCATCCGTCAACGTCATAGTCGCCATAGACCATGATTCTCTCCTTCTTGATTATGGCTTTGTTAAGCCTGTCCACGGCTACCTGCATATCGTTCATCAAGAATGGGTCGTGGAGGTCGGAGAGCTGCGGACGGAAGAACTTGCGTATTTCCGTGGGGTCTATCACTCCTCGCTCAAGAAGGAGCTTTCCCATAACCGTATGGACACCTGCCTCAGCGGCTAACCTGACGGCGAGGGCCTCGCCGGAAGCGTCCAACGATTTATAGTTCCATTTGTACTGCATGATATGTTGTTTTTTATTTTTTTCATTTTTATCGGGTAGGCACTCAATGCCCTTATGTAGATTTACAAATCGCTTTAGCTCACGAGTCGGGAAGCAAAAAATAGCGATTTCATCGTAATATTTTGAAACGTTTCTTCCTCATCAGCACATACTCTCCCAAATTAGCAGGCTAAGTTATGAAAAATCTGATGATTTTTTTACCCCTTCGCCATATTTAACATTATATTAACTATTAGTATTGGCAAAACATTAAATTTGGCGAAACCGCCGGCAAAAATGACGGAAAACTCTGAAAGGGAAACTTTCGCAAGAAAACATAAGTTCAAGGGAAGCCATGCCCTGTCATACCGGAATCATCCATTATAGACGACAATCCAAGCTCTGCAACATCTCTCTACCCCCTGCCAGCCTTACCACATAAAAGCAGCCCTGAGCTTAGAAGAAAGCCCAGGGCTGCTTAAAAATCTCAAAATATGCGATGAAATCGCTGTTTTTTTACTTTTTCTTAGTCTTTTTCAAGTCAGTACTCTTAATTGTTGCCGTTTTATTTGTAACAGTCTGAGCTGGCTTATAGTATTTTAAGGCTTCAGGCATCCACTTCTGTATGTTTGCAATACGTTTTTCATCGCTGGGGTGGTCGCTGAAGAAGGCTGGAACGCTGCTGGTGGAATTTTGTGCCATGCGCTGCCAGAAAGTAACCGCAGCTTCGGGATTATAACCTGCCATAGCAGCAAAGATAAGTCCCATATAGTCTGCCTCACTCTCATTGGCACGGGAATAGCCTCTCAAAACGCTGTTGGCACCGAAACCAAAGGCTGCCTGACCTATTTGCTGCCACATAGAACTTTGCCCTTGAAGAAGAATATTCAGGGCTTGTGCTCCATACTGAGCCTTCATTTGTTTTGACAGCTTTTCTGCAGAATGTTTTGCCACGGCATGCGCCACCTCATGCCCCATAACTATTGCCAGAGCATCTTCCGTTTGAGTCAGAGGCAAAATACCATCGTAAACCACGATTTTTCCTCCGGGCATGCAGAAGGCATTAGCCGAATTGTCCTGTACGAGGTTTATTTCCCAGTTGTAGCTCGCCACGTCAGCTGCCTGCCCCGTTTGGCGCAGGTAATTGACAACGGCATTCGATATGCGCTCACCGACACGTTTTACCATAGCGGTTTTTGCCGGATCGTTAGATGCTTTTGCCGTGGCCATGTACTCGCTATACTGCTGAGTACTCAGACTGAGAATCTGCTGGTCGGAAACTAATAGGCTTTGCTTTCTTCCCGTGAGGGGGACGATGTTTGTAGTGCCGCATGCGGTGAGAACTACCGTAAGGGCCAGGATGAGTAATTTTCTGAAAGTTTTCATATCTTAATATGTCTTTATTATGTCTCGGAATAGTGAAGTTGACCACTGCAAAAGTAAGCATTCCACAAAAAACAATAAAATTCTGACATAATTATAATCTGCAAATCTTTATAAGCCATTTCTTTAATATGTGCTAATTTCATATTTTTTAGTACTTTTGCCAGCAAATCAAACAACTATATATGAGAAAAATTCTGTTCTTATTCTTCAGCCTGCTAAGTTTTGCCCTTTTAGCTCAGCAGCCTGCACCCCCTAAACGCGAATTTCGCGGAGCATGGATACAAGCTGTCAACGGCCAGTTTATGGGACTGGGACGCGATGCCATGCAAGCAAACCTTACCAAGCAACTCAACGAACTGCAGGCATGTGGTGTGAATACTGTTATTTTTCAGGTTCGCGTAGAAGGCGATGCTCTCTACAATAGCCACTACGAACCGTGGAGTAGATTTCTCACAGGCAAACAAGGCATGGCGCCCGAACCGGCATGGGACCCCCTGGCATGGATGATTAGGGAAAGCCACCTCAGAGGAATGGAGCTTCACGCCTGGATAAATCCCTACCGTGCAAAGACAAAAACCACAAAAGAACTTGCCAACACTCACCCCTACATACAATTTCCCGAAAGGTTTTTTAGCTATGACGACCTTCTGATATTTGACCCGGGTCTGCAAGAAAACCGCGATTACATTTGTATGATAGTCAGCGACATTCTCAGTCGCTACAATGTTGACGGCATACATATCGACGACTATTTCTATCCTTATCCCGTTGCAGGAAAGGAAATTCCCGACAACGCCACTTTCCGCCGCCACAACAACGGATTCACCGACAAATCGGACTGGCGGCGCTACAACGTGAACCTGCTCATCGAGCAACTCTATGAAACTATTCACAGTGTCAAGCCATGGGTGAAGTTTGGAGTGTCTCCTTTTGGAATATACCACAATGCTCAGGGCGACAATGTACCTGGTTCGCAGACCAAGGGACTACAAAACTATGACGACCTGTATGCCGACGTACTCTATTGGATAGACAAAGGATGGGTTGACTACACCGTGCCACAGCTATATTGGGAGATAGGACACAAAGTTGCCGACTACGACACCCTCATACGTTGGTGGGCACGCATGGCTTCAAAGCGTCCTCTCATCATAGGTCAGGACGTGGAACGCACCGTGAAAGCTGCGGACCTGAAAAATCCCAAGACCAACCAGATGCCCGAAAAATTTCGACTCCAGCGTACGCTCCCGGGCATTCAGGGCAGTTGTCTTTGGTATAGCGCCGCCGTGGTGCGCAACGAAGGAAACTATGCCACAGCCCTGCGCCGCCGCTACCACCGCTACCCTGCCCTACAGCCTTCGATGCCGTTCATCACTACCGAGCAGCCTAAGGCGGTGAAAAGCCTGCGCGCACAATGGCTCAAGGACGGGTATTACCTGACGTGGAAAGCTCCGAAGTATAAAGACTGGCGCACACAGCCTATGCGCTATGTGGTTTACCGCTTCCGCAAAGGAGAGCCCATAAACATTGAGGATGCTACAAAAATCATTGCCATCACCATTCAGCAAAGCATCAAGCTGCCCTACGTTGAAGGCAAAGAAAAGTGGGTTTATTGCGTCACAGCACTCAATCCCATACAGAACGAGTCAAAACTGAAAAAGAAGTCTGTTAAGTTATAAGTTTCTGAAGTTAGTTGGGTTCTTTTTTCTCTACACCCAAGAACCCGTCAAACTACAATACAAAATAAGCAAATGAAAGTACTGAAATTCAGCAGCACTTTGGCGAGCACCGTTGATGGTATCGGTCGCGTGAGCCACATCGTGGAACAAGCCGCTAAGGAGGGAGAGGTAGAAGTCGTAGTTGGTTCCGACTATGCCGCAGCCACACTCGCCGTAGAGCGTGGCGCAGACGCATTGGAGATATGGACCGACGTTGACGGTTTCACCACTGCCGACCGCAGCATCATTCCCAATGCCTACACCATAGAACGCCTCACCTACAACGAGGCTATGGAATTGTGCAACTTCGGAGCAAAGGTCTTCGACCCGCCTTCGCTCTACCCTGCCTGTGCCAAGAACATACCCATATACATCAAGAACGTGATGCACCCCGAGAGGCACGGAAGCGTGATTTCGTCGCAGCTCCCACCTAGCGAGGAAGGCTCACTACCTATCCGCGGCATCTCTAGCATCAACGAGATGAGCATCGTCACCGTGAGCGGTAAGATCATGGTGGGCGTCATCGGTATGAACCGTCGCATCTTCACCTGCCTTGCCGAAGAAGGCATCAGCGTCTTT
Source organism: Alloprevotella sp. (assembly GCA_017543785.1). Classification (GTDB taxonomy): domain Bacteria; phylum Bacteroidota; class Bacteroidia; order Bacteroidales; family Bacteroidaceae; genus Alloprevotella. The sequence goes on from JAFYFI010000127.1 coordinate 25,354, forward strand.
ATGGTAGTGCAGACCTCATCCGAGACAAGCACCTCGCTCTGTGTTACGCCCGAAGACGGTCCTAAGGCATGCCGCGTGCTCGACAAGGAATTTTCTGCCGAGATAGCCGAGGAAGCCATGAACCCCGCTATCCTGCAGGAGGGCATGGCTACAATAGCCGTTGTAGGTGAAAACATGAAGCGTGCATCTGGTGTTGCCGGAAAGCTCTTTGCCGTCTTGGGACGCAATGGCATCAGCATATCTGCCATAGGACAAGGAGCTTCCGAAATGAATGTCTCCTTCGTCATCGACAGACGACTGCTGAGCAAAGCCATCAGCGTACTTCACGACTCTTTCTTCCTCAGCGAATACCAAGAGGTAAATCTGTTCCTCTGCGGCACAGGTACTGTAGGCAGCAGCCTTCTGTCCCAGCTGGCAGCGCAGCGCGAGAGATTGATGCGCGAGCGCAGGCTGAAAGTAAACCTCGTGGGTGTCTGCGGTACGAAACGTGGAGCATATTGCAGCGAAGGCATAGATGCTTCCAACTACGAAGAAGCACTCAGCAAGGGAGAGCAGGGAGGCATAGGCCACATGGTTAAACGTATCCTCGAGATGAACCTCTACAACTCCGTCTTTGTTGACTGCACAGCGTCTGACGACGTAGCAAAGAACTATCTCACCCTGCTTCAGCACAACGTAAACATCGTTGCCGCCAACAAAGTAGCAGCATCGTCAGACTTTGCCAACTACAAGCAGTTGAAGGATACGGCGCGTGAGCGCGGCGTGCGCTACCTCTTCGAGACAAACGTGGGCGCCGGACTTCCCGTGATAAACACTATCAGCGACCTTCGCGCATCGGGCGATGAAGTGCTGCGCATCGAAGCAGTGGTGAGCGGTACGCTGAACTACATCTTCAGCAGACTCTCGGAGAGCGTCAGTCTCTCGCAGGCTGTTCGCGAGGCAATGGAGGCTGGCTACTCCGAGCCCGACCCACGCATAGACCTAAGTGGCAAGGACGTGCTGCGCAAGCTAATCATTCTGGCGCGCGAAAGCGGCTATCAGGTCGAAGCATCCGATGTGGACCTACAAACATTCCTGCCCGACGAACTTTTTGCAGGCGACGTAGATTCCTTCTGGAAAAAACTTTCCAGCCTTGACGCTCAGTTTGAAGCACGCCGCAAGCAACTGGAGCAGGATGGAAAATGCCTGCGCTTCGTAGCTACATGGGCTGACGGTCATGGAGAGATAAAACTAAGGGAGGTCTCCGAGGAAAGCCCCTTCTACAATCTCCAAGGCACCAACAACATCATCAGCCTCACCACCTCGCGTTATCGCGAGCCCATGGTAATCCAGGGCTATGGCGCCGGTGCCGACGTTACCGCCGCAGGAGTATTCGCCGACATCATGCGCTGCGCCAGCAACTAAGTAGCAACAACTCTCAGAAAGAAACACATCTATATAAAAGTATCAGCCCACTCGCTAGATGGTGAGTGGGCTGATTTTTTTGTATTTATATCGACAATATCTCTTAGAACATCTTGTCGGGATAGATGCCGTCTTCGTGGAGTTTCTTGAATTTCTCCACTACCTCGGGACGGTCTTCGGGATAGGTGACGCCAAACCAGCGGCTCGTGGTGTCGAGCACTTCGCAGGTAGCATCTCCGCGGCGAATGAGAGTGTCGACCATCAAGGGGATGAAGAACTCGCTCTTGAGGTTCTCCTGATTCTTGGGGTCGCTGAGGAAGGTCTTGAAATACTCACGGCTGTAGGCGAAGTAGTCGGGAGTGAAACCCCAGAAGTTCATGCTTACGGGAGTTGTGTCGGGAATGCTAACCCATGTCTCGCCATCGTCGTCGAGATATTTCACTACGCCGTCGAAGCGCTGTATCTTGGTGCGTTCTACTACGCTGGTCAGGAGTTTCTGCTCGTTGGTCTCGCAGACGCCGCGGCTCACGGTGCCGCTCTCGGAGAGAGTGTTGCCTACGCGGAAGCCCACCATGGCATACTTACCTGTGGAGCCCTCGGGGAGTTCGCTGAGGAACTTGCCCATTACGCGGAAAGAATCGCGATCGTAGAAATCATCACAATTGAGCACTGCGAAAGGTTCGTTGATGGCTGTCTCGCCCATCATTACGGCATGGTTGGTACCCCATGGCTTGGTGCGTCCTTCGGGAACGGTGAATCCTTCGGGAAGAGCATCCAGCGACTGGAATACTACTTCGCAGGGGATGTGTCCCTCATATTTTGAAAGGACTATGCGACGGAAATCGTCTTCAAAGTCTTTGCGAATGACAAATACAAGCTTTCCGAAGCCAGCGTTGATGGCGTCGTAAATGCTGTAGTCCATGATGGTTTCACCATGAGGACCAAGAGTGTCGAGCTGTTTCAAACCGCCGTAACGGCTTCCCATACCTGCTGCAAGCAGGAAAAGTGTTGGTTTCATTATGTGTGGTTTTAAGATTTATGGTATTAGTTTTCAGTTTGCAAAACTACAAATTAAGCTGACAACAAACAACGTTTATTTGTTTTTTTTGGTTCTGCCATAGCAGTAAGCCTCATCCGCCTTTCTGCACATGGCAGTTTCGTGTCACTGCCCTCCAAGCAGTTCGAAGTATCTGAGCACATCCTCCCAAGTCTTGAAATCTGGAGAGCCGAGCTGCAGCCGGGTGCCTATAAATTCGTCTGCATCGCTGTCGGGGAACGGTGCGGTCAGGAGATAATCGCCGAGGAGCAGGCTCAGGCTGTCGGTGGTCACTGTGCGCCGCCAGAAAGCCACTGCCTGCGAGGGTACTGACTGGCTAGGCGGGCTGACCAGATACACGTCGTAGCGCTGTGCCAGGAGTTCGGCAGCGTGGAGAGCCTCGCCTTCGGGGTGCCAGGCAGAGCTGTGGACATACACCACGGGGCGCTCATGCCCTGACTGCCTTTGGTCTATCCTGCCCAGCAATGGCATTAGGCTATGGAGCAGCACATGGTCGTTAAGTCGATGTTCGCCGTCGAAAGGTATGGCATGGCGATAGTGCTCACGGAAGAGAGGCTCGGTGTGCACCATTTCATCGCGCGTGCCAAAGAGTCCGAATACGTGCTGCTGCTCTTCTTCGTCGTCGGCTCCATGAAAGTTTTGCAGGGTGATTTCCTTATATTCTTCAAGCAGCCCTTTCGTAAGCATGAATTCCTGCACCCCATCCCTACGGGGGTTGAAGAACGTGACTTTGCCCAATCCCACATTGGTGCGCAGGGTCTCGTGGAGGTTGAAGGCGGGATTTACCAACACGCGGTCCACGCCACGGAGCATTTCGGCATACATTCCCCCCATCGAGGTGCCTATGATGACTGAAGGCTGTTCTTCAGCCACAAGATTTTTCAACATATCAAGAGCCTGCTGAGGATGAATTGGCAGGTCGGGGGCAAGGACCTGAGCCTCGGGCATCATCTGCTGCAGCAGGCGCGGTGTGTTGCTCTGTCCACTGCTGCCAAAGCCGTGAACATAGAGCACCTTTTTACCTGAGAAATAGGGAAACTGTCTGAGAAATTCCATATCGAAGTATTTTGTACAAAGGTAAGTAAAAAGTGTGGCAAAGATGAACTCTGCAAGATAAAAAGGCATGAGGGAGATTCGCCTGAGCTTCTGGAACAGACAGAGGATTGAGGCATGGACGAAAGGTTAGAACAATTGTACGTGGCTTGGTAATTGAATTTCCAAGGCTTGGAAATCTAATTTTCATGGCTCGAAAATTGAGTTTCCATGCCTCGGAAAAATCTGCATGGCTTAGGGAAGGAATCGTCATGCCACAAAGGAGCCAACTCGTCCAGTGGAAAAAAAGAACTGTCCGGCTTGTTCATTTCACAAGTCGGACAGTTTCTCTATATACGTTTTCGGTTCTGGAAAATGCGGGGAATGCTATCTGAGCACTTTCTTTCCACCTATGATGTAAATGCCACGGGTAGGTCGGGCAACGCGGCGTCCCTGGAGGTCGAAAATTCTTTCGTCGGTTTCGGACGTCGTTACATCAGAAATTCCTGTGGTGGCGTCGCCGAAGGAGATGATGAATCCCTTAGTCTGCGTAGCAACATCGCCAGGCAGGAAAGCCCTGTATGCCTTCAGCTTGGCTCCGGTGTATTTGTAGAAGCCTGGCACGCCCTTAGGAGCCTGGAACGTGTAGGTTCCGGCTGGGGTATCAGTCTCTACATAGTTTCCGGCTAGCTCGTTGCCTTCGCACAGGGTCTCTGTGTCGGACTCCAGGTCGCCAGTAGTAATGGTCAGTTCCACTTGAGTGGCACCCTCGTCGCTTATGAAGAGAGCCGGTGTCCCGGCAGGAACGATTCCTGCGAGGGCATGTGTCTCTGCCATTTTTGTTTGTTGGTTGACGTTTATGACATTTGCCGTTGCAGCTGCAGGCATGGTGTAGCCGAAGGGTAGATATACGGTGGCAAAGGTCTTGTCGCTTCCAGAGGGCTTATTCAGAGAAACCTTGTAGCTCTCTGCAGGAACCATGTACCAATGCGAGTTTTCATCGGCTTTTTCCCATGTTACAATTCCCGAGGCGGCATCATAGTTTTTATAGTTCTCGTTGTTGTCGAGATAGTTGTAGGCTCCCGAGCCCACCTGTATGCTCCACGTACCATCGTTGTTGCGTGCGAGCTTGCAGTTAAATGCCTCGCTGGCGTTCTCGTTCACCACTACTGGCTGGCTATAGCTGGTCTGTGTGGTGAGATATGCTCCACGAGAGGAGATGAGATAGCTGCCATCGGATTGCTCCTGGAAGCGGAACACCGTAGAGGGGTCGGCAAGGGCTGCTGCCTCAGCCTCGGCTTCGGTAGTGCCTACGAGGGTGTTGACCTTATAGCCGTTCTCGGTGATGTTGAGCCAGTGGGTGGGATTTACCTTATTGTAGAGACGATAGTATCCGTCGGCAAATTCAAGGCAAGCTTCTACGCTGAGTCTTGAACCTAAATCGCCAGGACCGCTGCTCCAGTATTTCAGCTGTGCATTGCCGGCATAGTTGTTAAGATAGTAGTCGGATGTAGTAGGAACGCGCAGGGCAAAGTATCCGTTGTTTGTCCCGTTGGTGTTCCAGTTGTATATCTCAAATGCCGTCGGGGTAGATGTGAGAGTGGGACCAGCAGAGCCATCGGTGTTCAGGCTTGTTGCCTCCAGACCCAATGAGGGGTATAGCTTATTGCGCAGCGTGATACCGCTGAACGGGTTGCCCTCGAAGAACCATCGGTAGGCATCGCCGCTACGTGTCTGAGTGAGAGCATAGGGCGCCTCGCTGCCAGCCTGAACGTATGGGGATGCGTAGTTGTCGAATTTGAGAGCATAATAGTGGCGTTCTGTGGATGAGAAGCAGAAAGGTCCGTCCCACTGATAGGCTACGCGCACCTCCTTTGTCTCGTCGGCAGCAATGCTCAGGGATGTCTCGGAGGGATAGCTGACGAAGCGCGACTTGAAAGCCAGCAGTTCATCGGGCAGAGCCGTCACTGTGGTACCCTTGATATGGGTAGTAGCAGCACTGCGATAGACCTCTACGTCGTTTTCGTTGGTAACTATCCACGTAAGGCTGATTTTTTCGGGATTGAAGTTTATCTCTGCCGTTTCACCTTGTGCCAGAGTAATGCTTATTTCATCGGTTCCATTAGGCACCACAGTAGCATATACGCCACCAATAGTGACAGCGGCATTTGCTATGCCTGGATATTTCACCACTAGGGGCTGACCAGCATTGGACGTTATGGAAGCTGTCGTTGCCGCTCCGTTTTCCCATGCTACTCCCACAGTGAAGTTTCCTACGGCTTTGAGTCCAGTGATGCTTCCTTCATCCCATACTGTAGGCAGTGCAGGAAGGATGGAAATGGTGCCGTCGGCACTCTGCATGAGCATTTCGGCTATTCCTGCGCAAGCTCCGAAGTTTCCGTCAATCTGGAAAGGTGCATGCGAATCATAGAGGTTATAGTATATACCGCCGCGACTCTGATCTGTTCCATAACTTGTAGAGTGTCTCAGTGCGCTATGCAGGAGAACGTGTGCATGGTCACCATCTTGGGCACGTGCCCAGAGGTTTATGCGCCAACCCATGGACCAGCCTGTTGAGTTGTCGCTACGCAGCTTCAGGGAATTGACTGCGGCTTCGAAATATGGGCTGTCGGGTGTTACCTGTGCGTAGGGATATAGACACATAAGATGACTTTGGTGACGATGATTGTTTTCGCCTGCGCTATAGGATGAATACTTCCATTCGCGGAGTATCTCCGTACCGCTGCTCACACCATTCTGAGGGTTGCCCCATGTGCCAGTGTATGTCTCGGTAGCGAGTCCCTTGTCGCTATTGGTGATATAGTCTTGCAACTGAGCTAGCTCGGCTGTGGTGAGTCCCGCTTCTGAACCCAGCACCTCTGCAGCAGCCATGGTATTTTGGAAAAGTTCTACTACCAACTGTTGCGAATGGGCTGTAGCATTCTCAGAACTTGGTCCATGTTCGGGTGAATATTCGTTGGGACATTCGTATGTTCCGTCAGTAGCTCTCACCATACGCTCCATCCAATACTGCGAGCAACTCCACATAGCAGGGAAGGCGCGTAGCAGGAAAGTGCGGTCGAGCGTATAACGATAGTGCTGCCACAGATGCGTGGCATACCATGCATTTGCAATAGTATAGTTGTCCGACCAGGGCGAACCTCCTCCAAAGATATTGTTTTCAGTATAGAATGTCCAACCCACGGTCTGTCCGCTGCGTGTTGCACGGCTAGTCCATTCTGTGTGTTTCGAATTGTCAGCAAGTGCAATTATATAGTTCAGGAATGGCAGGTGAGTCTCGCTAAGGTTTGTTGGCTCAGCTGGCCAGTAGTTCATTTGAACATTAATGTTGGCATGTATGTCACTATTCCATGGCGGTGTAGGAGTGGCATTCCATATTCCCTGCAAATTGCTTGGCACATCGACTCCTCGGCTTGAGCTAATCTCCAGATAGCGACCATAGTCAAAATAGAGTTTTTCGAGCATCTTGGTATTACCCGTAGAACTATTGGCTGCAGTATTGCTATAGGTATCGACTAGCTGGTTTGTTGGTATGTCGTTAGTAGCTCCTTCAAGAGTGAAGTTTACACGATTGAAAAGGATTTGGTAGTCAAGGACATGATTGCTGAGCAGCATTACCCAGTCTTTTGCGGCAGCTGCATTAACCTTAGATTGTATATTGGAAGCTAGGGAAGATGTGTTTGAGATATATGTAGAACTATTCAAGTCGAAGTCTGTTCCACCGCAGAATACTACCAATACTTCATCGGCACCTACTACCTCTATGTTGGAATTATTGGTAGTCATAGTCCCTCCCGTAGGAATGACTTTCAGACGGGCATTTGCCGTAACTAGATCGAGTTTTTGCTGGAAAGTAGCCTCTCCATTAATATAGCTTACGGCAGGCGTAAGGTTTGTCCCGTTTGCCAAGCGCAAAGCTCCTGGAACGAGAGTGAAACGCAGGTTGATCTTTCCACTTTCAGAAGCTGAGTAACGTGCTATTATAGCCTCATCTGGTCTGCTTGCTATGTACTGGCGTGTATAGTCCACACCATCGGCATCGCTATACTGAACACTAGCCACTGCCGTGGAGAGATCCAACTGACGTACATAGTTGGAGACTGGGCGCGTTGAGCTGTAGGAGAAACGCCCGTCGGTAATTTCTTCTGCGAAGAACGAGCCGAAGTACTGATAGTTTCCATAGCCTGAACCGCCACCGCTCGACAATGCTGTAGAACCGCTCCAAACTGTTTTCTCGTTGAAGAGGACTTGGTCTTTCTTCACACCACCAAACAAACTGGCACCTAATTGCCCATTACCTATTGGTAAGGAATACTCCATCCATTCATTACTTACTCCAGTAGTAGTAGAGGGCTGAGTGTACCAGAGGCTTTGCCCGCTGGCTGGAGCGTATGAAGTAGCGCCAACAATGTTGAATTCAGGGAAATCTAAAGAGTTGGGATCAACAAAATAGAATGGATTGTTACTGTCGTTAGCACTCCACATACCAATTTCGGAAACAGAAAGTTCGCCTCCGCCCCAGCGATTAAGTCTTTCCTTACCATTATTGGTACCATTCCATCGGATTTCCCAATTAGGCTTGTATGTAGAATTCGTCGTGGCCACAAGACTGAAACCATTAGTATCGGGAGTAGTCTGCGACTTTAAGCGGGCATTGTTGCCAGTACCGTTAATGGCGGCATAAAGTCCGGTCTTGCTGACGAGCTGGAAATTGGATTGAGAACCTACTAACTTCCACTGCTGCTCTGCCTCATAGTTGAGGGTAACATAAGTCACATTACCACCTGCCGTTGCGGCACGAAGCGTCTGCAACCCATTACAGAACTGAATGAAATACCAATGTTCGTTGGTTCCTGTAGAGAATTCAGGCAACTCAGCTTCGGTTGCCACAAAGCGTATCGGATTATTGTTATCTCCATAAGTCCATTCGCCTAGCTGCACTCCTACGCCTGTACCACCAAACTGATTCATATAGTTGCTGCCTGCCACTCGCTTGATTTCCCAGCATCCAGTTGCTGAGGCGTTGCCTGTAGCCTTCAGGGCCAAAGCCACGCCGCTGGCATCGGCAGTGTAGCGCGAAGACGCAAAGTTGACGTAGTTGCCAGTCTTGGAGCACATGACGAAATTCTCGCGTGTGCCATAGAAAGCCCAAAGCTGGTCGGCGTCGGCGTCAACCATGCTCTCTGTGAGCAAGTTGCTGCCAGAGCCCTGGTCGGCAAGGACATTGCCGCCAGTGTAGAATTTTGCATAGTAATACTTAGGACTGTCGGGAGTGGTGAATATGGGCAGAGAAGTGTCGATGTTGCCAACCTCCTCAACACTGAAGATGTTGTTGGCGTCAGCCTGCGTCCACTCGCCCAACTGTTTTCCTATGCCGTAGCCGCCATACTGATTGAGATACTGCGAACCTGCCGTTCTGCGCATCTCGAAATAGCCGGTACCCGACGTAACGATAGTCATAGGCGTGCCTGTAGCACTAGTGTTATAGCGCGACGATGCATAATTAAGATAGCCTCCCGACTTCGACTTCAGGACAAAATTGTCTGCCGTACCGATGAATGCCCATTTCTGAGCCTCAGAGTTTTGTTCATATGCTTCGGTAAGCACATTGTTGCCCATGCCCTTGTCGGCAAGAACTGCCTCGCCAGCTTTGAACTTAATGTAATAGTAAACGGGCGACTCTTCGGTGGAGAAAGAGAATGGGTAGGTAACTGGTGTCTCGCCTGCTTTCAGAATAGTGACATCGGAACCATTGCCGCCTGCTGCCTTTATGGTGTAGGTGCCACCAACCAGGCTTGAAGGCAGGGTGAAGGTGGAAGTGTTGGCTACGAATGCCAGATTTCCGCTGCCGTCATAAACCTTGATACCTACAGCTCCGCTGCCACCACTGACGGTGACATTGCCTTCGCTGTCAACTGTATATTCATAGCTGCCGCTGATGGGCGTAGCAAAAGACGTGTATTGTCCCATCTCGCCACAGTTGCCTATCTCTCCGCAGTTGGACCAACCCGTTGCGTAGCTGGTCTTCTTCGTGCCTGCAGCAGCACCGGCGTACGTGGCATCGGGAGCTGTGATGCGGTCTTCGATGAAGATGATGTTTGCCTTCGGCAGGTTCATGGCTGCTACCTCTGCCTTGACGGCGTCGATCATCTCCTGAGTAGTATAGACATAGTAGTTGGCATAGTCGCCCACGAGATGTGCGTCGCGCGTAGTGCCACTAAGGGTATAAGAGGTCTGGGTAGGAATAGTGAAGAAGCCATACACCTGGAAGAACTCTGTCAGGTCGTACCCACTGACAGAACAACAAGTCTTGTAGAACTTCAGATAATCCTCCGATGCAGGCACAAACGTATTGTTGGCATGGTTCATCCTATCTGCACGGAATGTCTTGTAGAGCTGTGGATAGAAGTCGGTGTCATACCCTGCCAGGTGGAAGAACTGATATAGCTGCCAGTAGAGGTGAGTTCCCTGCCAGAGATCTGCCTGTTCGCTGGAAGCACTGCTGTCGAAGATGCGGTCGAGCCACGAAATGCCATCAGCAAACTCGCTGAAAGTGTCCTGTATGCTGCGGCTGCGGCTGGTGTAACGTCCTTGCTGATATATGGAAACGTTGGAGAAGACATTGTTAGAAATTTCCATACATCCTATCATGTTGATGGGATTCTGGTGTATGTGGCCCGTCTCGTGAGCTGCTTCCCAAAGAGCATTTGTCTCAGTGTTCATGCTGTTGTAGTTCATGAGGAAGCTCAGTTGTTTGGTGGCAACAAACACGCCATGGTTTGAAGCATGAGCACCGGTAGAACCAGGAGAAGTGAAAGAGAGAGGATTGTTGAAATATCCGTCGTAGTCTTCCAGTCCCTGTAGCTCGCGCTGCGCGCTGAGTATGTTATCCCATATTTCGAGCAGTCCCGTCAGCGTTCCGCCTTCGTTCACGGCTGCAACGGTTTCACTCTTCGACAGGTGCATGCAGTAGTTCAAAGAACGTATATCTACGGCATCGGCACTCAGGAGATGTGCATTAAGCTGTTCCCAGTCGGTGTCGGTATCGCCACGGCGCAGGTCAAAGTAGCCGTTGACGTATCCGCCTTCAATGTGCACACTCACCGGGCTATAGGAACTCAGGGCAGTAAAGGGAGCTCCACCCGATGTGGTATTATCGACACTGTTGTATATAAACAGATTTGCGTCGCCGTCTATTTCTACTACGTTAAGACCCTCAGTCAAGGTAGTTTGCGGTCCAGACGCGGCTCCAAGAGACACAGCCTCCAAAGCCACAGTCTGCCCCGACGGGATGCTACCGACATAGACATATACCAGCTCGCCGTTGGAGGCAGAGACACCAGTAGGGTTAGCCAATCTGCCTACATAGTAGCCTTGTCCGAGAATGGAGGTCCAACGCTGATAGTCGCTGTAGGGCTGATATTCGGCTACGCGGAAAGTTTTTTCGGTCTTGTCCCAGCCTGAGTATGTAGTCCAGGTATTGTTCTTCACTTTCAGCGCCATAGTAACTAAAGCACTTGGCAGACCCGCGGAAGTCATGGCTGAGCGCAGGTTGGCATCCGAATATGTGGCATAAGGAGAGCGCAGCTGTGTGCAGGTTCCGTCTGTAAAGAAGGTCTGAAGTGCGGTGTTGTAGGTTGAGGCATTCTCCTTCATGTCTAGATGCTCCTGATAGGTGTCGCGCGAAGCCGCGAGGATAGAAGCGTCTGGAGTGACCTCTTCAAATCGCCACACCGAAGCAGCCGCATCGGTGTTCCACCCTACTATCTTATTGTTTTGTGAAGAAGCACAGTGTAGTCCTATGCCGCCGGCATCAGCCAGCGTATATGTATATACCCAGTTGCTGGCATCAGCCAAGGTGAACGACGCTGCAGACTCGCCAGTAGTATAGACTGTGCTGACGGCTCCGTTCTGTTTCTGAATGTAGCGGTCGGTTATGGCATTCTGAAGAGTTATCTGTCCTCCGCTGATGGTGACGTTCCACAGTGCTGTATAGTCGGTTACTGCATGTTGGCCACAAAGAGTAGTATGTCCCGAGGTCAACTCAGCAGCCGTCAGATTGTAGGCAGTGTTGTACACACGATATGTCTTTCCCGATGTTGGGAGAGAATAGCCCAGGGCTGCATTGAGCTTTTCTTTTATCTCTGCCGTCGTGATGTCCTCAACAGGCTCCAGCACCCAGTCGGATGCATAGTTGCCCGACTCTGTTCCTGCGTAATACGCCACGAGTCGGTGGCCAGATTCTTGATGATGCAGGCAGCTGTTGCCCGAGAATACTGACGACGTTGACAGTGTGACATACGCCGTGCTGCTATCTACGTTGCTGTCGCTTCGTTTTCCGTAGAACGTCCCAGGCGTAGCACTTCCCGAGCCAGAGACCGACGACGTGATGTAAAGTCCGGTAAAGACATTGCGGAGCGTGAAGCCTGTACCGCTTGGCTCTATTATCCATATCTGTCTGTATGCGTCGTCGCCAGACGTAGCCTTTGGAGCAACTACATTTTCTCCGCTGGCATTGACGGCTGCATACTGATATGTGGGCGAACCCGTATAGCCCAACCTGCACTGCAGGCGGAAAGCCTTACCCGAGCCTATCTGGTCGGAAAACCATGCAGCCTGGTCCATATTCAGTGTTACTGCATACAGAGCCCAGTCGTTGTTCTGCGTACCAGCAGCGTTGGTAGGCACCGTAGTTCCCCAATATGCCATTGAAGAACCAGCAGGATTGGCATCGACAACAAAGTTAGTGCTGGCATCCTGCATGTAGAAATGTGCATCAGTACTGTTTATCTTCCCTACGGTGAACGTTCCTGCTGCCGAAGTATTGACAACAGCTAAAATTGCACCATTGGCATTGCCCGACTTGAGGTAATGTCCATAGCCAGTCTGGATGTAGTACTTGCCACTGCCTGCCGAGACGAAACGTATCAGCGAGCCGCAGGAGGCTGTCGCTGCTTCGCCGTCGGCATTGCCACTCTTCATGAACATGGCATTGGTAGAGTTCTCATAGGCATAAGCTGCCCTGCCACGGCTTTTGATCACATACCACTGACCCGTTGTGAAGTCGGTAGCTTCAGCAGAACTTACTGAAATTTTGTATCCCGACAACTCCGAGAGTTGAGCCGATGCAAACAATGATGTCAACATCAGCAGAGATAGAATTAAAAAACTCTTGTTTTTCATGATTTTATTTTTATTGTTTTTAGTCAAAAGTATTGGCACGCAAATATAAAAAAGAGGTTAAGAAAACAAATCTGCATAACTTCTATTTTTACATTTTTAACAACCATAATTGAGCTATGAGGCAAAAGTACAAGTTAAAAATCGAACCAATCGTAGCCATATCTCTGAAAAATTATACAAAATTTCCTTTTTTTGCTCTCTTTTACAGAGTTTATCATACATTTGTATGCCAAAAGTGTGTTTCTTATGACAAAAAGGAAATCAATTCACCCTACAGAGCAAGAGGATTTAAGGATAAAAGAACGCGGCATACTTGTTCTCGACAACGTCAGGTCGATGCCTGTTTATAACAAGCCATTGATATATCCGAATGTGGTAATTGGTTTGAATTTATGCGGCAGAGTAGAAGTTGAATACGACATGCAGAAAGTGGAGTTTCGCACTCACGACATCTCCGTTGTCTTTCCAAACCATATCATCAATGCCAAAGAATCTTCGGATGACTATCGTGCCATGCTGCTTGTCATCTCTGCCGAGTATTTTGAACAAATAAAACGCCTCTATCCCATAGGCTACCAAGAGAGCCTCCACTTTCACTGGAATGCTCATTTCCACCTTACGGATGAACAGTTCAGGAATATTTTAGATTTTTTCAAGTTAATACGTTCGGTTAGCTATTCCGACAATCCCCGCCGGCTGTATATGCTCAACCAACTACTAGAAGTTATGCTTATGCTAATGCATGAGTACAGACAGAAGAATGGTATTACTTCCTCTACGGAAAGCCCTCAAAACCTACTCTTCGCTAAGTTCTACGACGCCATTACGCGTCATTACGCAGAGTCGCATCAGGTGGATTTCTATGCTTCGCTGTTCAATCTTACCCCAAAGCATTTTTCTACTGTAATAAAAAAACAGACGGGCTTCCCTGCACACGCTTGGATAAGCGAATACATTGCCACGCAAGCAAAATTCCTGCTTCGAAACAAGCGTCAACTAACCATACAGCAGATTTCCATAAGACTCGGCTTTACCGACCAGGCATCGTTCAGCCGTTTTTTCAAGAAAAGCACAAACATTTCGCCTACAGAATATCGCGACAGCGAATTGTAGGGAATAAGAAACAAAAAAGAGCCGAAGGAACGGGGTTGCCATTCCTTCGGCTTTTTTGTGTGAGCTTTTAACAAAGTTTCTTTTAACGAATTATCTTCTTTCCATTGATGATATAAACTCCATGCTTGGGCTCAACTACCCTGCGCCCTTGCAGGTCATAGACTCTGTCGGTGGGTTGCACGTCGAGTTCCACTTTTTCTATTTGCGTTGCTACATCGTCGCGCAACAATGGCAGAACTGCTGCTCCTTCGGGAACTATGGAAGATGGCAGATAGGCAGTATAGGAGGGTATCTTACCTTCGCTGAGCACTGCCTCGATAGGATAGAAGGCAGCATTGCCGGAAGAGAACACAAGGGCAAAGTCTTCGTCGGAACCAGCTACGTCAACACACGCTCCTGTGAGTTGGTTGGCAGAAAAAAGGCTGGCGTCGAGAATGGTTCGCGGATTTGTGGTCAGTGTGAGCAATACGTTCTCGCTACCTTCTGGACTACATATCACAACGCCTGTTTGCGCAGGTACATCATTCTTCAGCTTATGAGCCTCTGCGGTCTCGTCGTCATTATTGACAGTGACAGTGTAGGCTGACACTTCAGAGGGAACAGAATACCCAAAGGGCAGGTATGCCGCAGCATAGGTTGCTCCGTTGTCGTCGGTCTGCGCGAGAGGAAGATAATAGTCCTGGGCATCGAAGATGTACCAGTGGGAATTGTTTCCATTTTCTTCGACAGAGCCTGTAACTACTCCAGCTGCCGCAGTGCTCGACTTGTGCTCCTCTGAGTTGACCAGATAATCGTTTTCACCAGGTCCAAACTGAATGGTCCACGTATCGTCTGCCATGCGACGCAGGCGGCATCCGTATGCTCCGCTCTTGTCGGCAGAGGTGGGTATGGCTGTGTCTCTCAGGGTCTGAGACTTTGCATAGACGCCTCTTGCCGAGAGTTGATAGGTAAGGTCGCTTTGTTCGGTAATGCGCCATATAGTGGAGGGGTCGGCATAGGCAAGTTGTGAACCTATGGCTATGTTGGCTCCCGAGAGTGTGGTGAGGCGAGTTCCGTCATCGGAAACGGTCAGCCAGTTGGCTGGATTGCCCATCGACGCAAGGCGATAGTATCCGTCGGCAGGGAACAGTTCCTCGGCTTCTATGCGTGAGTTGGCATCGCCTACTCCGCTACTCCAATAGTAGAGTTTGTTCTTCAGTTGATAGTTGTTCAGGAAATAGTTTGCTTCGGGCACACGTATGCAGAAACTCATATCCTCGGGGTCTTCGGGATTCCATTTATAGAACTCGAAGGCGGTAGGTGTAGTGGTGAGCGAAGGTCCGGCTGTGCCATTCAGGTTGAGGTTTGTTGCCTGCAAGCCTTTAGAGGGCGAGGTTGCCGGATGAATAGTAATGCCGCGGAATGGGTCGCCCTGGAAGAACCAACGGTAGGCATTTCCGGCGCGGTTGTCGGTGAGTTTGTAGGGTGAGGAGCCCGAGGCTGAAAGATACTTGTTGGAATTGGGGAATTTCAGATCATAGTACTTTATGCTGTTTCCCGACGACAGGCTGAAAGGTCCGTTCCATCTATATACGAGATTTACGTCGCGCGCCTGCTCAACCACGATACTCAGATTCTCTTCTCCGAGGAAGCTTATGAAACGATTTTTGAATACGGATACTTCGGAGGGTAGTTTTGTTATGGTAGAACCGTATTCGTGCATGGTTGGACCTACTCTATATACTTCATTGCCATTGGCGTCTTTGATGATCCACGTCACGGGCAAATACTCTTTGTCGCCTGTTCGCTCTGAAGAGCTGCGCAGTCCGGCGTCTATACGAACATCCCACACCATATCTTCTTCGGGCGTCAGGCTGTAGTTGTCGTAAATGAGCCACTGAGCTCCATTGTCCGAAACGGCACTGCGCCCCAGGGCAGTATCTTCTCCGTTCTGCGGCTGAGCAGAGAGATAGGCACCGGCTGTGCCAGAACTTCCATATTGGGCATTGCGACGGCGAATGGTGAAGTAGTCCGACGTGCGTGCAATCTGGAAAGCTGTGGGTGTTTCAGAGAAGGTGTTTTCTATTCCACTTGTGGCAACGGAAAGGTATTTTCCTATACCTATATTATATATATAGTAGTATCCCTCGTCGGCTCCCTTGGCCTGCACTATCATCCAGTTTGTCGTTGGCTGCGTGATGCCGGCGCTGGAGCAGTAGGCATCAGCATTTGGCTTAGAGTTGGCTTCGTAGTAGCTTCTGTCTCCGTTGCGCAGTGTGGGCGCGGTGGCGTCAGTGCTGGTGGCTACGATGTCGCCAAGGCCATGCTTATTGCGAATGACATAGGCTCGCTCGGCTGATAGGGATACGAGTTTTGTGATATCACTGTATTTCAGCACTTTTCCGTTTTGGGAAAGTGCTATAAGTGCTTGCTGATAGTCGTCATATGTGCTTTCGGGGTTTTCGCTGACGGCTTTCAGGTTTGCCAGGTCGGCAGTGCTGTAGCCATTGAACTGGTCGGCAGTGGAGAGATATTTTGCTGCCAAGGCCTTTATTCCCTCCAGCGATTTGCCGAGGAACGTTATTTCATGGATTGCCATGTAGCGCTGACCTACTACTTGCGGAGTTGTAAAATCGAGTTTCAGGTTGACGGAGCTTACGGTAGAGCCCAGGTCTATAGTCTGTATAGCAGCATCTTCGAGTTCAAAGGTGCCTACGGTTCTCCATATTGAGCCGCCGTCGCTAATGCGCACGGTTACATTCTTTGCCCGATAGTTTGACCCACGACTGCCATAGTTGATGCTTATCTTGTCTATGTTTGCCTTAGTGCCGTCGGTATGTTTCAGCGTAAGTGAGTGGGTATAGTTGCTTGAACCGCTCTGCCAAGCAGAGTGCCAGTAGGTTGTGGGGTCTCCGTCTATGGTCTGCGACGCGCGTCCGTTGGTTCCTTCGCCGCTGGTCTCCTGTGAGCTGAAGGCTGTCACGGTCCACTCTGTCTGGTCGAGCTGTACGAGGGAGTTTTTGAGAGCTATCTCCATGCGTTGCTCATCTTGCAGCTGGATAGCAGGTATTACATCTCGTTCTACGAGCTCGCGCAGTTTCTGGTCGGTAGGAACGATGTTCTTTGCACTGAGAAGTGGCAGAAGTGCGTTGGAGGAGGAGTTTGAAACGCGACCGTAGCCACCGCTCTCCATGTATATTGCAGCCTCGCCCTGATAGTCGTTCACCATTCCCTGGTAGGTGTCGCCACGCGCACAATTGCCGCTACCGCCATCGGTATGTCCAAACCAGAAGGAGTTGCGGTTGTGCCACTTTCCGCTTTGCATGGCTTTTGTAAAGATGCGTCTGTAGTAGGCCTTATGTGCCTTATTGCCCTGTGAGTTGTTACCGCGCGTGTATTCTTCGAGGAAAGCATTGGAGGGGTCAACGTAGGTGCTGGCATTGGCAGAGCGCATAGTGCCTATGTATTTCCAGTCGTCATCTACGTCCTCTGCCTTATACCAGGCTGAGAGCAGGGTGTTATTAAACTTCGTGCCGTCGTTGAGCAAGATTTGTTCTGGGCGGCTGTTGACGAGGAATTTCACCCACTTACCAGCCTTCCAGAGCCTACCGTTGAGGATGATGTGCGTTCCTGTGCCTTCGCCGCCAAAGCGTTCGGCTGTCACGCGGTCGGCAGTGCCTGTATTGATAATGCCACTACGTTTGAAGTCGGCAAGGTTGGGGTCGGAGTCGGTATCGCCATTATCCCATGAGGAGAAGATTATTGTCCTGCCGTCAAGGGCTCCGTTTCCGCCATTGTTCTGTATTCCCATATATCCTTTTGCCTCGCCGCCCCAGCCAAAGCTCTCCACGTAGGTGCCGAGGAAGTCGGCATTCTCGGGTATCAGCACTTCGTCGTATGCCCAGTCGAAAGCCTCGCCTGTGGGCATGGTATCGTCTGTTGACTGAAATCCGTTGAGGTGGAGCGAGGGTATGGAACGCCAATCGGCAAGGAACACGTTGGAATTGATACCCGACACGGTCTCGCTGGTCTGCGTAACCACAAAGTCGCGTATCGTTGTGCCTTGGGTGCCTCCTGTGAGTTTGAGTCGGTACCACGACTCTTTGGGGCAGACGAGCGTAAAGCTGCGGGCGTCGGCTTCGTTGACGCGTGTAGTCTCGTGGTTCATCTCCACCATCGTAGCAAGTACGTTGGAGGCATTAGACGAGGTTATCTGGAAACTGCCTTTCGGGAAATGGATGTAATAGGTAGGGACCAGACCTTCAGAGGGCCATGTGGTGCTATAGTTCACCTGATGTTGTGACTCGCCTGACGCCATCTCAAAATATCCTCCGCGCGAGCCGCTTGGAGTGACGGAGATAGTCCACGAGTTCTGTCCTGCCATTACTCCTGCAATAGTCAAAAAAGCCAGCAGGAAAAAGGAACGTAGTTTTTTCATTGGTATATTGTTATGATTTTTGTCTTCAGAAAATGATGTTTCGCCAAAGGTATGGAAAATAATTTGGAAAAGGTGGTGCAGGCAAAAGTTTTTTGGATTTCCAAAAAATATGTTTTCAGGCGTTGTTTTCGGAGTGGTATTGCTTTTTTCAAGAAATGCCTAAATATTTAGCCACAGCCTCAGCGCAGCGCTCGCCGTCGATGGCTGCCGAGACTATACCGCCGGCATAGCCTGCTCCTTCGCCACAGGGGAAGAGCCCGTCGAGCGAGGGCGACAACAGCGACATAGGGTCGCGCAAAATGCGCAGAGGTGCTGAGGTACGCGTCTCCACACCTATGACGGTTGCTTCGCGCGTAAGGAATCCATGACTGCTCCTTCCAAAGGCGCGGAAGGCTTCCTGCAAACGCGAGGCTATATCCCTGGGCAGCCAGAAATGGAGCGGAGAAGCCAACAGCCCGGGAGTGTAGCTGCTCGGTGGGAGGTCGCTGCTGAGTCTGCCGTTGACGAAGTCTGTCATGCGTTGTGCCGGCGCAGTCTGACGCCTACCGCCCTGCTGCCATGCCAACCGCTCCAGTTGTTCCTGAAAATCCATGACACGCATCACCGCCGGGGTGCCTTCCCTGACTTCAACATGCTCGGGCAGCACTTCCACTACCATGCCGCTGTTGCTCCAGCGTCCGTTTCGGCTTGCAGGGCTCATGCCGTTCACTACTACCTGCTCTGGGCCGCTGGCAGCCGGCACCACTACCCCACCGGGACACATGCAGAAAGAATATACTCCCCGGCCGTCAACCTGTCGGGTGTAGGTATATTCGGCTGAAGGCAAAAAGCGCCCTCGTCCATTGCGGCTATGATACTGCAGGCTGTCGATGAGCTGAGAAGGATGTTCCAGGCGCACTCCTACGGCAATGCCTTTTGCCTCCATACTTATACCCATAGTGTGAAGGTTTCGGTAAACGTCGCGTGCACTGTGGCCCGTAGCCAGAATGACGGGACCCATGAAACTCTCTCCGTTGGCTGCAACACAGCCCACCACCTTCCCGCTTTCGGTGAGCAGGCGGTCAACGCGAGTTTGGAAGTGTACTTCTCCGCCGCTAGCAATAATCTGCTGCCTCATCTTTTCTATGACGGCAGGCAAGCGGTCGGTTCCTATGTGTGGGTGAGCGTCGATGAGGATTTCCGTGGATGCCCCGTGCTGACAGAACACACGGAGTATCTTGTCCACATTGCCGCGTTTCTTGGAGCGTGTATATAGTTTTCCGTCGCTATATGCTCCTGCCCCACCCTCGCCAAAGCTATAGTTGCTCTCCGGGTTCACGTTGTGGGCTCTGGAAATCTGCGCCAGGTCGCGCTTGCGCTCGTGTACGTCTTTGCCACGCTCCAGCACAATGGGACAGAGCCCGAGCTCTATGAGGCGCAACGCGGCAAACAGTCCGCCGGGACCAGCACCTACGACTATCACCCTCTGACCTTGCTCCACATTGGGATAAGCCACTGGCTCGTAGTCGAGCTGAGGGGCATGCTCGCCGATATATACATCTGCCGAGATATTCACCATCACTCTGCGCTGACGTGCGTCGATGCTGCGGCGACGGATTCGGAACTCGGTTATTTCACGCTGTGACACACCTAAGCTCTGAGCTATACTCTCGCGCAACAGGGTTGTCTGATAGGCTTCCTCAGGACGAAGGCGAAGTTGGATTTGTTTTTGCATATCGTTGACAAAGATAAAATAAAAGCAACGAACTGAAGGCTTTTGTGGTGCTGTATCTTTTGACTATCTTTGCAAAGAGATTGACAAAGGCATCTTCAAACAAACTTCATCATACACTTTTCCTTTATGACCTGGGAACTCATTCTACGCATCTTCCTTGCAGCCTTTCTCGGAGGCGCCATCGGACTGGAACGCGAATCTCGCGCCAAGGAAGCTGGTTTTCGCACACACTTCCTTGTAGCTCTTGGTTCGGCTCTGTTCATGATTGTGTCTGCCTATGGCTTTTCCGACGCCATGAACATGCCGGAGCAGCGCTGGGACGTTTCGCGTGTGGCTGCTCAGGTAGTCAGCGGCATAGGCTTCATCGGTGCAGGCACCATCATCTTCCGCAAGAGCGACAACGTGCTGAGCGGACTCACTACGGCTGCAGGCATCTGGGTGACGGCAGCCATCGGACTGGCATGTGGCGGCGGTATGTATGCCATATCCATAGCTGCTACCTTCCTCGTACTGGCAGGGTTGGAGGCGTTTAACTTCATACAGCACTGGATGGACCTGCACCCCGGAAAGAACAACAAGGAAGATTTTTCATAAAAACATATTGCTGCCCTAAAGCCTGGGAAGCTCCAATTGTCAAAATCCCTTATCCGCGACCCCCTGTTTTTGAGCTCTAAAAACGGGCATAAAAATCATCTCCGAAATTTTTGGTCCGAAAAATGCCCGTTTTTCGCATTTTGCGGAAAGGTCTGTTTCATACAGGAAAAACTAAGAAAGATATGGGTACAAATAAGCACAAACTATGGGATGTTGACGAGTAACTCTTTGCATCCATGAAAGGTAACTATGTTTCTTGAAATCATGGGCAGCTAAGCGTGGATTACTGACAGAGGATGCTGTAATCTATGCCATTGGGGTCGAGCCTGCTCACGCTCGGCTTTCCTGAAAGCATGGAAAAAAACGATAATATCAAAAGAATAGAATAACAATGGAAACAAATCGCATTATATTACGCCCTTGGCGCGACAGCGATGCGGAAGTGCTGTACAAATGGGCTTCCGATCCTGATGTAGGTCCTCGTGCAGGATGGGCACCCCACAAGAGTGTGGAGGAGAGCCACGAGATTATCC
>JAFYFI010000128.1 GCA_017543785.1 Alloprevotella sp.
CTCAAAGAAATTCTGAAATTCCTCAAAGAAATTTTCACGTTTTTGGGCGGAAAAATCGCAGAAAAGTGGCTCGGATTTTCAAAAATCAAACGAAAATCCGAGCTTAATTTTTATATCTGTCTGAAACTCAAATGTTTCCGTAAATTGCGAAAAACGGGCATTTTTCGGACCAAAATTTTCGGAGATGATTTTTATGCCCGTTTTTCGAGCTCAAAAACAGGGGGTCGCGGATAAAGGATTTTGACAAAGACTGCGTTTATCTTCTTACATGAAAATCCTTCGCTGCCCAACCAAAAAGCTGTTGCTGCGGCGTTCTGACAAACACTAAGGGAAAGACTTACTTAAAAGTCCTCCCCTTGCTGTATCAAGACCGGGTATTTACCTACAATCACTTATACTTTATCCATTTTATCATTTCCTTGATAGTAGGCTTCTTGCCATACATAAGGATTCCCACGCGGTAGATTTTTCCGCCAAGCCATACGAACGCCAGGGCTGTGGCATAGAGTAGCAGTATGCTGAGCAGTTCCTGCCACAAGGGCACGCCGAAAGGTATGCGCACCATCATGACAATGGGCGACGTGAGAGGGAACAGGCTGCTCCAGAAAGCCAGGGGACCATTGGTATTCTCCACGCTATACATTGCTGCATAGAGTCCGAAAATCATTATGAAAATCATGGGCATCATGAACTGCGAGGTGTCCTCGGGCTCGTTGACACTAGCTCCCACAGCAGCAAAGAAGCTGGCATAGAGCAGGTAGCCGCCTATGAACATCAGTATGAACATGATGATGATTTCGGCATAGGGCAGATTGACCAGAGCTTGCATCATCTCGGCTTTCTCGCTAATCTCTGGCACTGCACCGCCAGGCATATTCATGGCTCCCATGCCAGGGCTGGCTGTGGCGGCAGACATCGTGGCGTCGGCACCGAAGACAGCCCCTGCCACCATAAGGATGGCGGACAGCATTATGCCCCAGATGAAAAGCTGCACAAAGCCTACGAGCGCTATACCTATGATCTTTCCCATCATGAGCTGGAAGGGTTTCACGCTCGACACCATGAGCTCGACAATGCGATTGGTCTTTTCCTCCGTGACACTCTGCATCACCATGCTGCCATAGCTCATCACGAACATATATATGAGGAACGTAAAGATGAACCCTGCGGCTATGGCTATGCCTGTGTTGGAGCTCGTTTCCTCGCCGTCGTCGTTCCACTTCACGGTGCTCACCGAGAGTGTGGCTTGCACGTCCTGGATGATATTGTCGAGGTTGCTAATGCCGCTGGCAGCGAGCTTATCCTTGCGCACCTGCTCGTTGATGCTGCTTTCGACATAGGAAAGCAAGTCTGCCGAGATTTCCTCACGGCTATACATCGTTATGGCTTTAGGGCTCTTGACGAGGTCATCGGTGATAGAGATGACAGCCTGCACATTGGAGGTGTCGCTTCGGAACTCGGGCAACATCTCAGGCGCCGTAAAGAAGTGATAGCTCTTGGTGTCCTTCAGACTCTGGAAGTACTTGCCTGTGGTGTCGATGAGAGCCACGTTTTTCTGCTCAGAATCATTGAGGGTGGCGAGCCAGAGGGGCACTACCACAAGAGCAGCCATGATGAAAGGCATGAGAATGGTTAGCAGGATGAAAGACTTCTTCTTCACCCTCGTCAGAAACTCGCGCTTTATTATTATGAATATCTTGTTCATCGTCTTCTTTGAATTTGGTTTTTTTAGAGTGTAGAAGGGAGAGCCTATTTCTCTGCCACTACCTTGAGGAATATGTCATTCATGCTAGGCAGCTGTTCGGAGAAATTCCTTATTTCCACATCGCCACACACCATGGCTATGAGTTCGCTGTTGGTGAGATGCTCGTCTTTCTGAAGCAGATAGCGCGTAGCACCGCCTATGTTCTCCTGGCTGAGTATGGCATAGTGTTCGGGGCGGTGCTGTAGCTCGCCCTTGATGGTGAGCAACTCGTAAAGTCCGGTGCGGAAACCTTTCTTCACATCAAGCACATTGCCCGTAAGAACCACTTTCGACTTGTTGATGAGGGCTATTTCGTCGCATACGTACTCCACGCTTGCCATGTTGTGAGTGGAATAGATGATGGTATGCCCCTTGTCGCGCAGGGCGAGTATCTCCTTCTTCAGCAGCTCGGCATTGACGGGGTCGAAGCCTGAGAAAGGCTCGTCGAAGATGAGTAGCTGCGGCTCGTGGAGTATAGTGATGATGAACTGCACCTTTTGCTGCATGCCCTTGGAGAGTTCTTCGAGTTTTTTGTTCCACCAGGGCATTATATCAAACTTGTTGAACCATACTGCCAGCCTGCGCCTGGCCTCGTCAGCCGAGAGTCCCTTGAGCTGTGCCAGGTAGATTGCCTGCTCGCCAACTTTCATTTTCTTGTAGAGTCCGCGCTCCTCGGGCAGGTAGCCTATCTGGCGCACATCGTCGAGGCAGAATTGGTGACCGTCGAAGACCACCTCGCCGCTGTCGGGCGCAGTGATACGGTTGATGATGCGTATGAGAGTAGTCTTGCCGGCTCCATTGGGACCAAGCAAGCCGAACACCTTTCCGCGCGGCACACTGAGACTGACATCGTCGAGCGCCGTATGACTGGCAAACCGCTTAACGATATTGTGAACTTCTAAAAAGTTATCCATAAGCTTTTCTTTCAATCAGATTTCTGGGCAAAGATACCTAAAAACTTTCTATACTCCAAAGCAGAGAAAGGCATCCGTGCCAAAAGCCCTGTCGTGGACAGCAGAAAGGCAAAAAAGAAGCGCCGCAGCGAAGAGACGGTCCGCTGCGGCGCGTTTTTATCGAAAATGTTTTCAGGAGTCTTTACTTCTTCGGGGCACGCTTGAGTGTCTCGAGCACAAAGCGCCAATACTTATCCACGCTGGGGATGAAGCAGCGCTCGTTTGGAGTGTGCGGGCTGCGAAGCGTGGGACCAAAGCTCACCATATCCATCTTAGGATACTTGGCTCCTATGACGCCACACTCCAGACCGGCATGCACTACCTCAACACCTGCATCCTGGTCGAAGAGCTCTTCGTAGATGTTCGACATAAGCTCGACTATCTCGCTGTTAGGATTGGGCTGCCATGCGGGATAGGCATGGTCGTAGCTCACCTTCATTCCTGCCATGGAGAAAGCGCTCTCGATAGCCTCTGAACAGCAATCGCGCATAGAGTCGCGGCTGCTGCGCACCAGGATGACGATGTTTGCCTTGCCGCCACAAATCTCGATGACACCTATATTTGAACTTGTCTCGACAATATGCGGCACTTCGGGAATCATACGCATCACGCCGTTGTGGCAAGCACAAATGGCGTTGACAAGGTTGTCGGCTATCTCGGTGGGAACTTGTTTCCCGGGACGGGGAACATCCTCGACCTCTACCTTGAGGTTCTTCTCCACTACGGCGAACTCGTCGCTGAAGATGCGCTGCCAGTCGGCAATACATTCTTCCTTGAGTGCCTCGACATTCTCCTTGGGTAGCGAAAGGACTACCTCGCAGCGTGAGCAAATGGCATTGCGCATATTGCCTCCATGCCAGGAGCAAAGGCATGCCTCGAAGTTTGCCATGGCATCCTGCACGAGACGCCCCATGAGCTTATTGGCATTGGCACGTCCTTCGTTGATTTCAAGTCCGCTATGCCCGCCAAGGAGTCCGCTTATGGTTATCTTCACGGCTACGTCACCCTCGTCGGTGGCTTCTTCCTGATATTCCAACTCTCCAGTCTGGTTCACACCGCCTGCCGAGCCTACTATCATCTGACCCTCAGTCTCATTGTCGAGGTTGAGGAGAATCTCACCTTTCAGGGTGTCGGCTGCCATGTGCTCAACGCCATACATCGTTGTTTCTTCGTCGGAAGTGATGAAGCCCTCCAGAGATCCGTGAGGAATACTGTCGTCCTCGAAGATACCCATGATAGTGGCGATTGCCATGCCGTCGTCACTGCCCAGAGTGGTTCCCTTTGCCTTTACCCATTCGCCGTCGATGTAGGTCTGTATGGGGTCGGTCTCAAAGTTGTGCGTGCTTTCGGCTGTCTTCTGCGGCACCATGTCCATGTGTCCCTGCAGGGTTATCATTTTGCGGTCTTCATATCCAGGCGTGGCAGGTTTGTACATAATGATGTTGCCTGCTTCGTCCTTAAATGCCTCTATCTTGTGTTCGGCTGCCCAATCAAGGAGGAATTTCTGAACTTTTTCCAAATGACCGCTTGGTCGCGGAACCTGTGTCAGCAGGTCGAAGTTTTTCCAAACTGCCTGCGGCTGAAGATTTTTAATTTCACTCATGGTTATATAGGTTTTAAGTGTTTTTTATGTTGTGATTATCTTTTTTTCTTATTCATGCTCAGATGTGCCCAAGCCCATGCTCCGAGCAAAATGACGAGCCCGGTCTGGATGGTATGCACCGTGAGTGCAAAAAGTATTGCCTGAGTTTCGGAAATAAGGGTGGGATATAAAAGTACGAGCATTGTCTTGACTGCAAAATGCCAAGGTCCGGCGCCGTTGGGGGTGGGCACCAATACTGCAAAGGAGCCTATGCAGAATATCAGAAAGGCATCTGTAGGGCTGACTACAGACGTAAAGTCAAAGGCGAAGAATGCCACATAGAAGTGAAGGAAGTAGCAAACCCATATCAGCAGACTGTAGAAGAGGTACAGGGGCAGACTCCTGACGTCCTTTAGCGAGAGAATGCCTGAACGCAAGTCGCGCAACAGGTCGCGACCGCGCCGCACATATTTGTTCACGATGAACACTCCTGCGGCTAGGGCAGCCACAAGGCATATTGCCGTAACTACGTAGCCCGTTGCCGTGAAACGCGAGAGCAGGGAATGGATATCCGTACCGGTGGTGTGCAGAAACTTCAGGAACACTGGTATCTGACTCATAAAGGCCAGGCTGGTAAGCAGCACTATCATTATGGAATCGACTATGCGCTCGGTTACGACGGTGCCCAGACTTTTAGCAAAGGGCACACCATCGCTGCGCTGAAGCGAACCGCAACGCATCACCTCGCCTACCCTGGGCACGACAAGACTTGTGGCATAGGAGAGGAAGATGGCATCCTCGGTAGTGGAGCGGCGAGGCTTTTCGCCCAAAGGCTCCAGAGCCAAGCGCCAGCGCCAGGCACGCACCTGCTGAGCCAAGACACCAAAGATGAGCGAGGAAAGCATCCAGCCCCACGACATCTCGTCACGGATGGTCTGCATAAAACTGCGCCAATCGGTGCCGCGATACATCCACCACAATATACCTAATGCCAAGGCGAATGGGACGAGTATGTTAAGAACTTTCTTCATCTTACAGCGCGAAATTACTGATTTATTCGTAATTCCTTACGTTTTTGCCTAAATTTGTAGTCAGAAAAAGCCTTTGACTAAGAAAATTTCCCTCAGCTCATTTGCAAATGAAATCCGTAAAACCAAAGAAAAACCTTGGCCAGCATTTCCTGACCGACCTCTCCATTGCCCAGCGCATTGCCGACACCGTGGATGCCTGCCCTTCGCTGCCCATACTTGAAGTAGGACCTGGCATGGGAGTACTGACACAATTTCTGATGGAGAAAGAGAGGGAACTGAAAGTAGTGGAGATAGACCGCGAGAGCGTGGAATACCTAAACAACCGCTGGCCAAAACTCTCCGACAGAATACTGGGCGAGGATTTCCTCAGGATGGACCTGACAAAAGTCTTCGATGGGGAACAGTTTGTGCTGACAGGGAATTATCCCTATGACATTTCTTCGCAGATATTCTTCCGCGTCATAGAGTTCCGCAACATCATCCCGTGCTGCACCGGAATGATTCAGAAAGAAATGGCAGAACGCATTGCAGCGAAACCTGGCACAAAGGCTTACGGCATACTGAGCGTACTCCTGCAGCTTTGGTACGATATTGAGTTGCTTTTCAAAGTGCCGCCAGGTGTTTTCAATCCACCGCCCAAGGTTGACAGTGCTGTGATACGCATGACGCGCAACGAAGTGACCGACTGCGGCTGCAGCGAAAAGCTCCTGCGAAACATAGTAAAAGGCACGTTCCAGCAACGCCGCAAGATGCTGCGCGTGAGCCTGCGCCCTGTGCTGCGCTCACTTAGTCCTAAAAAGGATTTTTCGGCTTTCCTCGCACGCCCGGAACTTACACGGCGTCCTGAGCAACTTAGTGTGAAAGAATTTGTGCAACTCACAAATGAAGTTGCTGGTATTATATAGGTAAGAGACTATAGTTCTATAGCTGAAAGCGTCTCCTCACGATACATATATAAAACACACACAAGAAAACATCAATTGCATTCTTGCAACTGATATCTTCTTGTGTATTTTTCTAGTTTAGATTTTAGTGTATTTGTCTTAGTGAGGCTTTATTTCATGTCCTCCCAAAGCTTGCCGCCAACACCTTTATTTCCGAATTCATCGGACTTCTTGCGGCCCCACTGTTCGCCACCTTCATCTTCGACCAGACTGAATTGGTCTGCAAAGCTTCTTGCTGATGAAAGCTCAATAACAGTAATACGTGGGTAAGTATATTTTTTCATGTCTAGTAATTGGTTACTCGTTCATGCTTTACTTAAGCGACTGCAAATATACAAGTTATTCTAAATAACGAAAAAAAATACATGTTTTTTTAAGTCCAAATTCACTTAATGACTTTCTTTCCGTTTTTAATGTAAACTCCTCGTTGCATTTTGCTTATTCTGCGGCCCTGCAAGTCGAAAATCTGGTCGCGTCGCGGCTTGCTGGCAGTTATTGTCTGCAGGGCTGTGGGCTCTGAATCGGAACGCTTGATGAAATCAAAGTTCACCACCCCTTCCTCGCTGACGGTTATATTGTAGATGGGCTTGTTCATGTGCCCACCAGTATATACCATGTCGTTAGGAACAGAGTTTTGCGTGAGAGAGTCATTAAGAATCACAATTGGATTTCCTTGGCCGTCGGTGATTGGATTTCCTTGACCGTCGGTGACAGTTTGTTTATAGGGATAGAAACTTCCGCGGAATTCTGCCGGCGCTGAGTCGTAGTTGTACTCCTTTCCGTTGTCGGCAGGAATATATGTCATGCGCAAGTGGGTGGGGTCGTTGTTCAGATTGTTCAGGCGCCATGCAGTAGCGTCGTAGTCGGCATGCACCACGAAGAGACCCGTGCCATAAGCTTTAGGCGTATAATCCGTAGGCTGACGGTTTTCCAAGATGAAATACTCTTTCTGGTTGTTGTCGTTGCGAATGATGTATGCCGTCGGCCCAGCATTTTCATCGTCGAAGGCATAGAGGTTATAGTTGCCGGGCTCTGTGAGTTCAGTCAGTTTGAGCCAGCCCATGAAGTTGCGTTCATAGGCATTATAGCCCAGCGGGCAGTAGGTGTCGAAGAGGTAGCCGCCGTAGTCCATCACGGAGAGTCCTCCCATACCAGTCTCAGTGTGGCTATAGGTTGTGCAGTAGAAATCGGGGAGTCCGAGAGCGTGTCCAAACTCATGGATAAAGATGCCTATACCCATCATATGGTCAGTATTTTCTATGGGAACGATATCTATAAGTTTTCCCGTATCGTCATAGACACCTTCGTAGTTGCACATAAGTTCGTTACCCACGAAATAGCTTCTCACGTTATAGGACTTTCCTTTGGGAGTATAGCTCAGAGTCTTGAAGTGCGGCCAAATAAAGTCTTCGCAGCCTGTCTCGAACGAAGTTGCCTCTCCACGGCCTGCATAGATGAGCGACACGAGAGGAACGCCGTTAGTGCTAGGGTCAACATATGGAGAAAGGTCTATTCCGTGAACCAGAGCACTATCTATGGCTTCTTTCACAAACTGATTGATATTTTTATTACTGCTTGTCGAAGTGTTTTGCCCATAGTAGGCTCTATTTTTCGAAACCTTGACACGTCCTAGCACTTCAAACTGCGGGTCGAACATGCCCTGGCTTTGCTTCAGAAAATAGTCGCGTGCGCTGCCTTTAGCCATAGGCTCGTCTTTGTAGCCTTGCTCTGTGAGCTGACGCTGGATTTTCTCGGCAGTAGTATAGTCTTGGAATGAAACGTCGGGAAACTCAACCATCAGGACAGGTATGCGGTGCACGCCGATACTATTCACTGCTCCCAGTGCAGACTGTCCGTATGTGCCCAGTCCGTCGTCATTGAGCGCCTGCGACCTTAGGGCAGGAGCTTTGTGCTCAACATTAAAGTCAAGGATTTCGCGTGTACTCAGGGCATTGAGCTTTACGAAGTCTGCCTCAACGTCTGTGCGCTGCGAGGCTTCGTGTGCCAGCATCTCCGAGAGGCGCAGTCCGCCCTCTGCGGCAACCAAATAGCGGTAGCTGCCATCGGCTGCCAGGCTCACGGCTTTGCCGTCCTGCGTGGTATAGACCACACCGTTGCAGGAAGCATGCCTAAGCAAGATAATTTTTGTTCCATCTGGCTGTTGGCGAACTATAGGGAACTGTCCGCGCGGCGGCATGGCTTGTGCGCTTGTCACTACAAGACACATACAAAGGAAAAAGCGTAGTATTTGTTTCATATTCAGAACACTTTATAGCGCAAAAATATATAATATTTATTGAAGAGCAAAATGTAGGTTTGATTTGTAGCATAATTTGATTTTTCAGGAGAGAGCCAAAAGGCTGGAAACCCTAGAAGTTCTAGAAACTCTAGAATCTCTATAAACTCTAGAAATATCTAGAAAATCTAGCCACCCTTCCCTCTTATAAAAAAAAATGAGGGCGCAGCCTGTTGTAGGTGCGTCCTCATTTTTTATTATCCTTAGAGGAAAAAGTCCTTTGGGGAATTAATTTTCTTCCTCGTCGTCTTTTTCCTCAGTCCAAAGCTCTGCCTTCCAGCCGCCTTTGCGTGCCCAGCCGTCGGTAACCTCCTGGCCTGGGTCAACAACCATGTTGCCGCTCACGCAGAGCATTTCGCTGTTCAAAATGGTAAGTTCCTTCACAGAAGGTGTCATGTATGTCTTCATTGTCGTATAATATATTTTTTCGTTTATGACTTAAAGTATGTCAGGGCGGTGAGCAGGATTGCTTCCCGCCACTGACCAAACTTTTTTATTTATAAAACTTAGAGGATGACTTTCTTACCATTAACGATATAGAGTCCCTTCTGGGCGTTCTGAACGCGACGACCCTGGAGGTCGTAGATCTTAGCGTCCTGGGCCTTAGTCTCTACATTCTGGATGCCAGTAGCTGAGCCAGCAGCAACGAGCTGTAGTCCACGGATGCTACCGCCTGCATTGTTGATGAATGCACGGTTAGGAGAAAGCGTAGAACCAGAAGCCAGGCTATAGAAACCAATAGTATTGTTCACAACGTTAAGCACGAGGGCATCGGATTCTTCGGCTGCGAGGTAGTGACCAACGAGCTCATTGTTTTCAACAGCTGCTGCGCTGGAGATGATTGTAGCCGTTACGCTTGTTTCGCCAGCATCGCTGATAAGGAGCACACCTGTGCCAGCAGGAACTTGGTTGCTGTCAATAGAAGTGTAGATAGCCAAATCGCCAGCTGTATTCTTTGATATTGTGTAAGGAACAACCTTAGAAGCATCGAAACTTGCTGCGAAAGGAAGGTAAGTAGTAGCATAACCCTTTCCTTCGAATGAGTTAAGAGCAATGGTATAATCCTCTACTGGTTCAAATGTCCAGTGTGTTGCTTCTGCACCGATGCCCCAACCTACGATACGACCAGAAGAATCCTCATGATAGCAGCTACGTGCACCTGAAGCAGTCTGAATGTATCCATAACCAGGAATAGAGGTGCGGAGATAGAAGCCATGAGGATTTCCGTCGGCATTAACCTGGGTGCTTTCAGAAGCAACAGCTCCGTTCAGACCCTGTGACGCAAAGTTGAAGTAACCTGCGCTACGCTCTGTTACATAGAATATAGTACCGAGATCTCCACCAACTGCCAATGCATTCTCAGTAGTAGCAGAAGCAAGTTTGCCTTCTGCAGTCACTGTCATGTAGTTGCCATATTGCTTGTTCTTCAAGCGATAGTAACCGTTTTGAGGCTTAACGATAGCTGCATTGAAGTTCTCAACAGCTGCATTGTATTCTGCATCTGTCATATCGATATTGTTGGCAGCGTTTTCCTGAGCCTGAGTTAGTGCTGTCATGAAGTCGTTGACAGCAGTACCTGTAGAAGAGAGTTGGAAATATTCGTCTGCATGTTCCGCAGCTGCCTCAATCCATGGCTGTGTGAGCGCAACGAGTTGATCATAATTAGGAGTATTTGGAGTGGTCTCTGCCCATAAAGTTGAACCCTGGTCGAATGCGCCCCAATATTTCAGTGTACCTACCTGAGAATTCAGATACTGATTGTTTGCTGTATTGAAAAGGCCAAAGGCACCTGTCTTTCCATAATCGGCAGTCTGCCGCTTCAGCATCCAGCCATAGGCTGTAGTAGTCATCGTAGCGGGGTTGGTATTTGTGAGATATTTACCTTCGCCGGCCGCTTTGTTGATAACCTTAATGCCGTTGTATGGGTCGCCCATGAAAGCAAACAGGCGTTCGGATGTGTAGGATGTTCCACCATCGTTTGTCCAAACTATAGCATCTCCATTAGTGTAAACGGCTGGAGTAGTATAAGATGCATGCTGGCGAATGAGGTACCAAGTTGCCGAGGCATAGTCGGTTGACAAGGTGAAAGGAGGAGTGAAACTTTCGATGTTGGCTACGAACTCCTGGTCTGCATCACCCGTAACGGTATAAGAAGCTACAGGGTAGCTCAATGTTGTGTAATCACGCTGTAAATCTGCAGGGAATTCTGTTATGATATCACCTGCAGTAGCAGCTTCTGTGGTGCGCCAGATTTCTGCACCATTTTGCTTAACAACGTAGCTGACAGTTACAGGTATTGTTGCCTCGGCAATGGTAAACTGAGAAGCATAGTTATTTACTTCCCAACCTACAACGCCACTGCCTCCGAAGTGTACGAAATTATAGCCATTAGAACTGCCAGTAGGGCGAACACAGATATAGCTACCATCTGCTACTTGGGCCTGGAACTTAACAGTGGGATTAGCAGTTGTTGGAATAGCCTGGCTCGTTGCAACATTACCAAGGTAAGTTTTGGTAATGTAGCCCTGCAGATAGAAACTACCATCAAGATTAGGCTTTATGACTATCACACTGTTAGTAGCATCAGAGCTACGGGCGGCTTGAGAAGCACCTATGTTCAGATAGGTACCGAAAGATCTGTTTAGGAAAGTTGCATACTTAGCACCAAGGTCTATTATTTCAAGCTCTGCAAGTGAGGTTGCGGCATTGATGTCATTCTGGAACGAGGTAACATCAGCAGCAGTAAAGATAGATGGTATCTGCGTTGGGAAGGTAGCAACACCCGTCAGACATACTTGCTTTGCATCAGCAAAAGCAGCAGCAATAGCCGTTGAAGCATCCTGCTGCTCAGTAAGATACACTCCATTACCATCGTCATGGGTTGACCAATCGTCAATGCTGATGGTAGCAGCACCATTTGAATTAATGTAGTGAGTTCCATCGAAATAGAACGTAAACGCACCAGGATATTTTGTATTTGCCACAATAGTGACAGCATCCTGCGGCGTTGCGCTGTAGGAGTTGTCCTTTGTCAAATACTTGCCTGCACCTACAGAGTAGATGTAAACATTTCCGCTGCCATCTTTTTCAAAAATAAACTGCTGTTTGACAGACGTAACGTCGCGAGCCACACCGGCTGAGCGGTACGACATCAAGCCGCTAGCACCAAATGCTGAGTACCAGCCACTACGATCGTAGCCTGAAGATGTGGCACGATAGTTTGAACCAGCTACAGTCTCGACAGAATAGGTCTTGGTGTTATAGACCAGTTCAGACAAGTCTGTAATCTGGGCAACTGCTGTTCCTACACACATGAGGAGCAGCATAAGTAGAGAAGTAATCTTTCTCATAGTGTTATTAAATTGATTAGTAAAAAATTGAATATAGTTTTCGTCGTTTTTGCGCCGCAAAATTATACATTAACTTAAATAACCAAAATTTTTTTAAATGTTTTCTACGCGCACGTGTATTAAAATATGTATATTATTCTATAATATAAAGCTCAGAGAATCTTTATAATAAGCCACTCTCCGAGGCTTTCTTCCCCTGCCCTCTCTCTACCGCCAAGCGGCGCGGACCGTGTGACGTCCGCGCCGCTTGGCGATATTGTTATGGGGAAAGGTCAACGCCCTGCATACATTTGTTCGTAGTATGCCTGATAGTCGGGACCGCTGACTGCCTGCACCCAGTCGCGGTGCTCCAGGTTCCAGAGTATCGTCTTTTCTATTCCCTCCTCAAAGGTTGTCTCAGGCTCCCACCCCAGGTCGGCTTTTATCTTGGAGGGGTCTATGCCGTAGCGTTGGTCGTGTCCGAGGCGGTC
>JAFYFI010000129.1 GCA_017543785.1 Alloprevotella sp.
AGAAAAGCTTGACGTTCAAGGCGATACAAAATTTAGATTCAGATTTTCGTCTGATTTTTGAAAATCCGAGCCACTTTTTCAAGATTTCTGGCCTCAAAAACGTGAAAATTTCTTTGAGGAATTTCAGAATTTCTTTGTTGGATTCCAGAATTACTTTGAGTAATCCGAAAATTTCTTTATTGGATTTTCGGCGAGTCAAAATCTTTGCAGAAATTTCTCAATTTTGCGTTCTGTTTTGCCAAAAATCGCGTGTCAAAACTTTTTACTTTTTTGTCAAGAGGTTTTACCTCTGACATGGTGGTTGCCTCGTATTCTTGTCTTTGAATGGTGCGGCAAAAGAAAAAGCAGTCGGCTCTGGACTGACTGCTTATTTCTTTTCTGGGTATATAGTCCCCATAGAGGGATGTCTTGGGAGGTGGGGGATAATGTATGTTTTTTTATCTGTTGAGCGTGAACTTGAGGCTTACACCAAAGTCTTGTGTGGTGGTGGGGTAGGACGAAGAGGTGAGGAGTGGAGTGTTGGACTGGCGGTTGTAGTAGCCCGTGAGTGTGAGGTAGCGCGACACTACGTAGTCGGCAGTGAAGCTTATCTGCAGGGCTTTGTTTCCGCTGGTGGCTTGTGTGAGTGTGGTCTGTATGTCGCGGTTGAGGGATGCCTGGTTACGGAAGGAAATGTCAAGTCTCAGGTTGAGGTCGTGGCTGACGGATGATTTGCCTGCCCTTAACGTGTTCTTGCTGTTCTCGGTTGTCTGGTCGTTATCGGCGTTTTTCCCGCGGCGTCTTGTCTTGCGCGATTTTATGGCTTTCTTGGGGGCAGAGAAGCGGAAGTCGGCAATTTGTAGCCCAGTCCTATGACGAGGTCGTTGGAGCGTGTCTCGTTGAGCATGAGGTTGGTCATGGAGAGTGTGAGGACTCGAGTCTTGCGGTATTCTATCTTGGCTGAGAGGTTGTTGAGGAAGGTCATGTCGATGCCGAAGAGTGGCGCGAAACTTTCGTTGACCGATACGGTGGAGATGTCGTACATGGAGGAGGGTGTGGGCATGCCGGTGGCTACGTCGTTTATGAATCCGTATCCGCCCACGCTTTCCATCCATGATGTGTAGGTTTGATATGAGCCTACGGTGTAGATACTCTTGTAGGAGTGGTTGATGTTGAAGCTCTTGAAGATTTTCTTCATGGCGTTGAGCTTGGCTAGTCCGCCGTAGGTTATGGTCCAGTTGGGGAGGATGCGTGCCAGTGTGGGGAAGAGGTCGAGCGAGCCTCTGCCGCTACTGGTATAGGTGGAGAGGAAAGCTGGTATGAGTACCTCGGCTCCGTAGGGGCTCACTGCTCCGTTTGCCGGGTTGTATGGTTGTCCGGCAAGGGTGGTGCCTTTGGGGTAGGTGGTGTTTTTGTAGATTTGTTCTACTCTGGAGCGATAGTTGTCTATGGAGTTGATGAATTTTTTCCACGAACGGCTCTCGTATCCGCGTTTTGCATCGCCCATGCCTTCGAAGGCGGTCTTGAGGGAGATTGTGGTTTGTGTGAAGGAGCCTGTCTGTGTGGTGGGGCGTCCGTCGAACATGAATTGTATGGACTTTGCCTTGACCACGTTACGTGCTGCGTTGAGGTCTATCTTGAGGTCGCGCACAGGTTCAAGGGTGGCTCTGATTTGCAGGTCCTCGGTTTTGTTGATTGTTGCTGGGGTCACGGTGTTTTGGTTCATGGAGAGCCATCCTCGTTCTGCAGCTTTGTCGATGTAGCTTTCGCCTACCATACCGAAGGCAAAGTCGAGTCCAGGGCTGAGTCCGCCAGCGCTGCGCTGTCCGAAATAGTCGCCTATGTTGGGCAGGAAGCCCGGGATATACATGTTTTGGCGGTTGGTGTAGGAGATATTGACATTGCGCACCATCATGAGGAAGCGTGCGCCCATCTGGGCTAGCTTGTACCATTTCTGGTCTTGTGGCTTAGCCTTGGGCTGTATGGTTATTTTGACTTTTGCCGTGTCGCGTGTGGTGATTTCTATGCGGTTCTGGTCGATGACTTTGTAGCGCAGGCTGATGCGTGTGCCGTCGGTGCGGATGGCAGTGAGTCTTATCTTTTTGGTTTTCTGGTTGTGCTGCAGTGTTATTGTGGTGTCGGCTCGCAGCTGTACTTCTTTCTCGAAGTTTTGGCTTTTTGGTTTTTGGTTCTTTAGGCTTGTAGGCTTTTGATTTTTTGATGTTCCTGAGGAGGAGAATTTCTTGTTTGCCTCCTTGAGGAAGGGTATGTGGTTGTAGAGAGTTTCGAGGTTGAGGCGTGCATTTCCTGAGATGTCTCGAGAGTTGGAGATGGTGTTGCCGAGTGAGGTGCCGTCGTCGAGCTGGGCTACTCTTGCCCAGTTATAGCCAGCTTTGTAGCTGATGTCGGAGGTGAGCCAGTCGAATGCAGGTATCTTGTTGAGCGGTAGTTTCCAGCTGGCTTCGAAGCTTTGCTGGTATGTGAGCGGTGTGCCCATGCGGCGTATGCTCTGCCAAACGGAGTCTTTCCATGCGGCATAGCGGTCGGGGTAGAGGTCTTTGTTGAGTGCGGTGTATGGCTGTTCTATCTCAGCATTGGTGCCCGAGGAGAATGTCATGTGAAGGTTCTTGGTGATGTCCCATCTGAGGTTGAAGCTGCGGTTCCAGAGGAAGTCGGAACTCCAGGTGAGTGGCAGGCTCCGATTTTCGAGGTTTTCCATGTCGCGCTCTTGCAATTCGTAGTGGTTGCGCGTGATGTCGGAGTTGAATCCTATGGTTTGGGGCAGTACGTTGATGCCCAATTCTTTTATTATCTTGAGCCATTTGCTCTTGCTCTTGATGAGTTTTTTGAAAGGCTCGAATGTAGGCAGGTCGGGGGAGTAGCTGTATGCGAGGTTCCATTTCCACATTTGGTCTTTTTCCCATGCTGTGGTCTCGCCTGTGGTGTGGCGGCTGGAGTGGGCATAGCCGAAGGTGAAGTTCTCGGGGTCTATGGGCAGGGAGTGGCGTGTGGCTTTGATGTTGAAGCGTACGCCAGAGAGTGACAGGTTCTTGCTGACGACGACGCGGTTTGCTATGTTCTTGACGGAGTCTTTCTCGGCTTTCGTAGCGAGTCCGTCAAGGGCGTCTTCCATCGTCATGTCGGTGTCGAGGGGGTTGTACTTGGGTACTATCTTTTCTTTTGAGTAGGAGTAGTAGAGTGGTGCGTTGAGTTTGACTTTGTCGGGTAGGAATTTGCCGAGTTGTACGTTTGTGGAGATGGTGTATTCGTAGAGGTTGTCGTTGCGGCGTTGCATGACGCTTTCTTCGAGTCCTCCAAATCCTTCGGTTTCGAGATGTCCCTGTAGGTCGACGGTGGCAACGTCTGAGAGTTTGAGGTTGAGTGTGGCGCGTGCTGCCAGTCCGCCTTTATTGCTGAAGTCCTGCAGGCGCAGTTCGTTGACCCACACTTCTACGTTCTGGGTTTTGTGGGAGTTGTTGCGCACGCCTATCATTATGGTGCGCACTTCGCCCAGTGATGGGTTGCCCATGACGCTAATTTTGTTGGCGGGCTTTGACGGGTCGTATTCTGAGTACAGTTGTCCGTAGGATGCTGTGCCGAGGGATTTTTTCTTGTTGCGGTTGCGCTTGATGTCGGTCAGAAGCGAGAGGTCGATGTCGAGCATGTTGGATATGGGCCATACAGCTCTTGCGCCCGACTCGGAGTTGGCGTAGTTGCCAGCCGGGGTGACGGTGAGTGGTATTTCGTATTCGTAGAAGTTGGACTTGTAGTCGGAGCCAAGACGTATGAATACGGATGTCTGTCCGTCTTCCACTTCGTCGTAGCCAACGAGGGAGTTGGCATGGTTGAACATTTGTATGTGCTTGTAGCGTCGCAGGTCGAGCGTGGTGTTTTTATACACAGCGCGTGCCTCTCCGCTGGTGAGGTTCTTGACGGTGATGGAGAGTGCCTGCTCGTTGTTTTCCATGAGCTGGTCGTTGTCGTAGTCAATGGCTCTGGTTATGCCCGGTGGGAGGACGTAGTTGACAGGTGTTTTTTCGTTGTTTTCCTCGAAGCATACGGAGCTGGGTTCCAAGGTGCCGCTGGCGTCGGCGCTCTTGCCGGCATAGAGCGACTGCTCGTAGGGGCGCCATTCGCCGTGTACGAGGTTGAGGGTGCCGAGTCGGAGCACTACGGGTTGTTCGAATCCAGTGAGGAACATACGCATGAAACGTATGCTGGAGAAATCGCTGATGCCGCCGACGGCTTTTTCGTAGCTCTTGATGGGTATGCGGAAGAGGTACCAGGTGACTTCGGGCTGGCTGCCATCGCGTAGCTTGGGATATGCTGTGCGGCTATCTACGATGTATCCTCGTCCCACTGCCATTTCTTCCGGACTGATGTCAATGCGATACTGGAAGTATTTCTCGTATTCGTTCAGGGTATAGTCCATGTTGATGTCTTCGACATCGGGTGTGGTCTTGTATGCTGTGGTGTAGCTTTCTGGCGAGTTGTTGGCGTCGGCACTATTGCCGTTGGGGTTGTTGATGTATTTGTAGCGCTGTATGATGGGGCGTGCCTCGGCGTCGTAGTCGGAGCCTCGGAAGTAGTGGTAGCGGTCGGCAGACGGCGAAGCTTCTATCCTCTGGTATGCCTCGGCAGACACTTTGCTACGTATGTTGTCGAGGAAGTTCTTGTAGGCAGGGAAGGTTTTCTCCTCTTCCGAGGTGAGTCCGTTGTAGCCCACATCCTGGCGTTCCCTGGAGCCGCTGGATGTGTTGAAAGCGTAGGTTACGCTGGTCTGCGTTGGCACACGTCCCCATGCTGTCTCGGTGTAGAACGAGTTAGAGTCATCGGTGGGCATGCCGCTCTCGTAGAATTTCTTTCCGTCCTTGAGAATGTCTTCACTTATCTCACCAAGGTTGAAGTAGAGTTTTCCGCTGAAAGAGCGTCCTTCCTGACGAGCCTTGATGTAGGGGTCCATCATCCAAAATTCTATGTATTCGATATTGGATGTTTCGAAATCGCTGCTTTCGAGTTTTCGCATCATGCCGCCCCAGCGTTTGCTTGGGTTGGTGAGCATACCGTTTTGGTCGAGGTCGGGGTCGAGGTTATAGGGACCGCGCTCCTGGGGGTAGTAGGCAAGGTTGAGAACGTTTAGAGTGTTGCTCTCGCGATAGTTGATTTGCTTGTTGGGAAAAAGCTCAGTCTTATACACCTCGCGTACGTCGTGGTCGGAGAGTTGAGCGAGGTCGCCCTTGATGTGTCCTGGGGTGAGCGAGCTGTTGCGCTGCGTGAAGAGAGGGTCTATGTAGTACCATGAGAGAAGCGCTCTGTTGTAGCCATAGCGTACGTCGTTGTTGTAGCTTGCTTCGGGGAACATGGAAGGCACGCTCGATATGGTCCAGTCCTTAGGATTAGACACGTCGATGTCCGAACTGGCATTTTCAAAGTCGTCGATGTAGGAGGCATTTCCCTGGACGCCCCTATTCTTGCCAGCGATGAGTTGAGCAAACTCGGCATTGAAGTTTATGCTGGAGGGTTCGGTGCAGTGGAGTAGGGGCAGCTTGTCGAGCAGTTTTGTGATGAGCTGGCTTTCGCGTTTGAACGAAAGGTTCAGTCCCCAGATGGTGTTGTTGAGTGCCTCGTCGCCCATGTTGACTTTCGTCGTGAGAGGCTTTTCGCCCAGGTGCATGATGGTACCACCTATCTGGAAATTCTTAGAGAAGTCATATTGCCAGTTGAGTCCTACCATCGTCTTTCGTTGCATGCCATACTCCGTGTCGCTTTCCAAGCTTACGTTGATGGCAGTACCGGCGTCGAGGATGCTCTTGTTGAGAATGTGTACGATGCCGCTGTTGTAGTCAACGGTGTAGTCGGAGCCTTCAGAGAGCACCGAGCCACCTGCCGTCACCACCACAGAGCCACGCGGTACGTTGGTGGCTCCCAGCGAGATTTCATCAGCTCGCGATGCCTTGTACTGTCCAGTGATGATGTACTTGTTCTTCTCGGCTATTTGCTTCGCTGTGGTGCGGGTAGAGTTGTATAGCTCCTTGAAGACAAATTTGTCGGAGACACTTTTGTCGTTGATGACCTTCTCCATGTAGCTGCCAAAAGGCTCTACCGTGGTGAAGTAGATTCTACCCTCATTAGTGTCGATGGTGTATCCCTCGACAAAGTCGAAGTAAGCATTAGGATTGCGCTTATTGTTGTTGTCCAGGCGGTCAAGCCCCAGGAGCTGGATTATTTTCTTATCCTTGACGCTCGGGTCAGGCAGATAGTTCAGATACACGCCGCTAGTGTCGGAGAGATACTTAATGTCGAGGCGGAACTTGTCTTTCTGCACGCTTGTGGCACCGAGAGAATACACGTTTTTCATCATCAAGTCCCAGTTTCCCTGCGAGGGCGTGCCTGCAGCATTTTTCAGTGTCTTCACATACAGCGTGGTAGAGTTATTCTTCTGGTCGGTAGAAAACTCACCCACCTGATATGTCGCACCATGATACGTATATTCGTAAGCCACCGCCAGCACCTGGTCGGGCTGCAGCGTCGTGCGCAGCGAGATGTAGCCCAGAGCAGCATTGAGTTTATACTCCGACGAACTCAGGAGCCGCGCCGACTCCAGCTTTTCGTAGTCAGTGCCACCCACCAGCCCTGCTCCGTCCAGCGTACCTGTAGCCGTCGAGATGTCGCGGGCTCCGTCCAGCATCGTCACTTTAGAGTAGAGGTCGTTAGAAGAGTTCGAAGGATTTTCCGTACCTATGGGAGTCCAACGAGGATTAGCCATGTGGACAGCCTCCGCCAGGTCCGTAAAGCCCACGATGTTCCTCGTGTTGGTCGTCTGACCCGTTTTGTTCGTAATCCACACCTCAATCCTGTTTATCGTGATGCCACTCATGATGTTGGGCAGCTGCGACATGTTCTCGTCATATTTGTCGCGGAAGAAGTGAGCCAGGAAGAAGTGGCGGTTCTCGTCGTACGCATCAGCCGAGAACTCATAGTTGCTCAGTTGCACGCCTCCGCTAGCCTTCACGCTGCTCGATGCCGACTTCTTCTGAGCCAGCAATGCCGAGAGCTTCAGCTTGCCCAACTGCAAGTCTGTGCGGAAGCCGAAGAGCGACGACGCCCCACGTATCAGCGAGTTAGAAGTAGCCATCGACACGTTGCCCGCCTCGATGAGCTTAATGATTTCGTCCTCCTTGCCCTCGTAGCGCAGCTTCAGCTTCTGAGTGTCGAAGGTAAATGTAGCATCACTGTTATAGTTGAAGTCCATCCCCATCTTGTCACCCACCTTAGCATTCACGCTGAGGTTGATTTTCTCGTCGAAGTCAAAGCCGAAGACCTTGCGGTTTCTCTCCGACAAGCTCGGGTTGTCCACCTGGCGCATGTTGCCGCCTATCTTCAGCTCCGCCGAGCCCTGCGTCTTTATGCGTACTCCGCCAGGACCAAAGATGCGATTAGCAGGTCCGAGGTCAAACTTCATGTCAGTAAAGTCAAACTTCTCCTTCCCCTGTTTCTGAAACTCCTCCTCGTTCTTCTTGCGGTAGTAGTCGCGCATCACCTTTCGTATGCCCCATTGCTGATATTCGTCGTCGGTCATAGAGAAAGGCGCACCCAGGAAGTCGTCTCCCAGCTTTGTCCCAAATTTGTACGTGCCAGTCTTTTCATCATAGAACGCACCCGTCTTTAAGTTTTCAGGGTCACGAAGGTCACCCGTCAATTTCTCTGGTCCGCCCATCACTTGGGTGTCAGTTTGCTTTACTGGATAGCGGGCAGAGTCGGCATCAGCATAATAAGCATCCCTCGCTGTAGGCAGCGATGCTACGTCGGAAAGTTTATGGGAAGGCTCCGCAGCATCCGACTCTTCGGTATTATCATTTCTCTCAACATTACGTGGCTCATTGGTAGCCTCGCGATGTCGGAGGTCACCAGATAAAGTAGAAGCAGCAACACCCGTCACTGCAATCCACAACAGCATGCCATATATGTTTTTTGAGAAATTCAATTATGTTTTGTTTTTTATAGGTTACAACATTTTCAGCCCCATCTTGATAATGTCTTCCGGAGAAGCATCAGGCATTTGTTTTACAATGCTTAGAACGCACTTCTGAACCATTGCCGGTGGAAATCCGAGAGTGGCAAGAGCGCTGGCAGCCTCCTTAGCAGCCTCCGTCATGACGACGGAATTCTTAGCAGTGCCCTCTGCCGTATAGCCTTGTGCCATGCTCTGAACCTTGTCGTGCAGTTCCACAACAATTCTCTGAGCAGCTTTCGGACCGATGCCTTTTACGCTCTTTATCATCTTGACATCTTCGTTGAGTATCAACCCTGCAAGTTCAGTAGGATTGAACGCAGAAAGTAGCATACGGGCAGTACTTCCGCCAATACCCGAGATGCCGATGAGCAACATAAAGAGTTCTCGTTCCTCTTTTGAACGAAATCCATACAACACATGAGCATCTTCGCGTATAGACTCATACACAAAGAGTTTTGCCGAATCTTTGCCCTGGAGCTGTGAATAAGTGTTAACCGTAATAAGGAGTTCATAGCCCACACCCCCAGCCTCAACGATTGCCGTAGCTGGGGTGAGTTCTGCCAACAAACCCTTAATGTATTCAATCATAGATATCTATTTTTATTATAATGTGTACACGATAAATGAAACGCAAAAAAGCGGTTTTTATTGTATAAAATATGGTCTATTTGACTTTTCAAGCTGTGCAGAATACAGATTCTTTCAAAAAAACTTTGTGTACGAAAAAAACTCGCAAACGATTGTATGTTCATTTACGAGTTTTTTCCTATTAAGTCAAGGTATCTGGTTATCATGTATAAACTTTACCGACTTAGTTCATTTACTGCATCTTAGTCTAGTTTCAGTACTGCAAGGAAGGCTTTTTGAGGTACTTGTACATTGCCTATCTGCTTCATGCGTTTTTTTCCTCTCTTCTGCTTTTCGAGCAATTTGCGCTTGCGGCTTATATCGCCGCCATAACAATTTCCGGTTACGTCCTTGCGAACTCGTTTTACTGTTTCGCGTGCTATGAGTTTTGCCCCTATAGCAGCCTGTATGGCGATGTCAACCTGTTGACGCGGGAGTAATTCTTTGAGTTTTTCGCACATACGACGACCAAAAGTTACGCTGTTGTCGACATGCGTCAGCGTGGAAAGCGCATCTACGGGTTCTCCGTTGAGAAGGATGTCTAGCTTCACAAGTCGCGAGGGGCGGTATTCTATGGGATGATAGTCGAAAGATGCGTAGCCCTTTGAAATACTCTTGAGCTTGTCGTAGAAGTCGATGACTATTTCAGCCAGGGGCATGTCGTAGTATATCTCCACGCGGTCGCCTGAGACGTATTCTTGTTTTACTAGTTCGCCACGTTTACCAAGACACAGTGTCATGATGGGACCTATATATTCGGTCTTTGTTATGATGCTGGCTCGTATGTAGGGTTCTTCAATATGGTCGATTTCTGCGGCGTCGGGCATTCCTGCCGGATTGTGAACTTCAAGTTTGTTTTGGTGCTTGTCGAATACATTATAGCTCACGTTCGGCACGGTAGTGATGACATTCATGTCGTATTCGCGGTCAAGGCGTTCCTGAATGATGTCCATGTGGAGCAAGCCTAGGAATCCGCATCGGAAACCGAAACCAAGAGCTACTGACGACTCGGGTGTAAAGGAGAGACTGGCATCATTGAGCTGGAGTTTTTCAAGACTGGCACGAAGATTTTCGAAGTCTTCGGTCTCTATGGGATAGACTCCTGCGAAGACCATGGGTTTTACTTCCTCAAAACCAGATACCGCCTCAGAACATGGTCGGCTGAGGCTTGTTATGGTGTCTCCGACTTTGACCTCGGTGGCTTTCTTAATGCCTGACACTATGTAGCCGACGCTTCCGCAGGAGAGTTTCTCGCAAGGCTTTAGGTCCATCTTTAGAATTCCTATTTCATCGGCATGGTAGCTTTGTCCAGTGTTTACAAAGACGACTTCTTCGCCGTGGCTTATGCTACCGTTTACTATTTTGAAATAGGCTATGATGCCGCGAAATGGATTGAAGACGCTGTCGAAAATCATTGCTTGGAGCGGTGCTTCGGGGTCTCCTTTTGGCGCTGGAATCCTCTCAACGATAGCTTGGAGTATTTCGTCAACTCCTTCTCCAGTCTTTCCGCTGGCTCTGATTATCTCTTCACGCTTACAGCCTAGGAGCTCGATGATTTCGTCTTCTATCTGCTCTGGCATGGAGTTGGGCATGTCGCACTTGGAAAGCACTGGGATAATTTCAAGGTCGTGCTCTATCGCCATGTAAAGGTTTGAGATAGTCTGAGCTTGTACTCCCTGTGTGCTGTCGACAAGTAGAAGGCATCCTTCGCATGCTGCTATGCTGCGTGATACTTCATAGCTAAAATCAACGTGCCCCGGAGTGTCAATGAGGTTTAGCTTGTAGTCCACGCCATTCAGGGAATAGTCCATTTGTATGGCATGGCTTTTTATGGTTATGCCACGTTCGCGCTCCAGGTCCATGTCGTCGAGCATCTGCCCCTCGGTGACTTGGATGGTTTTGGTGCGTTCCAATAGCCTGTCGGCTAGTGTACTCTTTCCATGGTCGATATGTGCAATGATACAAAAATTGCGAATATGGTGCATGGGTTTTCTTTTTTTCTTATCTAAAATTTCTCTGCCTCTTCAAAACTTACGGCTCTTTGCAAGTCTTTCTCGGAGAGGATGACTCCATCCGCAATGGGCCATTCGATGCCTATGGCGGGGTCGTCAAAGCGTATGCTAACCTCGGTTTCTGGTGCATAGCGGTTATCTACTTTGTAGGCAAAAGTTGCTCTTTCGCTGAGTACTTGGAATCCGTGGGCAAAACCTCTGGGAACGAAGAGTTGTCTATGGTTTTCTGCCGACAATCGTTCTGCTACATATTGTCCGAGGGTAGGGGAGGAGAGTCTCAGGTCTACTGCGACATCAAGTACCTCGCCTTCGAGCACTCTCACTAGTTTGGCTTGTGATGCTTCGCCTCGTTGATAATGCAGGCCACGGAGTACTCCACGTACTGACTGCGACTCATTATCTTGTATGAAACGCGTGATGCCTACGTTTGCATTGAAGTCTGCTTCGTTCCACGTCTCAGTGAAATATCCGCGAGCATCTTTCCATACTTTTGGCTCAAGTAGCCAAACTCCTTCTATCTTTGTTTTATGATATATCATGTTTGCCTCTATTTTTTCTTTGAAAATTTTTTCAGGGTATGTGTCTTCTCTCTTTTCTTATCTTCCACACGTTTTGCTGCTGCGCTTGTGACGGTTGTATGACCGATAGTCGTCTAGGGGGATGTCGTT
Source organism: Alloprevotella sp. (assembly GCA_017543785.1). Classification (GTDB taxonomy): domain Bacteria; phylum Bacteroidota; class Bacteroidia; order Bacteroidales; family Bacteroidaceae; genus Alloprevotella. The sequence goes on from JAFYFI010000129.1 coordinate 11,301, forward strand.
CTCGGGCTCGACGAGTTTGCCCTGCCGCGGAAGTGGGAAGCTGAGGTATTTGATTTTTATGCCTCGAGAGAGCCACATCTGCTCGTAGTAGGTTTGTATGTTTCGCAGAGCAGGGGCGAGGCTGTCGTCTGCGTAGATGTCGTCAATGCATAGTCGCGGCTCGATGTGGCTGGTTTGGAGCAGCAGGCGCGTGTAGGTGAACAGGAAGTTGCTGTCTGTCTTGAGGTGTACTAAGCCTCCGTCGGGCAAGAATTTGCGATAGCGCTCCAAGAAATATGTGGATGTGAGTCGCTTGGACGGTTTCTTCATTTGTGGATCGCTAAACGTGAGCCATATTTCTGAGACCTCATCTTGGGCAAAGAAACGGTCAATGAATTCTATGTTTGTACGTAGAAAGGCTACGTTAGTAAGGCGCTCAGCTATAGCCTGGCGTGCTCCATGCCACATTCTTGCCCCTTTGATATCAACTCCAATGAATCTTTTCTCTGGAAACATTCGCGCCAGTCCCACAGAGTATTCGCCTCGCCCACAGCCTAGCTCCAGCACTATGGGCGTGTGATCTTCTGCTTTATTATTCTGCTCAGAATAAGCTTCATCGAGAATAGTTTTCTGCAGACTGTCGAAGAATGCTCCCCATTTTCCCTGCATCTTTGAGGGGGGTAGCAGTGGGGCAGCTCCGTCGCTTTCGAGCTGTAGCGTGGGCAGCAGTTCTGCCATGGAGGACATCGTCTCTTGCACGACGTTGGGGAATGTCTCCATCTCGGCAAATTTTCTTAGCTTACCGTGTCCCATCCTCACTCAGAATGTTTTCTACGTCCATTTCTGTCTTTTAGCTTTTCCTTGCAGAAAGTAAGCAGTTTTTTTGCCTCTTGCAGATTGTCAATCAAATCGTCAAGACTCGTTTGCTGTTGCTCGAGGGACGATGCAATCTTTTCAAGGCGTTCTATTGCCTGTTCGTATGTGAGTTCCTGTTTTTTCATCTTAAAGCAGGGTTCTGGATATGATTGTCTTTATCAGGGAAAATGACTTTAGGCTTTATGCCTTTGGCTTCTTCGAGGCTAAACATACCGAAAGACATGATTATAATCTCATCGCCAACTTGAAATTTTCTGGCTGCAGCACCATTCAAGCATATTTCTCCGCTGCCTTCTTCGCCTCGAATGACATAGGTCTCAATGCGGTTGCCGTTGTTGTTGTTCACAACATGTACATGTTCGTTTGGCACAATGCCGGCAGCGTCCATCAGTATCCCGTCTATGGTTATGCTTCCCATGTAGTGGAGATTTGCCTCTGTAACATGTGCGCAATGAATCTTGGATTTTAACAGACTGATAAACATAGGATGTTTAAATGTGTAAAAGTATTTCTTTTTGAGTTTTATGGAGGCAAAGAGTTATTTGTATCGTATGTTGTCAATCAGTCGGATGGGTATTTTTCCACAATAGACGGTGATGCAACCTACGATATTGTCTGTTTGTTCCCATGAAGTAATGCTCTGCAACGTAATGCCGTCGGCTATTTCAAAGTATTCTACTTCGAGTCCTGAAAGGGCGTTTAGCATGTCCGTTACCATTCGCTTCGTCTCCTCCACGCTGTGGTTTGTTGCATAAAACTTGCTATAGGACAGAATTCTGTAGATGTTGGTTGCCAGCTCTCGTTCTTCTTCTGTCAGGTGCGTGTTGCGACTGCTCATTGCGAGTCCGCTTTTTTCGCGTACTATGGGACAGGAGACAATGGATACGGGAATTTGCAGGTCTTCAACCATGCGGCGCACTACTGCAATCTGCTGATAGTCTTTTTCGCCAAAGTAAGCTCTTGTCGGCTCCACAGCATAGAAAAGTTTGCTTACTATTTGGCACACGCCGTTGAAATGTCCTGGACGGCGCGGACCTTCCATAACATCAGTCTGAGGTGAGTATTCAAATTGGCGGTTGTCGGGCTCGGGATACATCTCTTCAGCCGTTGGTGCAAAGGCTATCTGAGCACCGAGCGTTTCCAGTAGCTTTGCATCTGCCTCTAACGTCCTTGGATAGTTGGCAAGGTCATTCTTGTCGTTGAACTGGGTAGGGTTTACGAATATGCTCACTACAGTGATGTCGTTTTCCTTTATGCTTTGTTCTACCAGTGATGCATGCCCGGCATGTAGAGCTCCCATTGTGGGAACGAAACCGATGCTTTTGCCCTTGCTGCGCTCAGTGTCGAGTAGCTGTTTGAGCGCTTGTTTATTTTCTATAATAATCATTTGTATTAGTTTGGTTTCTAGGTCTTTAATCTTTGAGTTACAGCTCCTTTAGACTGCCTATTTTGCTTCTTCCAATTTGGGAAGTTTTATGGTTATTCCTGGAGCGATGATGTCTGGATTGCTTATGTTGTTGTACTGTATGATATATCTTCCCATGTCGGAGTCGCCATACACTTTGCTGGCTATTCTGTAGAGGAAATCACCTTTCTTTAGCTGATAGGAACCCAGGTAACCCGTGATTTTCATTTCTCTGCCTTTGGGACCCTTTGCTACGGGAGCGTATGGCAGAGTCTCTAGTATTTTTTCAGATTCGGCAGTTTCCTTCTTCTCAGAAACATTGTCGGTAGGCTGTCTGCTTTTCGTTTCTGACACATTCTCTACCTTTGCAGCAGGGGCAGAAACCTTTTCTTTACTGTTCTTGGAGGACAATCCCTTACCGCATAAGTAGCCCAAGAAGAATAGTAGAATGGCTCCGAGCACTAAAGCTGCAATTTTCTGGAATTTCTTCTTCTCGTCCTTTTCAGGTTCCTCAGTATATGCAGGTGCTGGCTCCTTCATTTCAGACTTTTCTGTAGATGTTTCTGTTGGAGTATTTTTAGGCTCTGAATCTTCCGGAGCGGAGGCGACAGTGTCTTCCTGTGGGGGCTCTGGGCTTTCATATACTGCAGAGGGTAGTGGTGGAGGGGGTGGAGGCAGCTCTCCATTCGTCTCTGTAGCTTCGTTTTCATCTTTTTCGGCAACAAATGCCTCAACCTCTTCAGGAGCTTCGGGGGTTATATATTCCTGAACAATTTCCTTTGCCGAATCCTCTGCTTTCTGAAGCTCGTCGGTTGTGGTATCGTCTTCAAGTATTACTGACTGAAATTGAGAGAATGGTCTGTTTACCAAGTCTTTAAGAAAATTATCGGGAGTGAACGAAACCTTAGAATGTTTATCTATGTTTATGCGTTCTCCAGTGTTGACGTTGATGCTTTCTCGTTCTTCTACTATGATGGTCTTAAAAGTACCGAAGAATTTGATTTTCACATATTGCTCCTCGCTGAGAGTAGAGGAAATCTGCTCAAAGAAACTGCGGATAAAAGCTTCCGTTGTTTTCTTTGGTAAATTCGCACGCGTTGACAGTAGAGAATTTACTTCCTGTATTGTTATCTTGCTGTTCATGGCTCTAGTCTTTTTTACTGTTTGGTCTTACCTTTCAAAACATTGCTGGCCTTAAAGGAAATTGCCACACGTGGGGGTATGAGCATCCGTTGCTTAGTGTTGGGATTTACAACGATTCTCTCCACCTTTTTCTTAATTTCAAAACTGCCAAAACCTTGTACAGTCAGAGAGTCTCCCTCTTCCATACAGTCGGCAATAGTAGTGGAAAAGTTCTCAATGAGTTTCTGAATCTCATTGGGCTTCATTTTCATTTTTTCAGCTAAAGCCGAGATGAATTCTTTGTTGTTCATATTATTTCAGTTTTTTGTTGTTGCGTAGAGGTCAAATTCGTCTGAGTCTGTTATCAGAGCTTTGTAGAATTTTCCTTTTTCAAGATTTTCGTCGGCAGAAATAAGAACCTCTCCATCCACTTCGGGAGAGTCGTATTCTGTTCTTCCTATATAATAATCTCCTTCCAGCCTGTCGATAACCACTTTCAGTGTCTGCCCAATTTTCTTCTCATTTATTTCAGCCGAAATACCCTCTTGCAGCGACATCAGGCGGTCAAGCCTTTCCTGCTTCACTTCTTCAGGTATGTCGTCTTCATAATTTTGTTCGGCGAAAGTACCTTCTTCTTCACTATAAGCAAAAGCACCCATGCGTTCGAAGCGCATTTCTCTGACGAAATCTAAAAGTTCCTGAAAGTCTGCATCCGTTTCACCTGGGAAACCTACCATCAATGTTGTCCGCAGATGTATGCCAGGCACTTCGGCGCGTATAGTCTTTATTAGGTCTAATGTCTCTGCTTTTGTAACATTGCGATGCATCCTCGTCAGAACATTGTCACTGATGTGTTGCAGCGCAATGTCAAGGTATTTGCATACATTGCTGTTTTCTCGAATCACGCGCAAGAGGTCTTTCGGAAACGAGTGGGGGTAGGCATAGTGCAGTCTTATCCATTCTACGCCTGGAATTTTTGCCATCTCTTCTATGAGAGGGGCTATCATTTGCTTTTTATAGATGTCGATGCCATAAAACGTAAGTTCCTGAGCTATTATCTGAAACTCTTTTACGCCAGTCTGTGCCAGGGAGCGAACCTCGTCAAGTATATCCTCCATCGTGCGACTTATGTGTCTGCCTGTTATGAGAGGTATGGCGCAATAGGCACATTTGCGGTCGCATCCTTCCGATATTTTGATGTATGTAGGCCCTTCAAAGACATAAGGCTCAGCCTCGGTCTGCTTTAGGGGACCTTTGCCCACTGAGAGTTCGTCGGCTAAGTCTCGCCAGTCGAACTTCCCATAGAAACGGTCCACTTGAGGAATCTCCTTTTCGAGTTCCTCCCTATACCTTTGCGACAGGCAGCCCATGACATAGAGCGCCTTGATGTCTCCATCCTTTTTCATGTCGCAAAGTTGAAGAATCATGTTTATGCTCTCCTCCTTTGCGTCTCCTATAAAACCACACGTGTTGACGACAGCCACGTCGCTATGCAACGTTTCCGGGTCCATGAAAACTTCGATGCCTCTCTTCTGAAACAATCTTGCCAGACCCTGAGAGTCAACGAGGTTTTTAGAACAACCCATTGTAATGATGTCGATTTTCATGTTGTTTTTTTAGGGTTTGTAGGTTTAGGGCTTGTGCTTTTTAGGGTGGGGGCAACCAAATTAGGAACCTAAATACTTTTTCTTAGTTCTTCTCAAAAAGACTTTCTACGAATGCCTTACGTTCAAAAGGCTGCAGGTCGGTCATTTTTTCTCCCAGACCGATATATTTTACCGGAACACCCAGCTGGTGGCTAATGCCAATGACCACGCCGCCTTTAGCCGTGCCGTCCAGTTTTGTGATGGCAAGGGCTGTGACGTCAGTAGCCTTTATGAATTGCTTGGCTTGCTCAAAAGCATTTTGTCCTGTGCTCCCATCAAGAACGAGCAGAATCTCGTGAGGGGCATCGGGGACAATCTTTTTCATTACGTTCTTTATCTTTGTAAGCTCGTTCATCAGTCCCACCTTGTTGTGGAGTCTGCCCGCAGTATCTATGAGAACCACATCTGCATTGTTTGCCACTGCGGATGATAGTGTGTCATAAGCCACACTGGCTGGGTCGCTGCCCATCTGCTGCTTCACCACGGGTACTCCTACGCGCTCGCCCCAGATGCACAACTGCTCAACGGCAGCGGCGCGGAACGTGTCGGCAGCTCCGAGGAACACTTTCTTGCCCGACTGTTTGAATTGCCAAGCCAATTTTCCTATAGTCGTTGTCTTTCCGACTCCGTTCACACCTACGACCATTATCACATAAGGTTTTCCTCCAGTGTCGGGAAGTTCGTAGTTTTCCTCATTCTTGTTTCCGCTTTCAGTCAGCAGGTTCTCAATTTCCTCCTTTAAGATGTTGTTCAGCTCCGCGGTGCTCACATACTTGTCTCTGGCAACACGCTCTTCGATGCGGCGTATTATCTCTATGGTAGTGTCAGTGCCCACGTCACTTGTAACCAGCACTTCTTCAAGGTCGTCCAAGACCTCGTCGTCAACCTTTGACCTTCCTGCAATGGCACGTGTGAGTTTTTCCATCACACTGGTTTTTGTCTTTTGCAGACCTTGGTCCAAGGTTTCTTTCTTTTCCTTTTTTGAGAATAAGTCGAAAAATCCCATATTGTATATTTATTTTTGCAAAGTTATAAAAATCTGTCAGAAATAGCTCAACTAAAACAAAAAACCCTCTCCTCAATGTATGAGGGAGGGTTTTTATGCTTATGTTTAGAGTTTAGACGAATAAAAATGCAGAATTAGTTCTTGAAGAATGCTTGAACATCCTCGTTGCGAACCATTTGCTCGTCGAAGGTGTAGGCACCAGTCTTTGGGCTTTTCACCATTTTTATTACCTTCGTGTAGGAACGACCGTCGGTCTTACCTTCCTGAAGGGTAGCGACTGCTTTCTTTGCCATAGTTAGATAACTTCTTTAGGGTTGATCTTATTTGATTTCTTTGTGTACCGTCATGCGGCGCAGGATGGGGTTGTACTTCTTCAACTCCATGCGCTCTGGCGTATTCTTGCGGTTCTTTGTCGTGATGTAGCGTGACGTGCCGGGGAGACCGCTCTCCTTCATCTCTGTACATTCAAGGATGACCTGCACGCGATTGCCTTTTACTTTCTTTGCCATCGCTATTACTGTGTTATCCGATTACTTTAATGTCTTTCCAGTCGCAGAAACCTTTGGCTACGGCGTTGTTCAACGCGGCATCAAGGCCAACTTTGTTGATGTAGCGAAGACCAGCAGCACTCACGCGGAGGCTGATCCAGCAATCCTGCTCTACATAGTAGAATTTCTTGTAGAACAAGTTTACGTCAAAAGTACGCTTCGTGCGGCGCTTTGACTTGGAAACGTTGTTACCGACCATCGCGGTCTTTCCTGTGATTTGACAAATCTTAGACATTTCTATCTTTCTGTTTTTTTAATTTGCTTCTAAAGAGCACTTTCCAATTCGAGGTGCAAATTTAGACCTTTTTTTCTTACCTACAAAAGAAAAACTCTTTTTTTTGATTTTTTGGCTGTTTTGAGCACACTTTGGAGTTTTATTGTCTTTGGGTTGGTAGGTTTCAAGCCTATGGAGATAATTGCCCCATTGGGAGAAATGGTACTAAGGAGCAACTGCCGTTGGAGTATATATTAATATGAAGTCAACGAACAATTCGGCAAATACTTCACAGATGCAAAAGAAGGCAAGGATGGTTTTACTGATAGGAAGACTGAATTTTAACTTGTTCAACGATGACGCACAAGGTGGTTCCTTTATGCAAGAGGTAAAGAATCTTGACGAAA
>JAFYFI010000130.1 GCA_017543785.1 Alloprevotella sp.
TATAGAAGTCTATCAAAACGGCAGCCCGTTTGATGCGTGATGTCGGTTGGCGATTGTTATCGCTCTCGCCAAGCTTCACGAACTTCTTTTTCGAAGCCTCACAACTTTCAATCAGTTGCAGATTCCAAGTAGATGATGGCTATAGCTTCAGCATTTCTTTCCAATAGAGAAGATTCTTGGGCGTGTTGCGATGCCATGAGATTTCCGGCTTGCACGGGTGGTCGTAAAGCAAATCATAATACTTCTCCCATACATTGTCGCCTCCGCCGCCATTGAAACGTATGTCGATAATGAGATTTTCGCAGTCCGATTCCATAAATTGCTGCAAGGCGTTTACCGTGCCGTCGTAAAAATCAGGTTCGCACGACGGCACGCGGATGAGCCACGTCATGGAGTCCACTTTGCAGGATACAGGCTTCGGGGCATATTCGAAGTTCCCAGGATTAGTGAGCAGCGTGCTGTCGGCCTTTATCATGGTCTCGTTTTCCAAATTAGCCACAGCCCTTTGGAAGGCTTCTTCCCCAAGATATATGTGCGTATCGAACTGACTATAGAACCATATGACATAATCCGTAGCGGCTCGTTCCAAATCGGCCTCTCCTTTGCATAGTTGCTTGCGGAGTCGCTTCTTGAGGGCTTTGTATTCCCGCTTGTAGCCTTTCTGCATGATGGCATCGAAGGGTGCGTAGTTCTCTTCCACGAAACTGACCAGATAGTCGTAGTCCTCCAGCATCTGCTGCCTGGTGAGGGATTGGGAGTTCGCCCCGCAGGAAAAACCGAGCGCAAGCAGAATGGCGATGATTGTCCTGTTCATGTCTTTTTACCTTATATATTATATATAGTACTGTGCGTCTTTATCATGCTCCTGACAGCATGGCATGACGGAGATTTACTGTAGAATGGTTGAAGCCCATTCGGGAATGTCATCCACATATTGCTTGAAAAGCTTGCCATCGTTGGTGCGATAGAGCAAACGAGGCAATTGATTATCTACGGAATTGTCGTAAACATAAGTCCTGTCAACAAAGGAGATGGCCTCTGCCGCATTGACAAGAGACTTATAGTAACGGGAAATAATCTTAGAGATGGGAACTTCGTGACCACCGTTTATATAGCGCTGTACTATACGGGACACGTTGATTGCCGGGTCGGAAGTGCAGACATAGAAAAGGCGAATGAAGAAACCAGTCTCTTTGGCCTTATGCAAAAACTCCACTTTCTCGGCAGATGAAAAGACTGTTTCAAAGACAAAGTCGCGCCCCTGCTCTAAACATTCGTAGCGTAAACGGGTCGCTTCCTCTGCTGCCTTCAGCACAGCCTCTGGAGAGTTCCAGTCGCCAAAAGTTTCTTGGGCGATATTATCGGGATTGATATACAGACTATCTGCAGCCCACTCGTTGTTCAATAGCTGAATAGTGGTTGTGGTTTTGCCCGAGCCATTCGGTCCGGCAACAACACAAAGTGTGGGACAACGGTTAGTCATTGAGCGCATGTTTACGCCCCGAACGGCGAGTTGCAATAGTGTGAGCAACTTCAGACAACCTTCTCCGTTTCTCGGCTTCAGCCTTTGCACTTGATATGCGAGCAGCTTGAGCCACGTCTTCCATCAAAGCCTGCAACATTTCGTCGGTAGGCTCCTCCATGCTCGTCAAGCGGTATTTATTGTTGGTCTGTGTTGCCATCTTTCATTTACCATTTAATCATTTACCAGACCCTCTTCCCAAGTCTCCTTTTTAACCTTTTAACCTTTTAACTTTTCAACTTTTTAGAGGGGGTCTATCTGAACGCTTCGCTCAGGAGTTTTATCTCGATA
>JAFYFI010000131.1 GCA_017543785.1 Alloprevotella sp.
ATTCCACCATCCGGGCAGTGGCTGCAGGAACTCAAAATCGGCTGCAAAGTTACAAATAATTAAAGTATGTCCTAAAATTTAGCTTATTAAAATTTAATACATAACGATTTTACGAGGCGCCGATATCTGAATTCTAACGCAAAGATTTAAACGCAAAGACGCTAAGGTCGCAGAGATTTTATGTATTACTTGGCGTGGTGTTTTTGATGTTAACCCTTTGCGCCCTTTGCGCCTCTGCCATTCTTTGCGTTAATATATATTCTAACGCAGAGGGTTTGACGCAAAGACGCTAAGGCCGCAGAGATTTTATGTATTACTTGGCGCGATGGTTTGATTTTTAACTCTTTGCGCCCTTTGCGCCTCTGCACTCCTTTGCGTTAAATATATTCTAACGCAGAGGTCTTGACGCAAAGACGCTAAGGTCGCAGAGATTTTATATATATTAATTGGCGTGGTGTTTTTGATGTTAACCCTTTGCGCCCTTTGCGCCTCTGCTCTTCTTTGCGTTAATATATATTCTGCGTTCTCTTTCAGATTAGGCAATGCCGACCTACATCTCGTAGAAACGGCGGAAAGCTCGCACGCAATAGTCGTGGTCATAGACGCTGCCCGTTTCGCGACAGCTGTGCATGGCGAGTATGGCGGCACCCATGTCCACTCCCTGCACGGGGATAGACGAGGCGAGGATGTTGCCCAGTGTGCTGCCGCCTGCCACGTCGCTGTGGTTGACGAACTTCTGACAAGGCACGCCTGCCTCGCGGCATATCTCGGCGAAGATGGCTGCCGAGGCAGCGTCACTGGCATATTTCTGCGCTGCGTTGAACTTAATGACGGGACCGCCGCCGAGCTTGGGGTGGTTTGTGGGGTCGTACTTGTCGCTATAGTTGGGATGCCAGGCATGAGCATTGTCGGCAGAAATCATGAATCCGCGCTCCACGCCCTGATAGAACGCCTCCTCGCTGCCCGACTGGTTGGCGGCGATGCGCTTCAGCATACTGGCAAGGAAGGGGCTTGCCGCACCCTGCTTGGTCTGCGAGCCTGTCTCTTCGTTGTCGAAGATGGCAAGGACTTTGGTGGTAGCAGAAGGCTCTGAGAGGAGCAGTGCGTCGAGCCCCGCCTGGCACATGGAGAGGTCGTCGAGGCGCCCAGAGGAGATAAACTCGTTGTGGAGTCCGAAGGTGCAGGCTGGCGTGGCATCGGCAAGGTAGAGGTCGAAGTCGAGAATGTCCTTTTGCTCCACAAAGAGCTCCTCGGCAATGGTGCGCATGAGCAGCCCGTTGCGCTCCAGCTCGTCCTCTATGACAGCTATGATAGGCAGCATGTCTTTCTGCTTGCTCAGCTTCACTCCGTCGTTCACCTGTCGGTTGAAGTGTATGGCGAGGTTGCTTATCTGCAGCAGTGGGCGGCGTATGTGGAGCAGCCGTGTCTCGGGGTGCAGGGGGTCGTCGCCGCGGAGGAGCACTCTGCCAGCGAGCGTGAGGGGACGGTCGAACCAGGTGGACATGATAGGTCCGCCATACACCTCGGTGTTGAGCTTGACGATGTCGCCTTCGCATATCATCTCAGCATTGGGCTTGATGCGGAACGTAGGCGAGTCGCAGTGGGCGCATATCATGTGGAAGCCTGCGTCGGCTATGGGCTCGCTGCCTATCTCAAAGGCATAAATTGAGGAGTCGTTCTTCGTGACGAAAAACTTGTCGCCAGCGGCTATCTGCGGAATGGGCTGCGAGGCGTTGATGCGCTGGAAACCGCTGTTCTCGAGTTCGTCGGCAATGTTTTTTACTGCCCAGAAATTTACGGGCGAGGAGTCCAGAAAATTGAGCAAACGTTCGATCATAGGAGTATTTGTTGAGATGGTTAATGTTTCGAGTTTTTTTGGGGGGGAGAACAGTTTTTGAGCTTTCGGCTCTCTCAGCTGCGAGAGTCTATCCTTTCTCTGCCTGGCTGAGGAGCCTTTCCACTCCGCGGCGTATGGAGTGGAGCCCGAAGTGGGCAGGGTTGATTCTGTCGAATGGTATCCACAGAAGTTCGGCAGCGTCGTCGTGGGCAAAAACGGCAGTTTCATCGGAAATTTTCAGTTCGAAGAACAGGTCGCAGGTGTGCACGGTGAAGTTGCTAAACACATACTCGTTGGGCAGGGAGAAGAGGAAGCGGCTGAACTCTGCCTTGGCGCCAGTCTCCTCGAGAACCTCGCGCAGCACCCCAGCCACGGCGTCCTCGCCTGGGTCGATGAAGCCGCCCGGCAGGTCGAGAGTGCCGCGTGCCGGCTCGTAGGCGCGGCGGGTGACGAGAAGCTCGCCCTTGCTGTTTCTTATCACTGCCACTGTGGCAGCGGCGGCGTTGGCATAGTAAACAAATCCGCACTTCTCGCACCTTCGCGAGCGTGCATCGTTGACAACGAAATGCTCGGAGCCACAGCGCGGGCAATATCGGAAAAGTTCGAGTGGATGGGACATGGGGAAAAATAGAGTTTTTTTGGGGTGGTTCTGAAGCCTCCTGCAAAGAAGTAGGGGAGGCGAGTGGGGGGATTATTTATAAATCAAGGTGAGCATATTCTCGGGCGAGAGCATTTGGGCTGCTGTCTGGCGCACGTCCTCAGCGGTGAGGGCTTCTATGCGCTGGCAGATGTACTGCGGGTCGTAGAGCGAGTCGTAGTGGGCAAAGGTCTTGCCCAACGCCAGGGCATGGCTCTCGTGGTTGTCGCGCGCTATGCCTACCTGACCTATGAGCTGCTGCTTAGCGGTGCGCAGCTGCGTGGGGGTGAGCAGTTTCTCGCTGATGATGCCCAGCTCCTTCTCCACCTGTCGGCGACAACGCGAAATGTCCTTCATGTCGCAGCCGTAATACACCTCCCACACTCCTACGTCGGGATAGAGATAGAGGAAGGAGTCGATGGTATAGACCAGTCCGAGGCGGTCGCGCAGGTTGGCACAGAAGCGTGAGTTCATGGCTGGTCCGCCGAGGATGTTGTTTATGAGCATTAGTGCAAACCGCCTCTCGTCGTCGCCGCCAAAGACGCGCGTCCCCATGATGACATGAGCCTGGTGGAGCTGGCGCTGGCGCTCTACTACCTCGCCCGCGCATTTCGGAAGAACTGCTCCGCCTGCAACTTTCGGCGCAGGACTCAGCTGCTCCCTCTGCACGGGATAGGCTGCAAAGAGTTTCTCGAGGGTGCGCACTATCCTGTCGAACGACAGGTTGCCATAGACGAAGAACACAGCATTCTCCGGACGATAGAACTTCTGCGTGAAACGCTGCGCGTCGGCAGTGGTGTAGCTCCGCAGGCGGTTCTTCTCGCCCAGAATGTCGCGTCCCAGGGGATGGTTGGGGAAGAGCAGTGCCTCGAAGTCGTCGAAGATGAGCTCCGAAGGATTGTCGAGAAAACTGTCTATCTCGTCGCAAATCACCTCCACCTCCTTCTCCATTTCGTGCTGAGGGTAGGTAGAGTGGAACACTATGTCGGTGAGCAGGTCGGCAGCGCGTGAGAAATCTTTCTTCAGCACAGTGGCGTGATACACCGTCTCCTGCTTGTTGGTGAAGGCGTTGAGGTCGCCGCCTACACGCTCCAGATAGTTGCTCACGTGGTAGGCGCGGCGGCGCGCAGTGCCCTTGAAGGTCATGTGCTCTATGAAATGCGCCATGCCCGAGTCGGCACTGTCTTCGTTGCGCGTGCCGGCGCAGACCACGTAGCCCATATAGACTACGTCGGACTTATACTGCTCGAAGACTATGCGCAGACCGTTGGAGAGCTTTATGGATTGTTGCATTAATCTTTATTTTCTGAAGTATTTTCCTACGAAAGGCATCTCTCTCAGAGGTAGGTCGTGATAGATGATGTGGGCTGCGAAGGCGCAGATGAGCACTGTGTTGAGAGCCAGTTTTGCCACGAGCGGCAAGTCGGCAGGAATGAGCTGCATGAGCGCATAGAACAGCGCGGCTATCAGAATGTAGATGCCAATGTCCTTGAGGGGATATTTTATGGGGAAATAGTGCTGACCGGTAAAATAGGAGAGCACCATCGCCGTGCCATATCCCGCCACGCCTGCCCAGGCGCAAGCCATGTAGTGGTAGTGGGGGATGAAGACTACGTTCACGACGATGAGCACCAGGCAGCCTGCGCCTGAGAGCAAGGCTCCCCAAATGGTGCGGTCGGTGAGTTTGTACCAGAAAGAGAGGTTGAAATATACGCCCATCATTATCTCGGCAACCATGACGATGGGTATGACGCGCAGGCCTTCCCAGTAGTCGGGACCAATGATGTATTTGAGGATGTCGATATAGCCCATCACTACGAGAAAAGCCAGGAGGGTGAAGGCTATGAAGTATTTCATGGCTTTGGCATAGGTCTCACGGCTCTCTTTGTCCTTGCTCCCGGCAAAGACAAAGGGCTCGTAGGCATAGCGGAAAGCCTGGGTTATCATTGCCATTATCATAGCCACCTTCACGCAGGCGCCATAGATGCCTAGCTCCACCTTACCCTCTAGTCCGCCGCGAACGATGGGATAGAGAATTTTATCGGCAGTCTGGTTGAGTATGCCTGCCACACCCAGTATGACGAGAGGCCAGGCATAGGACAGCATGCGGCGCAGCAGCTTGGTGTCTGCCACCCAGCGAAATCCCGTCAGCTCGCGCCAGAAGAAGAGCGTGATGGAAGCCGTGCATATCAGGTTGATGTAGAATACGAATCCTACGTCGGGATTTTCGGTACCGAGGAAATAGATGAGGTTGAGGAGAATGTTGAGAAAGATAAAGAGAAGTTTGAGTCCGGCAAACTTCAGCGGCTGGCGCTTATAGCGCAGATAGGCAAAAGGAATGGCTTGGAAAGCATCGAGAGCCACTACCACAGCCATGATACCTACATACTGCGGAGTAGAGGCATAGCCCATCCATCCTGCCACCGTAGGCAGAAAGCACAAAACGGCGGCTACAAACATCAGACCTACGCCGCCCACGGCTATGAGCGTAGTGGAATAGACACGTTCTGGATTCTCGTTTTCCTTGTTCACAAAACGGAAGAATGTAGTCTCCATGCCAAACGTGAGCAGCACGAGCAACAGGGCGGTATAGCTATACACGTTGGTCACTATGCCGTAGTCGCCGCTCGCCGCCGAGAGTTTGTAGGAATAGAGCGGTACGAGCAGATAGTTGAGAAAACGCCCTACGATGCTCGAGAGCCCGTAGATGGCTGTATCCTTAAAAAGCGATTTTAGATTTGCCATAGTAGCCCTGTTTTAGCTGAAGAACAAGTAGCAGATTCCTATCGAGGCAATGACGCCTGCGAGGTCGGCAAGCAAGCCGCATGCCACGGCGTGGCGTGTCTTGCGTATGCCCACGCTGCCGAAATATACGGCGAGGATGTAGAAAGTGGTGTCGGTAGAGCCCTGGAAGATGCACGAGAGGCGACCTACGAAAGAGTCGGCACCATAGGTAGCCATGGCGTCAACCATCATGCCGCGCGCACCGCTGCCGCTTAGTGGCTTCATGATAGCCGTAGGCAGTGCTGCCACCCAGTCGCCGCTGGCTCCAGTGAGTTCCACAAGCCAGCGTATGCCGCCTATGAGCCAGTCCATGGCACCTGCAGCACGAAAGACGCCTATTGCCACGAGGATAGCCACGAGATAGGGAATGATGCGCACTGCCGTCTCGAAGCCTTCCTTGGCTCCCTCGATGAAAGTGTCGTAAACATTGATGCGCTTCCTTATGCCTGCCAGGATGAAAAGCACTATGATGGTGAAGAGTATGACGTTGGCAGAGGTAGAGCCTACGATGTTCATCGTCTCAGAGTCCATACGGCTGAAGCCCCAGCAGATGGCAGCCACCAGCAGCGAGGCGCCGCCGAGGGTAAGGACCAGGGTACGCGAGAAGAGGTTGATGCGCTGATAAAGACTCGTCACCACTATGCCGGAAAGGGTGGCTACGAAGGTTGCAATGAGTATGGGCACAAAGACATCGGTGGGCTGAGCCGCTCCTTGCTGAAAACGATATGTCATCACAGAGATGGGAATGATGGTGAGCCCGCTGGTGTTGAGCACCAGAAACATTATCATGGGATTGGATGCCGTGTCCTTTTTCTTGTTTATCTCCTGCAGTCCCTCCATGGCTTTCAGTCCGAGCGGAGTGGCAGCATTGTCGAGTCCGAGCATGTTGGCAGCAATGTTCATAAAGATGTTGCCATAGACGGGGTGACCCTTAGGAATGTCGGGGAAGAGTTTTGAAAACAACGGTGTGAGTCCGCGGGCAAGGACGTTGACCACGCCGCCGCGCTCGCCTACCTTCATTATGCCGAGCCAAAGCGAGAGCACACCGGTAAGCCCGAGAGAAATCTCGAAACCCGTCTTTGCAGTCTCAAAAGTAGAATTCATTATGGCTGGGAAAACCTCCACATCGCCCATGAATACAAGTTTTACCAAAGCCACAACAAAGGCTATCAGAAAAAATGCTATCCAAATATAGTTCAGTACCATGTCTTTATTTAAAATTTAAAAAACTATTTCTGCGCGAAGATACGGCTGTTGGGCTGAACCGCAAAATAGGTCTTTGGGTTTTTAGGGGTTTACGTTGGTATGTTTCGTTGGTTTATGGTAGAAAAAAACAAAAAAATATAACCCAAAACCCGGAAATCTAAGAACCTCAAACCTGCAAACGTCAACTTTTCCGCGCTCTAATTCCTTGTTCTTTAAAATAATGTGTAAATTCGCGCCGATTTTAGAAGAGTGTAAAAATTTTTTATTAACGAAAAACGACAAGATGAACGTTATTACCAAAACCGTCTCACTGCCCGATGGTCGTACCATCAGCATAGAGACAGGCAAACTGGCAAAGCAGGCTGACGGCGCCGTTATGCTGCGCTTGAACAACACAATGCTGCTTGCCACTGTTACAGCTGCAAAAGACGCTGTTCCCGGCACAGACTTCATGCCGCTACAGTGCGATTACAGAGAAAAGTATAGTGCCGCCGGGCGTTTCCCTGGTGGATTCACAAAGCGTGAGAGCCGCCCCGGCGACTACGAGATTCTCACCTCACGCCTCGTGGACCGCGCCCTGCGTCCTTTGTTCCCCAGCGACTACCACGCTGAGGTTTATGTGAACATCATCCTCTTCAGCGCCGACGGCGTTGACATTCCCGATGCCCTTGCAGGTTTCGCTGCCTCTGCAGCTCTTGCATGCTCCGACATTCCCTTCGAGGCTCCTATCAGCGAGGTTCGCGTGGCACGCATCAACGGTGAGTACGTCGTTGACCCAACATACGAACAGCTCAAAAACGCCGACATGGACATCATGGTAGGTGCTACCGAGGAAAACATAATGATGGTAGAAGGCGAGATGAAGGAAGTGCCCGAGAGCGCTCTGCTCCAGGCTCTCAAGACTGCCCACGAAGCCATCAAACCCATGTGCCGCCTGCAGAAAGAGCTAATGAAGGAACTCGGCACCGACGTGAAGCGCGAATACTGCCACGAGGTGAACGACGAAGAACTTCGCCAGCAGGTCAAGGACGAACTCTATCAGCCCGCCTACGACATCACGGGTCAGGCTCTCGAGAAGCACGCACGCTTCGACGCCTTCGAGAAAATTCGCGAAGACTTCAAGGAGCGCTACGCTGAGGCTCACGCAGACCTTACACCCGAAGAACTGGCTGAGAAAAACGAACTCATCGACCGCTACTACCACGACGTGGAGCGCGACGCCATGCGCCGCTGCATCCTCGACGAAGGCAAGCGCCTCGACGGACGTAAGACCACCGAGATACGCCCAATATGGTGCGAAGTAGGTCCTCTGCCCTATCCACACGGCAGCGCCATCTTCACACGCGGCGAGACACAGAGCCTTGCTACCACAACCCTCGGCACCAAGCTCGACGAGAAACTCGTTGACGACGTGCTCGACAAGAGCTATATGCGTTTCCTGCTCCACTACAACTTCCCACCATTCTCCACAGGCGAAGCTACGGCACAGCGCGGCATAGGCCGTCGCGAGATAGGCCACGGACACCTGGCATGGCGCGGCATCAAGGAAATGATTCCCGAGGACTTCCCCTACACAGTTCGCGTAGTGAGCGACATCCTCGAGAGCAACGGCTCAAGCTCCATGGCAACGGTATGCGCCGGCACACTCTCGCTGATGGATGCAGGTGTGCCCCTGAAGCGCCCCGTCAGCGGTATCGCAATGGGGCTCATCAAGAACCCAGGTGAAGACAAATATGCCATCCTCTCCGACATTCTCGGCGACGAAGACCACCTCGGCGACATGGACTTCAAGACTACCGGTACGGTGAACGGACTCACCGCCACACAGATGGATATCAAGTGCGACGGACTGAGCTACGAAATTCTGGAGCAGGCTCTGGAGCAGGCAAAACAAGGTCGTGAACACATCCTCGGCGAAATGCTGAAAACCCTCTCCGAACCACGTGCCGACTTCAAGCCTCAGGTTCCACGCATCGTAGCGTTCAACATTCCTAAGGAGTTCATCGGTGCTGTGATAGGTCCTGGCGGTAAGATAATCCAGGGCATGCAGGAAGACACTGGCGCCACCATCACCATCGACGAAGAAGACGGTGTGGGCAAGGTACAGGTGAGCGCTCCCAACAAGGAGAGCATCGACGCTGCCGTAGCCAAGATACGCGCCATCGTAGCAATGCCCGAGGTAGGCGAAGTTTACGACGCCAAGGTTGTGAGCATCATGCCTTACGGCTGTTTCGTAGAGTTCATGCCAGGCAAGGAAGGACTCCTCCACATCAGCGAGATAGCATGGAAGCGCCTCGAAACAGTGGAAGAAGCCGGCATCAAGGAAGGCGACACCATAAAGGTGAAACTTCTTGAGATTGACGAAAAGACTGGCAAGTTCCGCCTCAGCCACCGCGCACTCGAGGAGAAGCCCGAAGGTTGGGAAGACCGCCCCGCACGCCGTCCACGTGGCGACCGCCCCGACAGAGGTGAGCGTCGCGACCGCCGTCCCCGCCGCGAAGGCGAACCCTCCAACCACGAAGGTCACGAGGAGGCATAAAGCTAATCAGAATATAGATTGATAAAACTCTCATAAAAGGCAGGTGTAGTCGGTTTCTACACCTGCCTTTCTTTTTTTACCTTATTTATATATACTAAAACTCCTTCAAACATAAGAGGTAATAATTGCTTTTTAGAGACAATGCAATGATAGCCTTTTGACAAAAATCGGAGGAAAACTTTTTTATTCAGAAAATTAAGCCTATTTTTGCACCCGCTTAAGCCACCGAAGAGTCGGTGGTATATGTAAAATTCAATTATTTATCACTATGTACTTAGATTCAGCTAAGAAGCAAGAGATCTTTGGAAAGTACGGAAAGTCCAACTCGGACACTGGTTCCG
>JAFYFI010000132.1 GCA_017543785.1 Alloprevotella sp.
AAGAAAGTTAAAAACGTTAAATCTTCGTCTTTTTCATCCTCCATTAAATCCACATAATCACTTTTCTACCGTTTTAATCAAAACAAATTGGTACACAACAAGTTGCAAATACTATGGCTGCACAGGCCTGACGAGCATCTCCATCCTCAATTCCGTCACTACCATCGGCAACTATGCGTTCCGCGACTGCTCAGACCTTGAAGATATATATGCTCTGCGCACAGACCCCGCAGCCTATGACTGCGCTACGGATGCGTTCTTCAATGTCCCCACTTCAACGTGCACGCTCCACGTCCCAACTGGCAGCAAAGATGCCTATGCCAGCACCCAGCCCTGGAGTAAATTCGCCAGCATCGTTGAAGAAGACCTCACGGCCATCCAGCCCCTCACGCTCACGCCGTCGGAGGCAGGTCAGACCTACTACAACCTCAAAGGCCAGCGTGTTGCGAAACCAGGAAGGGGTATATACATCGTAGGTGGAAAGAAAATACTCAGATGAATATGTTTTAGCTTTAAATAACCATAAAAGAAGGAGCCGCTGGCAGTTGTGACCGGCGGCTCCTTCTTATAAATTGAGAAAAAAAATACAATTCGGTTTCGCTCAGAACTTAACCGCGTCCCAGCCATAGTCCTGATACATCGTGGCTGGGATATGGTGGGCTTTTACGTATTTTGATATGAACTGGGCTCGGACTTCTTCTCGTTTCTTTTCGTCGGAAGAAATCTTTTGCCATGCATCAAACTTGTCGCCGAAGATGCGCTTTGCACTGGGAAGATAGCTTGAGCCGTCCTCGACGGCATCAAATGCCATCACTTCAAAGTGGTTTGCGGCTTTTCGGATGTGCATGAGTCCGGGATGGCTGCCACCTGACACAGTCGTCAGCGTGTCGCCCGACAGGTTGTAGTTGAATACCCAGAAGTCGCCCCAAACTTTGATGTTGTTGCTGTCGCTTTCCTCCGTGCTTACAATGGTGCAGGAGGGAATGCTGACTTCCCCTTTGGCATAGTTGGGAGCGATTTCTTCGGTAAGGTAGCGCTCTATGGCTGTAGCATAAGTTTCAGCAACAGCCTCGGCATCTATATTTTCAGCCTGTGGCTTGGCTGCTTCATTATTGCCGTTACAGCTTATAGTGGCATTACCGCATAATGCTAAGGTAGCGGCAATAAGGATTGTTTTGCAGTGTATTTTCATGTGAATTTTTAAAGGAGTTTATGAAAGATTTGTTCTTCTGCCTGCAGTTGTTGAGGGGATATGTCTGGCTCTTTCTCTGTAACCCATTTGCGAAAAGCTTTGAGGGCGCGTTGGCGCATACGTGCCTCGCCAGCACGAAGTCCGCTGAGATATTGGTCGGAAGGAAGAAGGCTCCTGTTGAAATTTCCGTCGCTCATTTTCTTGTTGTTTAGTTTCTGGACACAGCTTTTACGCCTTTTACTGTTCTTAGTTTCTTTATCAGAGTGTTGAGTACTTGCTTGTCATCTACCATCACGGTGAGCACTCCGGAGAAAAGTCCGTCGTTAGAGTCGATGCTGATGCTGCGCAACATGATGTTTTGTTCCTTAGAAATGATGGAGGTTATGTTGTTGACTATGCCAAGGTCATCGTTGCCCACAACACGCAGGGTGATGGGGTATTTTCCCGTGCCTTTTCCTGCCCAGCGTGCCTTGACTACCCGGTAGGGGAATCGGCTGAGTAGGGCAGGGGCATTGGGACAGTTTGTACGATGTATCTTTATGCCTCCTCCAGAGGTGACGAATCCGAAGACGGTGTCGCCATAGACGGGATTGCAGCAGTGTGCCATCTGAAAATCTAAGCCTTTAAGGTTCTTGTCGATGACTAGGACGTCGCTTCCGCTTTCTATGTGTGCAGAAAGATGTTCGGCGTTGAACTCCTCTGCACTGCGCGTTGCAATGTTTTCAGCGGGGTGCGACTCCCTCTTTAGCATAGAGGTGTAGTTCTCTATGAGTTCGGCAACGTCTATCTGTCCGCCTACGAAGGCTTTATAGAATTCATTGGTTTCCTTATAGCCTAGGCGTTTTATAAGCTGGTTCCATATAGACTCATCCCAAGGTAATTTTCTGTTTTTAAGCTTTCTCTCTAATATCTCCCTTGCAGCCACTCCTTCTGCAGCAGCGAGGTCGTTGACGGCAGAGCGTATTTTTGCTTTTGCTCGCTGAGATACTACTATGTTCATCCATTCCGGCTTCGGTGTTTGGGAGTCTCGGGTGAGGATTTCTACTTTCTGTCCGCTCTCAAGTTTGTGGCGGATAGAAACATTTTTTCCGTCTATTCTGCCGCCTACACATCTATTACCCACTCCAGTGTGTATGAGGTATGCAAAGTCGAGCAGTGTGGCTCCTTTGGGGAGTCGGTATAGGTCGCCCTTTGGACTGAAGACATATACCGACTGGTCGCCAAGGCTGCGAGTGAGATTGTTTGTCAGGGCACTTTCGTTGCCTGTTTCCAGTGCGGCTCGAATGTCTGCCAACCAATTGTCTATGCTTCCTTCGCTGGTCTTTACTCCTTTGTAGCGCCAATGGGCTGCCAGTCCGTGTTCGGCAACTTCGTCCATACGCTCAGAGCGTATCTGAACTTCTACCCATTTGTCCTCAGGTCCTCGCACAGTGATGTGTAGGCTTTCGTAGCCATTGCTTTTGGGTACGGTAAGCCAGTCGCGCAGACGCTTAAGGTTTGACTCGTATTCGTAGGTTATGAGTGAAAAGACTTTCCAGCACTGAGCCTGTTCTTCCTTCATGGGGGCGTCGATGATGATTCGTATGGCAAAGAGGTCGTAAACTCCCTCAAAAGCACAATGTTGTTTCTTCATTTTTTGCCATATGGAATGAATGCTCTTAGTGCGCCCTTTTATGTGGTATTTGAGTCCTTCCTCGTCGAGTTTCTTCTTGATAGGGGTGATGAACCTTTCTATATATGCGTCGCGGCTTTTCTTTGTCTCGTTGAGCTTGTCTTTGATATGGTAGTAGGCATCGTGTTCAAGATATTTTAGCGAGAGGTCCTCAAGTTCGCTCTTTAGTGTGTAGAGTCCTAGCTTATGGGCAAGTGGTGCATAGATATGAGCAGCTTCGATAGAAACTTTTTGCCGTGCCTTGTCGTTCTCGCTATCTTTTATCTGACGCATTTTGTTCACGCAATCAGCTATGAGCATAAGTACGACGCGCATGTCCTCGCACGTGGCGATGAACAGGTTTCGGAAGTCATCAGACTCCATGGTCTTTGGCTTAGACTCGAGTAATGTTGCGGCTCGGCGGAAGTGAGAGATTGTTGTGGCAATTTCTGAGCCGAAGGTTTTACTTAATGCTGTGAGGTCGGACTCCCTAGGCTCTATTGAGCTTAGCAGATAAGCCTTCAGAACATCACCTCGCAAGTCTATTTCTTCGCTGGCTATCTGTATGGCTTGCAGGGATAGTAACACCTTGTTCAACCCGAAGCAATCATAAAGTTCTCCACCGTTATCGAGTACCTTATTTATATATATAAGCACTTTTCGCCGTTCTTCCCTTGGCAGGCATGTGTGTCGGTTGCGGCTCAGCCTGAGTAGTTGAAAAAAGATGGCGCGTTGTTCTTCAGTTTTTGCCATAATAAAGAAAATCTATGCTGGTGAATGTTGTGCAAGCCAATTATCGATAAGTTTCCTTGCGATGCTTTCTTTGCCTGGTATTTGTGTCTGTTGGAGGTCCTGATACGTAAACCAGCCTCCTTTCTTAAGTTCTGAGAGTTGAAGATGCAATGTTCCAGAAGCATAGTCGGCAGTGAAACCCACCATAAGTCCAGAAGGGTAGGGCCAGGACTGGCTATCGAAGTATTTTATGTTTTTAATGTCGATGCTTGTTTCTTCCTTGACCTCTCTCCTCACAGCTTCCTCCAGTGTCTCCCCTGTCTCGACAAAACCTGCTACCAGCCCCATATAGTCCCTACGGAAGTTGCGCGATTGAACAAGAAGTATCTGGTCTCCTTTGGAGATGGCTACGATGATGGCAATGTTCAGGGCTGGCCATACTTCGTTTCCGCACTTGGTGCAACGCTTGGAAATCTCTGTGTTGCGAGTCATCTGATTTCCGCATGAACCGCAGAAATGTGTCTGAGAGTCCCAATAGACCAGTTCACGAGCCTTTCCTGCCAGTTGGTATATTTCCCAAGTCAGAACTGAAAAACTCTCTCTGAGCGGTATGGCTTTGAGGGACAAATAAGTGGGAATTTCATTAACGGAAAAGGCTCCGTAAGAATTTCCTGCCGTGTCTTTGAGGCTGAAAATGTTGTTTTCTTCAGGTTTGGGCAAAGGTAGGTCGTCTGCCTCGAGAAGCTTATTGTCGGGAGTCAGAAGGAGAGAGTTGCCGCAGAAAACAAACCAGTGTTTCATCGTTAATATTTATATATGAGTGGAGGTCAATGTTCAATGCCTCAAAATGAAGACGGGTAGGAGAGCTTTAAGATAAGCCCCACCTACCCGTCGTGGATAGTAGTTTCTTATCTTTACTATGCCTTATAGACCAAGGCTTTTTTGAATTTCAAGAACCTTTTCTTCGGCACGTCGGCAGCATTCGTCATACTGCTCTGGAGCAGTCATATCGCCTTTGACTTCAAGATAGAATTTGATTTTCGGCTCAGTTCCGCTAGGACGTACGCTGACCTTGGTTCCATCTTCTGTGTACCACTGCAGAACATTGCTCTTGTCGGGCATGACGAGGTCGGTTTCATTTCCGTTGGCATCATATTGCTTTAGCAGTTGGAAGTCTTTTGTAAGGCAAACCTTGCTTCCTGCTATTTCCGTTGGGCGCTGAGTGCGGAACTTTGTCATCATTGCCTGTATCTCTTCGGCTCCGCTCTTGCCTGGACGTACAACGTTTATGGTCTTGTTGTATGAGAATCCATATTCCATGTAAATATGTCTGAGCAAGTCGTAGAGTGTCATTCCCTGATCCTTTGCCCATGCTGCTATTTCGCATATCAGGCAGATTGAAGCAGGAGCGTCCTTGTCGCGAACTTTATCATATGGCAGGAATCCGAAACTCTCTTCGCCGCCGCCGATGTATTTTTCCTTGCCTTCGCATACGGCAATTTCGTGGGCAATCCACTTGAAGCCTGTGTAGCAGTCGCGGAGCTGTACATTATTCTTCTTGGCAATCTCGGCAATGAGTTCCGTAGTGACAATAGTTTTCACAAGGAAGTCTGTCGGTTTAAGTTGTCCAAGTGCAATTTTGTTCTTTATTATATAATAGGAGAACATCAAGCATGTTTGGTTACCGTTGATGATGACCCACTCACCTTTATCGTCGCGGCATACTATTGCAAGGCGGTCGGCGTCGGGGTCGGTAGCCACCACGAGGTCTGCACCAAGTTTCGTGCCAAGTTTCATGCCCAAAGTCATGGCTTCTGCATTTTCGGGATTTGGCGACACTACTGTTGGGAAGTTGCCATCGATAACCATTTGCTCTGGAACGACATTGATGTTTTGGAATCCCCAGCTACGCAGGCACATAGGAACTATTACGCGTCCTGTTCCGTGCATGGCGCTGTAAACGATGTTGAGGTCTTTGTGGCGCTGAATTACCTCGGCATCAATGCGAGCTTCGCGGACTGCCATCATGTAGTCGTAATCCATGTCGCCGCCGATAAGTTTGATGAGATCTACGTTTCTCTCAAATTTCACATCTTCGATGCGCACTTTTGCTACCTCGTCAATGATGCCTTTGTCGTGAGGAGTCAGCACTTGAGCTCCATCGCTCCAGTAAGCTTTGTATCCGTTATACTCCTTGGGGTTGTGGCTAGCTGTCACGTTAACACCAGCAACAGCGCCCAGGTGGCGTATGGCGAAACTAACTTCAGGGGTGGGGCGTAGTCCCTCAAAGAGGTATGCCTTGATGCCATTTGCCGAGAAAATGTTTGCCACAGTTTCAGCAAACAGCCTGCTGTTGTTGCGGCAGTCATGACCTACTACGACACTTAGTTCGCCAGCTTTCTTGCCAGGGAAAGCTTTGTTGATATAATTGGCAAATCCCTGAGTGGCCATTCCAACAATATATTTGTTCATTCGATTCGTGCCGGGGCCCATGATGCCGCGAAGACCTCCTGTTCCAAACTCTAAGTCTTTATAGAAGGCATCTACCAACTCACTCTTGTCGGGATTGTCAAGCATAGCCTTGATGGCAGCCTGTGTCTCCTTGTCATAAAGTGGAGATTCAATCCAAACTTTAGCTCTTTCTTCACATTGTTTAATTAACGCTTCTTGTTCGTTCATAGTTTTAGCTGTTATTTGGTTAATGTAATAATTCCTGTCTATGAAAATCTATAGTTTTCTGTGCAAACTAGCATGTAGCCACCCGATGCAAATTTGCCCAGATGCAGCAAAGTTACTTAATATTTTAATTAGGTAGGATTTTTTACACGATTATTTTATCAAAACTAAAAGTTTTTTCATTCTTTCACAAACTTTTAATTACGAGCCTATCGGAAACTTCAAAAAAAATCCTATCCCTTTCATATATCTTTTCCATATAGAAATGCTACATTTGCGGCAATAAAAAACACAAAAAAACACACAAAATTCATGAAGTCCTTAAAAGTCATTGTATTAAGTATTTTGTTTCTCATACCAGGAACAATGCTATGGGCGCAGGAGTTGAACGAAAAGTTCTCGATGACCACCCAAATTTTCCTTAATGAGATGAAA
>JAFYFI010000133.1 GCA_017543785.1 Alloprevotella sp.
ACAGTTCGTTACAAAATATACCTGCGCACAGGCTTCCGCAGCCAAAGTGCCTATTTTTTTATAAAACAGCAAAGGATTGTCATCAGGGACAAAAAGAGCCCCGTTTGGCTCATAAGAAACTACACGCCTTTCCATCTCCTCGCGTTCATATTCCAAGACATAAGGAGGATTGCTGACAACAGCAAGTCTGTCTATCTTCGGCAGTTGTGAACACTCCAAGACATCTTTCTTCTGGAAAAAAATCCCAGGAGCATAGCGCTCAGAATTTCTGCGAGCCACGTCGATAGCTTCACTCGATATGTCCCAAGCCTCCACCCTACTCTGTGGCAGTCGGCGTTTCAAGGCTACGGCTATGCAGCCAGAGCCAGTGCCAATATCGAGGATACTGAGAGGGACATCAGCCGCTACTAAGTCCACCAGCTGCTTTGTTTCTGGGCGCGGAATCAGTGTAGCAGGAGTAACCTCAAACAGCAAACCGTCAAATCTAGCCCTGCCAAGGCAGTATTGAACAGGTTCGCCATCCTCAAGGCGCTTTATAATATTACTAAGCAGAACATTCTCTTCTGAAGAAAAATCCCTAACTTTGTCGGCATAAACGTCAGTCTGAGTAATGTCAAACGCATCCTCCAGGACGGCAAGAGCCACGGCATGAGCCTCTCCAGCGTCATATCCACTTGCCTGAAGGCGCAAAGATATTTCTCTCAACAAATTCATGCCGCTAAGATAATTGAAAAAGAAAGAAAACGCAATATGTCAGCCAACCATAATCAACAGTCTCAACGCGACATATTCTATATGCGCCGATGCCTTCAGTTAGCCCGATGCGGCGAACTAGGTGCACCTCCCAACCCTATGGTAGGAGCAGTTATCGTTTATGACGACAGGATTCTCGGCGAGGGCTACCATATAAAATGTGGTGAAGCGCATGCAGAAGTGAATGCTGTGCGTAGTGTGAAGGAAAAGGACCTTCCTTTGCTTCCCCAAAGCACCATCTACGTCAGCCTTGAGCCTTGCTCACACTATGGAAAGACTCCCCCATGCGCCCAGTTGCTTGTACGTACAGGATTTAAGCGCGTAGTCATCGGTTGCCTCGACCCTTTTGCGCGAGTCAGCGGACGCGGAGTGCAGATGCTGCAGCAGGCAGGCATAGAAGTAACTGTAGGCGTACTCGAGCAAGAATGCCGCGAGCTGAACCGTCGATTTATGACATTCAACGAAAAAGGCAGACCCTTTATCACTCTGAAGTGGGCATCCAGCAGTGATGGATACCTCGACCATTGGCGCGAGGACAACGCAGAAGGGCACATCGCTGAGCCGGCAAAGCTCTCCACACCGGAAACCCAGGTAAGCGTTCACCATCTCAGGGCTCTCCACCAAGCCATACTGGTAGGCCACCGCACCTTGCAACTTGACCACCCACGTCTCAACATTCGCCATTGGTCGGGCAATGAACCACTGAAAATAGTGCTGGGCCGCATCAACGAGGACGAACTGCCCAGCGGTTGGCATGCCTACTCCGACATAGACACACTCATCGTCAGCCTGCACAAAATGGGCATACAGTCCTTGCTCGTTGAGGGAGGAGCTCAGACCCTACAGTCGTTCATAGATGCAGGACTATGGGATGAGGCACAGGAAGAGATATCAGCAAAGAGTCTGGGTAGCGGAGTGCCTGTCCCCAAGATGCCGCGCGGAGTTTTCCACAGAGTGGAAACCCACTGGGGTGTGACCTTCAATAAATGGAAGAACGACTAACAGAAAAGGTTCTCAAGCGTGCTGCTTGAGAACCTTTTTTTGTTTTATGCTGAAATGTGTTTTAAATCACTCCAATCTCACCTATAAAGTATATCAAGATGTAGCCTAGCACCATTGATATAATACCCATTGAGAGTCCCACCTTAAGCATCTCGTTTTGTTTCACCAGTCCTGTAGAGAATGCTATAGCATTAGGTGGAGTGGATATAGGCAGACACATGGCGCTACTTGCAGCTATAGCAATACCGATGAGCACTGTTGCTGTACCGCCTATGCTTGCCAAGGCACCTCCCATACCCTTGCACACCGTAGCGAGGATGGGCACGAGCAAGGCTGCCGTTGCAGTGTTGGAAATAAAGTTGGAGAGCAGGTAACAAATGACTCCAGAGATGACAAGTATCACAATAGGCGACCATGAGCCGAATGGAATACTCTTGATGGCTACGTCAGCTAAGCCTGAGCCGTTGAGTCCCAGTCCCAGGGCAAATCCGCCTGCCACCATCCAGATGACGCTCCAGTCTATTTCGGAGAGGTCTTTTCTGGTGATTACACCCGTCAGGGCAAAGACACCCATAGGAACGAGGGCAACGGTGTTTGAGTCGATGCCAGTAAGGTCGGAGGGAAGCACCCACAGCAGGATTGTCAGGATGAAGGTGCCACTTACCACCCACATTTTCCATACCTCGTGAACATGTCCGTCAATTTTGAGCTCTATAGTTTTCTGAGTGAAGGGATAGAACCACAATATGAGACGCCATGATATCAATAGCAGCAAAATCACAAATGGAAACATGAACATCATCCACTTGCCGAAATCAATACTCATACCCATTTCAGATAGTTGTTGCAGCGCAATAGCATTAGGAGGAGTACCTATAGGGGTACCCATACCGCCAAGATTTGCCGCTACGGGAATCGACATCGTCAAGGCTATGCGTCCTTTTCCATTAGCAGGCAGAGCTGCAAACACTGGAGTAAGGAAGGTAAGCATCATGGCAGCCGTAGCAGTGTTGCTAACAAACATTGAGAAGAAGCCTGTAATGAGCAGGAAGCCCAAAAGAACGTTCTCCGATTTCTTGCCGAACGGACGTATAAGGTTACGTGCCAAGAGGACATCGAGTCCAAACTTAGAGGCAGCTATAGCCAAGGTAAAACCACCGAGGAAAAGCATTATGACGGGGTCGGCAAAACTTGCCATAATAGCTTTCGATTTAAGCAAAGTGCCAAATACGGGGTCAGTCTCATCGCCCTTGAAGAATGTCAGCGAATTGTTCGACACAGTAAGACACATTGTCATAATAATCACCAAACTTGTTGCCCACGCCGGGATAGCCTCCGTCAGCCACGAAAGTGTGGCAAACACGAATATGGCAATGATACGTTGCTGAACAACGGTGAGCCCATCAATACCAAAACTGTCGGCTGGCAGGTTCCAGACGATGATGGTAGAAACTAGTGTGAAAAGGAACGCAATGACGTTCTTTAAGTTCATTGGGCTAGATTTCTTTTCTTTTGAAGACATATTTTTATTTAGGTTTTTGGGGTTCTTAGGTCATTAGGTTTTCCCGCATCGGGGGAGCTCTAAAAAACCGACTTCGTTAAAACCTCGCGAAATTAAGAAGAAATCGCCGACAAACGAAACCAAAGTGTAGAAAAAGTAATAACTTTGCCACGCATTTCTGTTCGCACACCAGCAAAATAACATCCTCAAGCTATATGAAGAAAACGTTTATCCTCTTAGCACTACTGACGCTTGGCATTACGGCTATGGCTCAGACCAACGTACGCTACGGCACCATACACTACGACAGCATTCTCACCTCTATGCCAGAGTATGCCAAGGCGCAGCAAGCTCTCGACACCCTAAAGGCACAATATGCCCGAGAGACAGAGCACAACGAAATAGCCTTCAAACGTCAATTTGCAGAATTTCTCGAAGGGCAGAAAAACTTTCCGGAAGTTATTCTCCTAAAACGTCAACGCGACCTGCAGGAGTCACTCGAGAAAGGAGTTGCATGGCGCACAGAAGCTGACAAACTGCTCCTTCGTGCAAAGGAAGCACTCTTTGCTCCAGTACACAAAAAACTCAAGGCTGCCATACAGAAAGTCGGCATAGACAGAGGCTATGAGACCATTGTCAACCTAGACTCCCCGACCTTGCCGTTCCTGCATCCATCAGTCACGGAAGACGCAACACCATATATACTTTTAGAGCTTTAAGTTCTATATCTACCCAAAAAGCAAAAAAAACTACATGAAACTTGGAGTATTCGACAGTGGATATGGCGGGCTAACCATTTTGAAAAACATACGCGCCGCACTTCCCCACTACGACTACATATATCTTGGCGACAATGCCCGTGCGCCCTACGGACCACGTAGCTTTGACGTTATATACCAGTACACGCTGCAGGCAGTACGCGCACTCTTCGAAAAAGATTGCCAACTAGTCATCCTAGCTTGCAACACAGCTTCGGCAAAAGCCCTGCGCACCATTCAGCAATGCGACCTGCCCCGAATAGCACCCGAGCGAAGAGTGCTGGGAGTGATACGCCCCACCGTAGAAGCCGTTCCGCAACTCACCAAAACAGCACATATAGGTATACTGGCTACGCAAGGCACGGTATCGTCGCGCAGCTACCAGCTAGAACTGAAGAACATAGCACCCGATATTAGCGTGACAGCACTGCCCTGCCCCATGTGGGTTCCGTTAGTGGAATACGGTGCCACCGAAACACCCGGGGCAGACTATTTCGTAAGTGAACGCATAGAGACGCTCTTGGCGAAAGATCCCCTCATAGACACCATCGTACTGGGTTGCACCCACTATCCACTTCTGCTGCCCACCATAAAGCGCCACGTGCCCAAGAATATCAAGGTGATAGAACAAGGCACACTCGTGGCTACCAGCCTTGCCAACTACCTGCAACGCCATGTCGAACAGGCCGATAAACTCAGCCAGGAAGGCACCTGCAACTATTTCACCACCGAACAGCCTGAAAACTTTGCAACTGCAGCAGTCAACTTCATAGGAGCAGAGCAGCCACAAGCTTTCCAGATAGAACTCGGCTAACACGCAGAATTCCTATTTATCGAACAGACAGATAATGGCAAACAT
>JAFYFI010000134.1 GCA_017543785.1 Alloprevotella sp.
GTTGCTTAACGGCACAGAGTACTCCTCCAGCCGATACGGGTATCGCCGCTACGGATATAGCTACGGTTATGGGTACGGTTACGGCTATGGCTATGGCTACGGCAAACATGGTCAGAGTGCCTACGGATACTACGGCAAAGACGAATAAAAACATACATAACGCCACTAAAAGAAGGTCGGAAATCACTCTTGGTGATAGTCCGACCTTCTTTTTTGCTCAACAATCCACATACATCATTTGTTGTTGCAGTCAGCTAAATTAATGAAGCCTTATAGTTTAGGTCTTTATGCTTTTTTGAAAATGATAAATTCTATGGATTTAGCTCTGTCCTGCCAAGGGCTTACACTGCTTAGCTGGCAGAATTATAAAAAATTGCTCAGAACTTTCGAAGCCGCAGTTACAAGCCATGAAATTTCAGTTACACGGCTTTTAACGGCGGCTTCTCTCTACCTGTAAAAAAATGCCACCCAGAGATTACCTGGGAAAAGAGATTATTTAGCTAAGCTAGGATAAGTTGTATTATTTATAAGAAACAGGTAAATTCCTTACAAATCTATTTTTTCGAAATATGCTGCCAGTCCTTTTCTGGCACTCTTCAAGCGGTCTTCCCATACTTGCATGGAGTTTTGCCCAACTACGTCGGTGATGTACTTAATGCTCAGGAAAGGTACGCCGAACTTTCGGCACACAAGGGCATCGGCGAAGGCTTCCATATCAATGACATCTCCGTCTATTTTGTCAGCTTCTGTAACGAAATCGTCTCCTGTGTTAACCGTGAAGGTCTTGTCCTGAAAGATGCCTCCCACAAAACTGGGGAATGTGAGTGGAAAGTACTTGGGGACTTCATCTCCCTCTTCTCTAGATTCCACAGATTCCTTATGACTGGGTTCGTATGTGCCGGCAAGCGCTACATGGGTCGTTGAGCTAAAGTCTATTACTGGCGAAGCGCTATCGAAACCTTGTCGCGCTATGTCTCTATCAATGAACCTGTTGCATACAAGGATGTCACCAACTGAGAAACGCTGCGTGCCCGACGTTCCTATGTTCAACACGGCATCGGGTCTATGGGTAACAATGGCATGTGCCAGGTTAGCTGCTGCGTAGGGCTTGGTGATTCCTGTTATCACTGTTTGAACATCACATCCAGACAAACTAATTTTCACGACTTCTTCGGGGAGGGCAAAGGCTGCTAGTATCTTCATTATTGTGTAAGTTTACGGTATTTTATTCGTTTAGGTTCTTCTATGCCCAAGCATTTGGCTTTATTGACTTCGTAGTCGCTATAGCTACCTTCAAAGTAGCATACGTCACCGTCGGGTTCGAAGGAGAGTATGTGGGTGCATATACGGTCGAGAAACCAGCGGTCATGACTGATGACAACGGCACATCCAGCAAAGTTTTCGAGTGCTTCTTCGAGTGCTCGCAGTGTGTTGACGTCAATATCGTTGGTGGGCTCGTCAAGGAGAAGAACGTTACCCTCCTGCTTGAGAGCAAGAGCGAGATGCAAGCGGTTGCGCTCGCCGCCGCTAAGTACTCCGCATTTCTTCTGCTGGTCGGCTCCGCTGAAGTTGAAACGTGACAGGTATGCGCGAGCATTGACGTCTCTGCCTCCCATACGGAGCAGTTCGTTACCTTGCGACACGACTTCAAAGACTGTTTTGTCAGGTTCGATGTCTCGGTGTTGCTGATCAACATAGGAGAGTTTGACCGTTTCGCCTATTTCAAAGGTTCCACCGTCGGGTTGCTCCAGTCCCATAATGAGTCGGAAGAGGGTTGTCTTGCCGGCTCCGTTGGGGCCTATGACGCCTATTATGCCTCCCTGTGGCAGCATAAAGTTGAGATCACTGAAGAGAGTTTTGTCACCATAGGCTTTGCTGACGTGCTTCGCCTCAATAACTTTTGCCCCGAGGCGTGGTCCATTGGGTATAAATATTTCTAGTTTTTGCTCCTTTTCTTTCTGGTCCTCATTGAGCATCTTGTCGTATGAGTTCAGTCGGGCTTTTCCTTTTGCCTGGCGTGCCTTGGGTGCCATGCGTACCCACTCCAATTCTCGCTGCAGTGTTTTTCTGCGCTTGGAGGCAACTTTCTCTTCCTGCTCCAGACGCTTGGCTTTCTGTTCCAGCCAGCCAGAATAGTTTCCTTTCCATGGTATTCCCTCACCACGGTCAAGTTCGAGTATCCACCCTGCCACATCGTCGAGGAAGTAGCGGTCGTGTGTTACGGCTATGACAGTGCCTGGATATTGGTTGAGGTGCTGTTCCAGCCAGTCGATACTTTCAGCATCTAGGTGATTGGTGGGCTCGTCGAGCAGGAGAATATCGGGTTGTTGTAGCAGCAATCGGCAGAGTGCTACGCGGCGGCGTTCGCCACCGCTGAGGTGTGCAACAGATTGTTCAGGAGGAGGACA
This sequence comes from Alloprevotella sp., assembly GCA_017543785.1. Classification (GTDB taxonomy): domain Bacteria; phylum Bacteroidota; class Bacteroidia; order Bacteroidales; family Bacteroidaceae; genus Alloprevotella. The sequence goes on from JAFYFI010000134.1 coordinate 2,409, forward strand.
GCGAAGTGCAGACATGGCACGCTCCAGACGGCTGTCGAGGTTCCATACGTCATGACTGTCAAGGTAGTCCTGCAGTTCTCCCTGACGTGCAAAGAGTTGGCTCATCTTTTCTTCATCTTCATAATACTCTGGCAGGCCAAACTTATCGTTGATGGCATTGTACTCTATCATGGCATCTACTTCTTGCTGCACTCCTTCTTGCACCACCTGACGTACGGTCTTGGTATCGTCGAGAAGTGGTTCCTGAGGTAGGTAGCCCACGCTATATCCAGGGGAAAATACTACTTGTCCCTGGTAGTCCTGGTCGAGCCCAGCTATAATCATTAGCAATGTGGATTTTCCTGCACCATTGAGACCGATGATGCCTATCTTAGCACCATAGAAAAAAGAGAGGTAGATGTCCTTTAATATTTGTTTATTTGTTTGCTTGATGATTTTCGATACGCCAACCATCGAGAAGATGATTTGTTTCTCTTCGCCGTTTGCCATCTATTAATTTTTTTGTCGTTTAATAATTATAAGGCGTGACGTAATAAAAAAAAACCACGGGCAAAAGAATATATACCCGTGGAATATCTTATTTTTTATCAAAATTTATATCCCAGTGTAAGCTGCACCCCGAGTCGGTTGAGGTCGAAGGTTTGCTTTTGCAAGGTGTTCACTCTTGCCACTGCGCCAATGGCTAGTTCTTTCTGGCTCTTACTGAGAGAACTGCTATTTATTTCGTCAATCTTTTGGGTGTCAAAATTGTGGAAGGCATATACGTCGCCTTTCTGAGCTTGATACTGAAACGCCAGATCGGCATAGAAGTTTTTCCCGTGATATCCCAGACCTGCAGTAATACGGTTGATAGCACTGAGGTTTACGTATTCTGTCCCAGTAGTATTGATTACGCTTTCACTGTCGCCCTCAGGAGTATCTTGTCCGATAAAGAGGTTTTTGATAGCTTCATCTTTCATTGGCTTCGAGACGTAGTTGTAACCCAGTCGGGCATAGAGCCCCTTTGTGAGTCGTGCTTCAGCTCCGACGCGGAAAGTATGCACTCCGTTCATATAGCGATCTATCTCACTAGCCAAGGGGCGGTCCTTGTATGTAGAGCCCACAGAACCTATTGTTCTATAGTAGTTAGAGTTCGATTCAGGATAGCGTACACTGGCACCTGTATAGTCCATGTATTCGTATTCTGCGTCAAGCGCCAAGGTCTGACCTACGGTAGTGGCAAGGCTAAAGTTGAATTTCCAAGGTGTGGTGATGCGATAGTCAAAGTCACCCGTGCGGACTTGTTTCACTTTTCCTTCAATCTTACCTGTCGAGGGGTTGAGATATGGTGCGTCAACATCGAGGATGTTGTTGCCCGTAAGATTGAACCATGTAGGTGTGCTCACTGCTATGCCGAAGCGGAAGGGACTGTCTTCGATTGGTCTGCCGATGAAACCTGCCTTGATGTCGAAACCAGAACCTTTTATCTGCTCGTCATTTGCCATGTAGTAGTCAGCCAAACCACCACCTCCCATGGGCCATCCTTCTTGATAGTAGGTGTATGAGTGCCAGTTCACTGTGTAGGCTCCCACTGTAATACCTGCATACCAACGATCGTCAAAGTTGAATGAGAAGTTAAAATCAAACTCGTGTATGCCACCATGCTGCACACGGCTGAAGTTATACATAGAAGCATTGTAGCCCATTATGGGGTTTGTGTCCTTGTCGTATGGGAGGCTAGGATTATTTATCCCTATAGCTTCTGTTGAATAGGCAGCCTCAGCAAGAGGTGAGATAAACTCATTAGTCCCGTCATCCCAGACTAAATAGTAGTTGCCAAGTTCTGCCATCTGAAGCGTCTGCGACTGATTATTCAGACCTATGTTATAGAGTCCGATGAAGTTCTTCATATTGCGACGCTTCTTATAGTTGAAGCCGAAGTTCATATACCTCAGATGCTTGGAATTAGAACGTGCAGTAAACACAAAGCCTGCTTGGTCAAACGACATGCGAGTCTTGCCAATATCGTCCATCTTCTCTGCATTTTTTTGCGACAATAGTCCAAATGTTATGGAAAAGTCGCTCTTTCGCATCATACCGATGCCGGCAGGGTTGGTACTCATTGTAGAGATGTCGGCACCCAGGGCATTCATTGCTCCACCCATACCTACATAGCGAGCCGTACCATTGAGGTCGCTGCCTGCGAAGTTTTCAACTTTGTAGATGTCCTGCGCCATAGCTGTAGTAACAGCCAGCCCTGCGCAAAATATAGCTATAGATAACCTTTTCATGACTATTTATGTTTTTGGGTTGATAGGTTTTTAGGTGTTTGAGCGCGAAGCTAACCTGAGAGCCTAAGAACCTACAAACCCAAATTGATTTTCTTGATTTTAGGGGATTATAATGGACGAATTGAGGACTATATTTATCTACGTCCGCCAAATCCGCGTCCACCACCACTGCTATGACCACCGCCAAATCCTCCTCCGAAGCTGCGACCCCCACCGCTGGAGCTACCGCTGAAACTTCTCCCACCACCAGAGCTGCTGGAACTGCCGAATGAACGGCTGGAACTTGAAGAAGAGCTTGAACCGAAGCTACGGCTGCTAGACTTTGAAGACGATGGATCTATCGTACCAGAGTTATTGTGAGTTGGAGATGTGCCAAGGTTACGCTGGTGAGAAGAAGAGCCGAAGGAGCGGCTGGAACCTGAAGATGAGCTAGAGCCGAAACTGCGACTACCAGACTTTGATGACGATGAGTTCAGCGTACCAGAGCTTCTCTGAGTAGGAATACTGCCGAATGTACGTCCGCGGTTGCTACCTCCACTAAATGTTCCTCCATTCTGGCGCTGTTCAACATTGAGAGAGGGACGGTTGATGGGCTGTACACCAGAACCACTGTGATTGGCATTCCCTGAAGGACGTGAGCCTATGGAGTGGCTACCCGTACCAAATGTCCTGCTGTTGCCTATGCGTCCACGATTGGAGCTGTCCACCGTGCGATTGCTTGCAAATCCCCTGTCACGATGAGTTCCAGAATATCCGCGTCCTCTATTGCCCAGATTGCGTCCGCTACCCCATCCTCTGCGATAATCAGTGTAGGCGGGACCATGATGAACGGGTCTCCAAGCCCAATAGTAGCCAGGTCCGTAATAAGGCCTTCCCCAACCATATCTATACCAAGGACCGTGCCATCCATAGTAAGGACGATGCCAGGCATAGCCCCAACCATAGTAAGGATAGCTCCAACCTATAGAAAACGACCAGCCCACAGGATTGTAGAGGCCATAGTAGCCACGCCAGCTATAACCCAACCAAGGATCATAGAAATAGGTGTCATAGTAGTCCCAATACCAAGGGCTGGCTATTATAACAGCACCAGGTGCATGGAAGCGAACTATACGAGCGGTGCACGAACCCTCTACGTAGGAATCACAGTTGTCGCAGCAAGATTTGTCCTCAACTGCAACATCATTGTTCTGCACATCAGCGTTGTTACCACGACGATTATATTCGTCAACGCTACGCCCAGAATCGCGACCCTCATACCAGTTGTCATTTTCATAGTTCTCATTATAGTTATCGTTTTGGATAACCTCGTAAGAAGACGACTGCATTCTTGTATTCGAAGCCGCAGAACTCTGTTGAGCCTTCTTCTTGGGAACGAAGTAAACGTCGTCATCCTGTGCTTGGCCATTGTAAACGGCAAATACCGTCATCAATGCGAGTAAAAGGGACTTCTTCATAGTTGTAAATGTTTTAGTTTCTATTCAAATAATGTATCTCAGCATGCACTATGGCTGCTTTTCTACACTTATGACTGCAAAGTTATTCCTTAGGTTTAATACAATAAGGAGAAAAGGGCTGATTTTTTCTTTCCAGGTACGCAGTTTATGATTTTTTAAGTTTTTCAAGCCAGTTCTTCATATAATCTCTTTCCCAAAAGGAGACAGCGCGAGGCGAGCCAGTCTGAAATGCATCTGCCCGAATGGTATTCCTATGATAGTGATGTAGAAAAGAATGCCGAACAAGAGATGAGTGATGAAGATGCCCAAGCCGGCAACAAAAAACCACAGCACATTCATTAAGAGATTAAGGCATCCATGCTGGGGCTCCATGTAGCTCACTTTAGATCCAAAGGGCCAAAGGGCTAGCACTCCGAGCTTCATACATTGCAGGCCGAAGGGTATCCCGATAATAGTCAGCATAAGGGCAACTCCGCCAAGAAAGTATTCAATAGCTATTTCCAGACCGCCAAACACTACCCAAATTATATTTCCAAGCGTTTTCATTGATTTTATTTTATGTATATATTCACTTCAAGCGCAAAGATAGCAAAAACTCTACAATATGCACAAAGATTTGTATCTTTGCCAAGCAGTCAAAAGCACCTTACACTGTGAATACACGGAAAATCATTCACATTGACATGGACGCGTTCTTCGTATCGGTAGAAGAACACGACAATCCCTCGCTTAAAGGCCATCCCGTTGTAGTAGGCTATGACGGACCACGAGGCGTTGTAGCCACGGCAAACTACGAAGCACGCAAGTATAGCATTCATTCAGCCATGGCAGTAGCCACGGCACATAGGTTGTGCCCAAAACTCATTGTCGTAGAGGGTCACTACAAACGATACAAAGAAGTATCGGCTCAGATACACAAGATATTTCACAACTACACAGACATCATCGAACCACTGAGCCTAGACGAAGCCTATCTTGACGTAACTACAAACAAGAAGTCCATAGCCCTTGCCATGGATATAGCAAAGGAAATTAAGCTAAGAATACATAAAGCCACAGGTCTCACAGCTTCGGCTGGTGTGAGCTATTGCAAGTTTCTAGCCAAGGTAGCCAGCGACTACCGCAAACCCGACGGTCTATGCGTAGTACATCCCGATAAAGCTTTGAAGTTTATAGACAAACTTAGCATTGAACGTTTCTGGGGCGTCGGTGCTAAGACGGCAGAAAGGATGCATGCACTCGGCGTTTTCAATGGGAAACAACTAAGAGACATCCCACTCACCACTCTCGCCAAGGAATTCGGCAAGATGGGGAAAGTCTTCTACGATTTCTCCCGAGGCATAGACAATCGTCCCGTTGTGACAGAATGGATACGCAAGTCGGTTGGCTGTGAGCGCACCTTTGCAGAAGACATCTCTACCTTCGAAGACATGCTGACGCAACTCGCACCCATAGCAGTCGAACTAGTCCGTCGATTGGAGAAAAGCAATTTCAAAGGACGTTCACTCGTACTAAAAATCAAATACAATGACTTTCGCCAGACAACGCACAGCTACACTGGCAACAGCGCCATAAAAGATTTAGAAGAAATCCAAAGAATAGCAAATCAACTCCTCATGGAGGCAAAAACCGACGGTCGCTCGGTACGCCTGTTGGGACTTACCGTCGCAAGCCCTATTCTGCCACCCTTAGCAGAAACAGAACCACTACTACCCTTTGAATGGTAAAACATTATTTTAGAGAAGATTATACATCTCTTGATGAATTCTTTATTTAAATAATCTTCTTCTAAATTTCGCCCATACTTTTGGTATTAGGAAAGTTATAAAATCATAGGAAAGAGCTCTTCAGAAGCCCTTTCAAGGTAAGA
>JAFYFI010000135.1 GCA_017543785.1 Alloprevotella sp.
AATTTTTCGCAAACTTTTCGTATCGCCTTGAAACTCAAACGTTTCCCTAAAACGCGAAAAACGGGCATTTTTCGGACCAAAAATTTCGGAGCTGATTTTTATGCCCGTTTTTCGAGCTCAAAAACAGGGGGTCGCAGATAAAGGATTTTGACAAATAATAAACTCGTCGGACTCTAATTTGTTGACGCAAAAAATCGCTATTTTACAATAATTAACATAACGGTTAAATCTATTAACGCTTTTTAACGAATGGGGGGGGTAATTTTGTAAATCCTACTTACATTTGCAAAAAAAATTTTAGAAAAATGAAATTATTCAAAATTCTCTTGACCATCGCTTTAGGTGCGATTATAGTTAGCGCAAGTGCGCAGACACTTAGTAAACAACAGACCAAAGATGTAAAGAAACAGGCCAAGGCATTCACGAAGGAAGGCTGGAAAGTTAACCCTGGCAGCCTGAGTTTGGAAGCACAGATGTTGGCTGCTGCGCAAGCTCAGTATGAGCTCGACCAGGAAGGCATGCCCAAATGGGTAATTGGCGAGGGCAAGAGCGTAGGTTCTTTCTACGATGCAGCACGCGCCTCAGCATTGCAAAATGCTCAGAGCGAAATGGTGAGAAACATGGAGACTGAGCTGGCAGCCATAGCCACTAACTCTATGATTGCTGTGCAGAAATCTGCCTCTAACACCGACGACGTAAACAAGATCAAGCAGGAAGCCAAGAGCCGCATAGGCAAACGCCTGCCGCGCCAGCGCATACTCCTGGAAGCATTCCGTGAGCTGCCTGGCGGCAAGGTGGAGTGTCTGCTGCGCATTGCCATAACCCAGACTGCCGCTCAGAAGGCTGCATCGACTTTGGTAGAAGAAATAATAGCTGAGTCAGCCAATGAATCCAAATAGGTGGCTCATAGTGGTATGGTCAATGCTCTGTGTTGCGGTAGCTGTGGCTCAGAGGGAGTGTACGGTAAAGGGTACCTATACCTATCAGATACCCTCAAGCATGTCGTACGACGAGGCTTGCCACTACGCTCTGCTCAAAGCACAGCATGAAGCCCTTGCCGACAAGTTTGGAACCTACATGGTGCAAGACGGCACGATGATCACCGAGAACAAGAACGGCAAGTCGGACCAACAGCTTATCAGCATAAGCCAGTCACAGGTAATGGGAGAATGGCTTGGCGACACAGACGAGCCACGCTACGAGCGCATCATGCAAGACGGCTACGACTGTGTGCGAGTTAGCGTCAAGGGCAAGGCTCGTGAAATAGTGAACGCTGGAGTGGATTTTGACGTAAAGCCACTGCGCAGTTCGCTCGACCTTAGGCACGCATCTACAGAGTTTCGCGCAGGCGACGACCTATATCTCTATTTCCGCACGCCGCAGGATGGATACATCTGTGTGTATCTCTTAGACTACGCTCAGATGGAGGCATACTGCCTCTTGCCCTACCAGGACGATGGTGGCGGAGCATACAAAGTGGAGCACGACTGCGATTACTACTTTTTCTCCAAAGCTAAATCGCGAACAGGCGAACCGGTAACAGAACTGCAGATGACGATATCGCCAGGGCACAAAATGGAAATCAACGACCTCTACGTCATCTTTTCGCCCAACAGTTTCAGCAAGGCAAACTCCACCGCCGACGAGCGACGACTGAACGACGAACTCATAGTACCTCGCTCCATGAGTTTTAAAAATTTCAACAGTTGGCTTGTGAAATATCGTGCCAAAGACCGTGAAATGCGGTCGCAGCGCATCTCCCTGAAAATATCACCAACAGACTGAGCATGAAACACACCTTATTATATATATCACTCCTGATGTGTGTCCCCACAGCCAAGGCACAGATTGACGACATCTCGGCTGAGGAAGAGCTGCAGCGCATGGAGAGCAAGCAGAGCGAGAGTTTCTCTGGCTTTGTGCGTCGCGTGAACAAGGAATACGATGACTTCCGCCGCCGTGCGAACAAGGAATATGCCTCGTTCATGGAGCAGGTATGGCCTGAGATAAAGCTCAGCGAGCCCGTGCGCCTACCCAAGGAGGAAGACGTAAAGCCGCAACCATACAAAGACGACGGCAAACCGCTGGAGGACTTTGCCATCAAGATAGAAGTGGTTCCCGTCATTAAGCAAGATCTGCCGCAGCCGCAGCCCATAGCACCAATAAAACCCGACGAGAGCGACAAAGACTACACCACCCTGCCCTACTACGGCACGCAGATGAAGGTGCGCCTGGGAAAGATAAACTCATTCCGACTCAAAGGGAACGAAGAGAAGCACATCGCCGACGGATTTCGCAAACTGACGGGTAAGGACTGCGACAACCTCATCTTCGACTGTCTGAAACTTCGCAAGGACCATAAACTCTGCGACTGGGCTTACTACAAGTTGCTGCAGACTGTCTCTGAATCAGCCTTCGCCAAGGGTTCCAACGAGGCTGTGCTGATGCTCGGCGTATTGCTCAACCAATCGGGCTACGACATACGATTCGGCAAAGACCCCGACAACGGAGAGCTACATCTGCTCATATGCACCGATGCCTACATTCCCGGAGCATTCTCGTCAGGACGCAACAACAAGACGTACCTCATACTCGACGGCTACAAGAAAAACCGCCTGCAGGTGTTTGAGCGTTCCTATCCCAAGGAGCAGTTCCTTCAGTTGGGCGTTTCGCAGCTGCCACTGCTTGCCCAGAACCTCTCGGAACAACGCACCATCGCTATAAAGGAATACAAACTCAGCGCCGACGTGGCAATGAACAAGAACCTCATAAACTTCTTCAATGAGTGCCCGAACTTCTGGACCGACAACGACTTCATGACGCGCTGGGCATACTATGCCAACACACCTGTCAGCCCTGAGATAAGTGAAACTCTCTATCCACAGTTGCGTGCCATCATTAGCAACATTCCCGAGGTGCAGGCTGCCGGCATGCTTCTCACATGGCTACAGTTCGGACTTACCTATGAGTTCGACAACACCGTTTGGGGCACCGACCGTGCGTTCTTTGCCGAAGAGACACTCTTCTACCCCTTCTGCGACTGCGAAGACCGAGCCATACTCTACTCACACCTCGTCAGAGACCTGCTGGGGCTCGACGTTGTGCTGGTGTTCTACCCCGGGCACCTTGCCACAGCCGTAAACTTCAAAGCCACACAGCCGCGCGGTGACTACTTCATGCTCAACGGCAAGCGCTTCACCATAGCCGACCCCACACTCGAGGGAGGAAGCATAGGAATGACCATGCCCGGCATGGACAAAACGAAAGCTAAAGTAATACTGCTCAAAAAAGATTTATGATGAAAAGAAAATTTATTCTTTACTCAATGGTACTGTTCACAGCACTTTTCGCCTCAGCGCAGAGTGATGTCGACACACGCATACCTGTGAACACGGAGCGTAACGATAAGACATTTGTCCTGGTCATAGCCAATGAAAACTACAAACACGAGCAGAACGTGCCTTATGCACACAATGACGGCGAGGTGTTCAGCATCTACTGCGAGAAAGCCATGGGCATTCCAAAGGAAAATATACACCTCATAGCCGACGCCACACTCAACGAAATGCGCTATGAACTCGACTGGCTGGCAAAGGTCATGAAAGCCTATGAAGGCGAGGCAAGTGCCATAGTCTATTACAGTGGGCACGGCATGCCCGATGAGAGTAGCAAAGATGCCTATTTCCTGCCCGTAGATGGATATAGCTCCAACCCGCAGAGTGGTATAAGTTCAAAGAGTTTCTATGCCAAGCTGGCGCAGATGCATTCTGCAAAGGTTGTAGTGTTTCTTGATGCATGCTTCAGTGGCGCCCGCCGCGATGGCAACATGTTTGCACAGTCGCGCGGCGTAGCCATCAAGACTACCATGCCAACTGTTAGCAGGAACATGATAGTATTCTCGGCTTCTCAGGAAAAGGAGACTGCATATCCTTATAAAGAAAAGCAACATGGACTCTTCACATACTACCTCCTCGAAAAGTTGCAGAGCTCTGGTGGGGCTGCCACTTTAGGAGAATTGTCCGACTACCTGAAACGCGAGGTGAACCGACGCTCCATCACGGTCAATCAGAAATCGCAAACTCCGAGCTTGCAGGTAGATGAGGCTAACACAGTGTGGCGAGAGATCAGACTGGTAGAAAAAGCTGCTAAGAAATACGAGAAACGACTGGCAAAAGCTGTTGAATCTGTTCCCATGCAGCAGCAGACAAAAGTTGAGGTACCCGTACAAAACCAGCCTTCAACAGTTTCGGAGCCCCCCATTGCGACTACCACCGACCCCTCACTCGTGCAGAACTATCTGGAGGAAGGACGCAGCGCATATCGTAGTTTTCGCTACGACAAAGCGTTGCAGGCTTATCAGAAAGCAGCACAGGCTGGAAGCATGGAAGCCAAATTCCAACTGGGCATCATATATTCCGACCAAAACTTCCAAGGCTACAACAAACAGACTGCACGCAACTATTTTCAGCAAGCTGCATTGCTGGGCCACACGGATGCCATGTATCACACGGGGATGCTCTATCTTGGCACGAACAACGCCATCGCTAAGCAATGGTTCCAGAAGGCAGCGATGAAAGGCCACCAACGGGCAAGAGCACAATTATCACGAATCAAATAAAAAAAGCGACAAAAACTTCTATTAACTTTTTAAAAAACAAACCAAGATGAAGAAAGTAATTATTTCTCTGGTAGCCATATTCGCGCTATCAGCAGTGCCCCAACAGGCAGATGCCCATTTTTTCAAAAAACTTGGTAAGGCACTAAATGGTGCAGGAAAGGTAGTCAATCAGGTAGCAGGTGCTGCCGGTGCCCTGACAGGCGGAAAAGCAGGAAAAGTATTGAACAAGGTTGCCAATGTGGCAGGTGATGTATCCAACACTGCGAGTGCTTTTGC
>JAFYFI010000136.1 GCA_017543785.1 Alloprevotella sp.
ACTGCACCTTCTTCTCGGGTTGCTGCTCATCGTCTTTCTGTTCGGCCAACTTTTCCGTGTCGCCATCGTCTTCGCGATAGGTCAGCGTGGAGTACATATTCTCAAAGTACAGTCCCTTTTCTTGTTGGCGCACTTTGTCGGTCCACCGGAGGCTGAGGGCGGAGGGTTTGAAGTTTTGTCCTGATAGGCGCACTTCGGTGTTGACTATGTAGGTCTCGGGCAGCAGTCGGTAGGCGACGAAGATGGTGTCACCAGCGGTGGTGGGCAGTGCGAGGAGGGCGTCGGTGCTGTTGCTAGAGAGGAGCTGAAAGCGATAGTTGCTGCTATTGTGGAGTCCTTGAACGGTTTCGAACTGTAGGTTCATCTGCGACGTGGTGTCATCGAAGAGAGTGAGCTGTGCGTCCTGGCGATGGGAGTGGAAGTCTTGGTAGCTTTTGTAGTTTTTGAGTTTTACGCTACTTATGGTTCCGCCGTTCAGGTTGATGCTTATGCTGACTTTGTTGTTTTGAAGGGTTACGTGGGGCGCTACCTGACGTGCGCTGTCGGCATGGATGGCGCTGGCATAGAAGAGGTCGGCGCTGTCGGCTGCCAGGGGTGTTACCGTACTGGCTGGCTGGGGGGTGGATGTTTCCTCTGCGCTGGTGGTCTGTGCCTTTGCGACGGCTAGGCTGTCTTTGCTGCTCTGCTCTGAGAGGTACTGCGATTGCTGATAGGAGGTGTAATAGCTGAACCCTATGAGCACAGCTGCGATAAGAAGGAGTCCGATGACGGTGTTTTTATCCATTATGTTGTCAGGTTTTTTATTTGTTGTTTTTAGTTTTGGGGCTTTTATTTTGTTGTGTGGGTGTTGCTGCATTCTTTTACGAAGTCCAGGAAGAGTGGATGGGGATGCAGGACGGTGCTGGAGTATTCGGGGTGAAACTGTGTGCCAATGTACCATCTGTGGGTGGGCACTTCTACTATTTCGACAAGGGAACTGTCGGGGTTGATGCCCGAGCAGTACATGCCTGCTTCTTCGTAGGTTTCCTTGTATTCGTTGTTGAACTCGTATCGGTGGCGATGACGTTCGCGGATTTGTTCTGCCTGGTATATTGCTGCTGCCTTGCTGCCTGCCGACAAGTGGCACTCGTAGCCTCCCAGACGCATGGTGCCGCCCATGTTGGTGATGGTTTTCTGCTCGTCCATGATGTCGATCACGTTGTGCTTCGTGCCTGGGTTCATCTCGGTGGAGTTGGCGTCGGATAGGTGCAATACGTTACGGGCGAATTCTACTACCATCATCTGCATACCGAGGCAGATGCCGAAGGTGGGTATGTCCGATTCTCTGCAATAGCGGGCTGCGCATATTTTGCCCTCTATGCCTCGTTCTCCAAAGCCAGGGCATATGACGACACCGTCTACTCCTCGAAGTTCTGCGGCTATGTTGTGGGGGGTGAGATGCTCGCTGTTGACGAAACGTGTCTTTACCTTAAGGTCGTTGTAGGTGCCTGCCTGAGAAAGGCTCTCCAGTATGCTCTTGTAGGCATCTTGTAGATCGTATTTTCCTACTAATGCTATCGTTACGATTTTTGTTGCCTTATGGCGTCGCTCCAGGAAGCTGCGCCATGGTCCCAGACTGGGGGTGTCGCCTACAGGGAGCTCCATCTTGCGTAGTATGGCAGCGTCGAGTCCTTGCTCTTGCATGCGTAGGGGCACTTCGTATATCGTGGGTTGGTCGAGACTTTCAACGACGCAATCGGGCTCGACGTTGCAGAAGTTTGCAACCTTGCGCTTCACAGAGCTGCTCAACTCGCGCTCTGTGCGCAGCACTATGATGTCAGGCTGTATGCCGAGGCTCTGAAGTTCCTTCACGCTGTGCTGCGTAGGCTTTGTCTTGAGCTCGCCTGCGGCTGCCAGATAGGGTACGTAGGTGAGATGTATGCACACAGCATTTTTTCCGAGTTCCCACTTCAACTGGCGTATCGACTCAAGGAAGGGCAAGCCCTCGATGTCGCCAACAGTGCCGCCGACCTCAGTGATGACGAAGTGGTAGCCGTGGAGCCTGCCGTTGAGAAGCATGGCACGCTTTATCTCGTCTGTGATGTGTGGTATGACCTGCACAGTGCGGCCCAGGTAGTCGCCACGGCGCTCCTTCTCTATCACACTCTGATAGATGCGGCCCGTGGTGACATTGTTGTTGGCTGATGTGCGGATGCCTGTGAAGCGCTCGTAATGCCCCAAGTCAAGGTCGGTCTCGCGTCCGTCGTCGGTCACATAGCACTCGCCATGTTCGTATGGGTTGAGCGTTCCGGGGTCAACGTTTATGTAAGGGTCGAATTTTTGTATTGTGATATCGAACCCCCTTGCTTGCAGGAGTTTTCCTATAGAAGCGGCTATGATGCCCTTGCCCAGGGACGAGGCGACACCACCTGTAACGAAAATGTATCTGGTTTCCACGCGGCAAAATGGTATTTACAAGATTCTTTATAAAAATATGGCGCGAAATTAGCTTTTTATATACACAAAACAAAAGAAGAAAACTAATTTTCGACAAAACTCAAAAACTAAGTCTAAAAATTTGGCACTACAAAATGTGTAACATATTTTTGCCTCGAAAGACTATTTACATGCAAGCCCAAAGGCAAAATTTTTCACAAAACAACATAAAACACAAAGCATTATGAAAATGAAACTGTCAGCACTGTTGCTCAGTGCACTCATCGTGTTGAGCGGTTGCCAAACCATTCAAAACGCATCAAACAAGGCTAAAATAGGTACTCTCGGCGGCGGTTCGGGCGCTGCTATCGGAGCCATCATCGGAGCCATCGCTGGCGGCGGCAAGGGTGCTGCCATAGGTGCTGCCATAGGTGGCGTTGTGGGCGGCGGAGCTGGTGTACTCATCGGACACAAGATGGACAAAGCCAAGAAAGCTGCAGAAATGGCAAACGCAGAAGCCGAGATCATCAAGGACCAAAACACTGGCATCAGCTACGTCAAGGTGACCTTCCCCTCGGGGCTGCTCTTCACCTCAGGCTCCCACGCTCTCAGTGCCCAGGCTAAGACCGACCTCGCCACCTTTGCCCAGAACTTAGACAGCGACATGGACCTCTATATCTACGGCCACACCGACAACTCGCCCTTCCGCGGCATGACGGCTGCCCAGAGCCATGCAAAGAATCAGGAGCTCTCGCTGAGCCGCGCCAACAGCGTGAGCAGCTATCTGCAACAGAGCGGACTGAGCGCCGGACAGGTGAAGGAGATAAAAGGCTATGGCGAGGACAACCCCGTTGCCGACAATGCCACAGCAGCAGGCAAGGAGCAGAACCGACGCGTAGAGGTGTATATCCTGCCAAGCAAGCAGATGATAGAAAACGCTAATAAAGCTTCAGCAAAATAAGAAAACATTGCGCTTAGGCGTATTGAGAAAGGGACAGAGAGTAAAACCGATACGATTCTCTGTCCCTTTCTTCATGCTGATTACGAAAAACATTTTCTACTTATCACAAATAGGATTTTCAAAATGCGATGAATCTGTAAAACGCAAGAACCTAAAAACTTGTTTTATTTTTGTTCTTCGACAGTGAAGTTGTATTTTTGCACATCTGATGAATCTTATTTAATAATAAGTAAAAAAGCCATGCCTTGCATTTTGAATATAGAGACTTCTACTGACTTGTGTTCTGTTGCTGTGACAGAAGACGGTGCGTGCATATATGAGGAGACGTCTGGTGGAGAATGCGCCAACAGTTCACAGTGCCTGCCGCGCTACGTGCAAGACGCCATATCGTTTGCCGACAGTCATGCCATACCCCTTGATGCCGTTGCCGTCAGCATGGGACCAGGCTCATACACAGGGCTGCGCATCGGTGTGTCGGAGGCGAAAGGGGTGTGCTTCGGGCGCGACGCCAAGCTGATAGCCGTACCCACGTTGAAGCTGCTCTGCGTGCCTCTCCTCCTGGAACATGAATTGCCAGAGGGGGCTTTGCTCTGTCCCATGATAGACGCCAGGAGGATGGAGGTGTATATGGCTGTTTATGACAGAGCCCTAAACGAGATAACACCCACCAGGGCAGAGATTGTCACGGAGAACACGTTCTCGGACATCCCTCACGACACTCCTATCTTCTTCTTTGGCAATGGCGCTCGGAAGTGTTGCGACACGATAGCGCACCCTAATGCCCATTTCGTGGCAGACATTGTGCCTGAAGCCCGGAACATGATGCCCCTCTCAGAGATGGCTATGGCAAGGGGACAGTTTGTGGACGTGGCATATTTTGAGCCGTTCTATCTCAAAGAATTCGTTGCCGGCAAGAAGAAAGCAGCAGATAAATGATAGTTTGTTTTTTTAAGATAAAAACATGAAATATAATTCCTTGGAAGAAAAACTTCGCATGCCTGAATATGGCAGACTGATACAAAAGATGGCAGACCATGCCCTGACAATTCAGGACAGAGCCGAGCGCCTGACTTATTGCAAAGAAATAGTACGCATTATGGAATTGTTGTCCCAGAAGCAGAAGAAGCGTAAAGGTGCCGACTTGTCGCAAAAGTTTTGGGATCATCTGGCATTCATAACTGACTACAAACTGGACATCGACTACCCCGTCAACATTCAGCGACAGGACGAACATCCGCAACCTCGCGCCATTAAGCATATGCAAAACCACATCAGATACAGACACTATGGCGCTTTGTTGGAGAGGGCTATCGAACGGACCAAGACAATGGAAGACGAATCCGAGAAGGAACATCTCTGGGAACTCATCTCTGCAAGGATGAAACAGAGTCTTGCCACATGGAAAAAGGATAATGCCACTAACGAAAAAGTGGCTCACGACATTGAGGAATATATAGATTAATTTAAAAAAAATGAGTTCATTCAAGATAGAAGGCGGTCACCGACTTTGTGGAGAAATAACCCCCCAGGGAGCCAAGAACGAGGCACTGGAGGTTATAGCAGCAACTTTGCTGACCGACGAGGAAGTACACATAGAAAACATCCCCGACATTCTCGACGTCAACAACCTGATACGACTCATCAGCGACATGGGGGCCGACGTGAAGTGCAACGGAAAGGGTGACTTCACGTTCTGCGCCCGCAACCTGTGCCTGGACTATCTCAAGAGCGAAGACTTTCTGAAGAGATGCTCCCATCTGAGGGGGTCGGTGCTGCTGCTGGGCCCGCTGCTCGCTCGCTATGGCTATGCAGCAATCTCCAAGCCTGGCGGCGACAAGATAGGGCGCCGACGACTCGACACACACTTCTATGGGTTCAAGAAACTTGGTGCAGAGTTTAACTATGACGAAGCCCAGGGCATCTTCGAGATAAAAGCCCAAGAGCTTCATGGAACAGAGATGCTCCTGGACGAAGCCAGCGTCACTGGCACTGCAAACATCATAATGTCAGCTGTTATGGCCAAGGGGCGAACCGTAATATACAACGCTGCTTGCGAACCCTACATTCAGCAGCTGTGCCGACTGCTCTGCAGCATGGGAGCGCGCATCGAGGGCATTGCCTCGAACCTGCTGACCATCGACGGAGTAGAAAAACTGCATGGCGGAGAGATACGCATCTTGCCCGACATGATTGAGGTAGGCTCGTTCATCGGCATGGCAGCAATAGCAGGCAGCGGCATAACCATCAAGAACGTTGCCTATGACCAGCTGGGGATCATACCCGACAGTTTCAGGAGGCTTGGCATACGTGTGGAGCATAGGGGCGACGACATCTACATCCCAGAGCAGGACCACTACGAGATCGAAACCTTCATCGACGGCTCATTCCTGACCGTTGCCGATGCTCCCTGGCCCGGCCTCACACCCGACCTGCTCAGTGTGCTCATCGTAGTAGCCACACAAGCAAAGGGCTCGGTACTCTTTCATCAAAAAATGTTTGAGAGCCGACTCTTCTTCGTAGATCGTCTCATAGACATGGGAGCTCAAATCATTCTCTGCGACCCCCACAGAGCAATAGTCATCGGTCATGACAAAACAATCCGACTCAGGGCTCGCAGAATGGCAAGTCCCGACATCCGCGCTGGAATAGCACTGCTCATCGCTGCCCTCAGCGCAGAAGGCACCAGCATCATCGAAAACATCGAACAGATAGATCGAGGATACGAGAATATAGAGAACAGGCTGAAAAACCTCGGCGCAATAATTGAAAGATTAGACTGACACCCATGCAGAAGACTGCTATAGAAGCCTCGAAGAGTATCACACCACAAACTCCTATTTGGGTGAATGGTGGCAAAGAACTTATCAGAGTGGGTAGAATAGTACGCTCGCACGGCATAAGCGGAGAGGTGGAACTACAGTTTTCAGATGACGCCTTCGACCGCGGCAGTGCCGAGTATTTCGTCCTGGAGGTCGAGGGCATATTCGTCCCCTTCTTTTGGGAAGAATATCGTTTCAAAAACAACACAGCCATCATCCTCAAACTTGAAGGTTACGACTCAGACAGTAGTGCAAAGAAACTCGTCGGACTCTCAGCCTATTACCCTGCCGAAGCCCTACCCGACGACGACAAACCTGGGCTAACCTCCATGCAAGCCCTCGTCGGCATGACACTGCAAAACCAGAACCTACAAGACATAGGCGTCATAACATCAGTCGACGACTCTACAAGCAACATACTCCTATACATCACAACACCCCAAGACAAAGAACTCATCATACCATTCCACGACGATTTCCTCCTCCAGTTCGACTACAAAAAACGCACCCTGAGGATGGACATACCTCATGGAATCCTAAACATAAACGAATAGATGCCGCAACAATCATACAACACAGAAACCCGCCGTCGCCGCATATGCATACTTGGCTCAACGGGTTCCATAGGCACACAGGCACTCGACGTCATACGCCAACACCCCGACATCTTCGAGGCACACACCCTCACCGCCAACACCAACAGCAAACTACTCATCCAGCAGGCGCGTGAATTCCTCCCCGACAGCGTTGTCATTGCCGCCGAGGACAAATACCTTGAGGTGCGAAACGCCCTCAGCGACCTGCCCATAAAAGTTTATACCGGAGACGAAGCACTTTGCCACGTAGTTCAGTCTGCCGAAGTCGACATGGTACTGGCTGCCATGGTAGGGTTTGCAGGACTGCGCCCCACCATCGAAGCACTCAAAGCAGGTAAAGCCCTCGCCCTTGCAAACAAGGAAACACTCGTTGTGGCAGGAGAAATAATAACACGCATAGCCCTGGAAAATCGTGCCCCAATACTTCCCGTGGACAGCGAACACTCAGCAATCTTCCAAAGCCTTGCTGGTGCCTCCCCGAATGCCATAAGCCGCATCTTGCTCACAGCATCGGGAGGACCCTTCCGCACATATTCGGAAGAAAAACTTTGCAAAGCCACGTCACGAGAAGCACTAAAGCATCCTAACTGGCAGATGGGAGAAAAGATAACCATCGACTCTGCCACACTCATGAACAAAGGCTTCGAAGTAATCGAGGCAAAATGGCTCTTCGGCGTTGACGTGGACAAAATAGAAGTCGTAGTCCACCCCGAAAGCATCATACATAGCGCCGTAGAATATGCCGACGGAGCAATCATTGCACAACTGGGAGTTCCCGACATGAGGCTACCCATACAATATGCCTTTGCCTACCCTTCTCGCCTACCACTCAAGGGAGAACGACTCGACCTGTTCAAGATAGGGACTCTACACTTTGAAAAAGTCGATAACAACAAATTTCCATGCCTTCAGCTAGCCTACCAAGCCATACGCAAGGGGGGCAATATGCCATGCATACTCAATGCTGCCAACGAAGTAGCCAACCTCGCCTTCCGCAATGACCGCATATCATTCACCAGAATCCCTCAAATTCTAGAATATGCCATGCAGAATGCGACATTCATAGCATCCCCCACCCTCGAAGACTATTTCCTAACCGATAAACAAGCACGCATGCTTGCCGAAAGCTTTATCGCATAAATCACACACCCCCACAAAAACAACAATCTCCAATATGGAAACATTTCTCATAAGAGCACTTCAACTCATATTATGCTTTTCACTACTCATCGTGTTGCACGAAGGTGGACATTTCCTGGCAGCACGCATTTTTAAGATAAGAGTAGAAAAGTTTTGCCTCTTCTTCGACCCTTGGTTCAGTCTCTTCAAATGGAAACCCCGCCGAAGTGACACTACCTATACCCTCGGATGGCTACCTTTGGGAGGATATGTGAAAATTTCAGGCATGATAGACGAGTCCATGGACAAAGAACAAATGGCACAGCCCGTGCAGCCATGGGAATTTAGGGCAAAGCCAGCATGGCAAAGGCTCATAGTCATGTTGGCAGGAGTCTTCGTAAACTTCATCGTAGCCCTTGTCATCTATGCCATGGCGCTCTTCACATGGGGCGACAGCTACATACCCATAGAAAACATGAAAGACGGGTTCAAGTTCAATACCACAGCCCAACAACTCGGCTTTCGCGATGGCGACATCCCCCTGCGCACAGATAAAGCCACCTTCGACCGTTTCGATGACAATCAGAGCATTGGCAACGTATATCGCGAAATCAGCGAAGCGCGCCAAGTAGTTGTTCTCCGTAAT
>JAFYFI010000137.1 GCA_017543785.1 Alloprevotella sp.
CTCCACATTCTCAAAAGAAGGGCTGACCATGCTACAGGCTGATAGCTACATCTTATTTTCGCTCTATGCAATAGGAAGTATGATGTTAGGTATTTTGGCAGTAGCATTGGGATATTATACAACCAGGTAAATTCCAATTTATCTGCCCGACTAAATACGCCTAAAGTTTTCTTCATGCCTTGAAACATAATTTTTCATGCCTTGAAAACTGGATATTCAAGCCTTGAAAATTGATTTTTCATGGCTTGAGAATTGGATTTTCATGGCTTGAAAAAATATCTCTCCAAGCCATGAAGAATTTTTCACATTAAAAAAGTTCTCTCTTATATCAATAGATAAAGGTCAAATTCCCATGATAGGAACTTGACCTTTATTCATATTTTCTTAAAACGTCGCGCTCAGCAGTTATGGGAATGAGTGGATATCGTTTCTAAATAATAAGAACTTCGTCAACAGGAATGTCGTGCGGAGCGACGGGTATGTTTTCCGTTATTCGGAAGGGGAAGCATACTCCGAGCTTAAAGGCATGGAGGCTGGGATTTGAAAGGAAACGGTCGTAGTAGCCTGCGCCGCGCCCAAGACGGGCTCCGCTGGTAGAGAAGGCTTGCCCCGGGATGAGAATAAAGTCGATGTTTGCATAGTCGTTGAACTCGACGCCCTGGGGCTCCATGATGCCATAGGCTCCCTGGCGAAGTGTTTCTGCTCCCTGATAGATGCGAGTGACGATGTCTGTGCCCTGAACAACGGGGAGGAGTATCGTCTTGCTTCGGCGGTAGCCTTCGAGCAGTGGCAGTATGCGAGGCTCATCGGACAAGGGATAGAAGAGCATAGCCACGCGAGCACTCTGAAAAGCTGCATGCTGCTCTACTCTCTTCACTATCTGCTGAGAATAGTACTCCAGCCTGGATGCTGAACAGGTGCTTTGCTCAGCTCTCAGGCGTTTGCGTAGTGCACTCTTTTCCTCGATGGACATATTGCGAAAGTGTAGTGTATTGGTCTTATGGGGACTAAGTCTATCTGAGAGTTAAAGACGCGAGAGAAGAGTGCTACCCGGTCATAGGTGAAGGCGAAGTAGTCGGGTTTCTGGAGCAAAGAGGTTTTTTTAATGTTATCCATACCACCCGCTTTGGGGAACGTTGCGCCACGCTGCACTATGTCAAGGGCTGTGAGCACTGCCGGGTCGGTCTGATTGACATACTGGGTGGCAGCGTCGTCGTCGAGGATGTCGTTGATGACATTGGAAGTGATGTGTTCATGGAAAAGGTTTGCCGACTGTTGCAGCAGGAGGTTTCTGCGCTTGAGCCCTGCCCGCTCAGCAAAGACGGCGAACTCTTCGGGGAGGTTGTGCCTGTTTATGTATTTCACAACTTCGTCGATAGAACCAAGACGGGTGAGGGATTCGCGGTGGTCGTCGCTGAAGGCAAAGGCAAACTGGAAGATGAGTCCGCGCATGTATGCTTCCTTGAAGTATGAGGTCATGTGTGTGGTGTCGCGAGCCACGAAGACATCGGGTATTATTCCTCCTCCGCCATATACGGTGCGTCCGAGGGTGGTTTTGTATTCTTGACCTGAAGTCTTGATGCTGTCGGCTGAGTAGTATTCTCCTCCCGTGGCTCGCAAGAGCAGGTCTGCCTCATAGTCGTCTTCATCGCCTGGAGTATAGGGTTTTTGCACACATCTGCCCGAGGGCGTGTAGTAGCGTGCTTTGGTCAGGCGTAGCATTGAGCCGTCGTCAAACTGGATTGGGACTTGCACGAGTCCTTTTCCGAAGGTTCTGCGCCCTACTATTGTGCCGCGGTCATTGTCCTGAATTGCTCCAGAGAGTATCTCACTGGCGCTTGCGGAGGTCTCGTCCACAAGCAGCACGAGGGGCAAGGTCTGATATGAGCCTCTGCCGTCGCTCCTGTAGTTCTGCCGTGGCGAGCGGCGCCCTTCGGTATAGACTATGAGACGGTCCTTAGGCAGGAATTCGTTGGCTATCTGAACGGCAGGGTCCATATATCCGCCGAGATTTCCGCGCAGGTCGATGACGAGGGCACCCAACTGCTGACGCCCGAGCATGGCAAGTGATGCCAGAAACTCCGGATAGGTTGTTTCGCCAAAGGAGTTGATGCGAATGTAGCCCGTTGAGTCGTTGAGCATATAGGCTGAGGATATACTCTTCACTGGAACATCGCCGCGCACAATGCTGAAGGTAAGAGGGGCTTTGCTGCCTGTGCGCATGACAGAGAGTTTCACAAGGGAGCCTTTCTCTCCCTTCAAGTGCTTCATGGTCTCTTCGTTTGTGACTTTCTCGCCCACGAATGGGCTTCCGTCGATAGCGACGATGCGGTCGCCAGCCTTCAGTCCGACACTCTCGGAGGGACCTCCACGAATGATACGGATGATGCGCACAGTGTCGTTATAGATGGTGAACTGCACTCCTATGCCAGAGAAATGTCCCTGAAGGTCTTGCATGGCAAGCTCAACGTCCTTTGCTGGTACATATACTGAATGGGGGTCGAGCTGACGAAGGATTTGCGGCATGGACTTCTCTACGAGTTCCTGTATATCGACAGAGTCAACATATTCGTCGTCAATGAGGTGGAACAGGTCATTGACTTTGTTGCTTCCACTCTTGATGATGCTGAGTCTGCCTGGGGCATTGTGGGAGGCAAAAAAACTTCCGACAAGTATGCCGCACACTACTCCTATGGCTACAAGTATTGGGACAAAACGGGATGTTTCGTGTTTCATCTTTAAATTATCACACTTTAGATATTTTCTTTCTGACTTTTATTCCATGCAAATCTGCTGCGGCTCGGCAGAGTAAGAACAAGTTCTTTCTCTGCTCTCGCCTTGCGACGATTTCTTACTCTTCAAATGGCAGATATTCAGTTTCTATTCCTGCCCTTTGCAGTAGTTCTATTCCGTCGGTAAGGCGGTATTGTTTTCCATACACGACTCTGCGTATGCCAGCCTGGATGATGAGTTTGGCGCATTCTATGCAGGGCGAGTCGGTAACGTACAGGGTGGCACCGTCGCTGTTGTTTCCGGAACGTGCAATCTTGGTTATGGCATTTGCCTCTGCATGAAGTACATAAGGCTTAGTGAGGCCGTCCTCGTCTTCGCACACGTTTTCAAAACCGCTGGGCGTTCCATTGTACCCGTCGCTTATTATCATTTTCTCTTTTACCACCAAAGCTCCCACCTTGCGCCGTTGGCAATATGAGTTCTCGCTCCATATACGAGCCATGCGCAGGTAACGCAAGTCGAGCTCTGCTTGTTTCTTTGTCTTCATATATATTAGTTTTTGAGTTTGCACTTCGCGAATCCTATCCACATACCAACAAACCTGAACCGTCCCTCGCACTGTGCTTAATACCCTAACTTCTAATTCCGTCTCGTTTCAGGAGTGCTTCTATGCTGGGTTTACGACCTCTGAAAGATTGGTATAGTTGCATAGGGTGCTTAGTGCCTCCTTGTGAAAGTATGCAGTCGCGGAAACGCTGTGCCGTGACTGGGTCGAAGATACCGTTCTCGCGAAACAGAGAAAATGCGTCGGCATCGAGAACTTCTGCCCATTTATAGCTGTAGTAGCCTGCCGCATAGCCTCCCGACATGATGTGTCCAAACTGAACACTCATGCACGCTTCGGGCAGGTATGGCAACAGTTGGGTTGAGGACCAGGCTCTGCGTTCAAATTCTCGGATATCATCGCGAAGGGGTTCTACGCGGTCGTAGTATGCCATGTCGAGGAGTCCGAAACTCAGCTGCCTCACACATGAATATGCTGCTTGGAAAGTCTTTGCCCTTCGCACTCGCTCGATGAGTTCTTCGGGGATGAGTTCACCTGAAACATAATGGCGAGCGAATGATTTGAGGAATTCTGGTTCGTCGGCAAAGTTTTCCATTATCTGAGAAGGCAATTCTACAAAGTCCCAATAGACGTTAGTGCCACTCAGGGCTTTATACTTTGTCCTGGCAAAGATGCCATGCAGCGCATGTCCAAACTCATGCAAGAAAGTACTCACCTCTCCCAGTGTCAGCAGGGCAGGATGGTCGGCTGTGGGTTTTGTCAGGTTCATCACGACGGATACATGTGGGCGGGAGTCGGTACCATCAGACTCTGTCCATTGCTCTTTGTACGAGGTCATCCATGCCCCACTCTGCTTGCCTTTTCTTGGATGAAAATCCAAATATAATATAGCAAGATAGCTTCCGTCCTTATCCAAGACTTCAAAAGCCTCCACGTCCGGATGATAAACAGGAATGTCCTGTGAGCGTCGGAATGTTATGCCGTAGAGCTTTGTGGCAAGTTCAAAGATACCGCGTCGCACTGCTGAGAGCTCCAGATAGGGACGAAGCATCTCGGCGTCGAGGTTGTAGTTTGCCAGTTTCAGTTTATGACTCCAATAAGCAAAATCCCAGGGCTGTAGCACAAAATCTTCGCCTTCTGATTGTTTGGCAAACTGCAAAACTTCGTTGACCTCAGCCTCTGCGGGATGCTTATAGCTTGCTAGTAGCTGTTGGAGCAGCGAATATACATTCTCAGGCTTTTCTGCCATACGCCGCTTTAGTGCATATTCTGCATAGGTCTTATATCCCAGAAGTTGGGCAAGTTCGAGCCTTAACGACACTATTTTTCTGACGTTTTCTGTATTGTCTGCAGCGTCACCGTGTATGCACTGAGTGTTGTATGCCCGATAAAGCTGTTCTCTCAATGCTCTGTTGTCGGCATAGGTCATGAAGGGTACGTAACTGGGAGCCTTGAGTGTGATTACCCACCCCTGAAGACCTCGGTCTGAAGCTTCCTTACTTGCTTGCTTCAGCTGCGACTCGGGAAGCCCGTCCACTTGTTCGCGCTCAGTCAGGTGTAACTGGAAAGAGTTTGTGTCGTGAAGGTGATTCTGAGAAAACTGTGTGGTAAGAACAGACAGCTCGGAAGAAATTTCGCGGAAGCGTTTCTTACCTTTATCATCGAGTGTAGCTCCTGAACGTTCAAAAGCCTCATATGTCTTGTCGAGAAGCATCTTGTCCTCGTCGGTGTCGAGACTCGCTGTCTGATAAACATGCTTGATGCGTTCATAGAGCCGCTCATTAAGCATGATGTCGGAACTATGCTGAGCCAAGACGGGAGCCATTGTCATAGTAAGTTCGTCGAGTTCGTCGGTTGTCTCAGCACTCGATAGATTGTACATGACAGTACAGGCTACCTCAAGAAGGCTGCCGCTATTGGCGAATGGCACGACCGTATTCTCGAACGTCGGACTCTCTGGGTTTGAAATGATTTTTTCTATTTCGTCTTTTTCACGTTTCATCCCCTCCTCAAGTGCTTCGCGAATATCCTGTAGCGATATGCTTCCGAAGGGAATGGAGGAATGTGGCGTTTGAAACGGTGAGAAAAATGGATTGCTATGAGAAGACATTGTTTACTGTATAATTATTGGTCCTCAGGAGTATTTCTTTTGTCTGCAGATAAACTAGAGAGGATTCTGTCTATTTCGGCAAAATGTTCTCCTTCGTTCAGTGCAAAATACACCTTATATAATAATGGTGCCCATTGGTCAACGGCTGTTGGCACAAGGCGGCGATAAGTTTCAAGTGGTTGTCGTGCCGCAGCAAAGAAACTGCGACGGAAAGAGACTGCGCGGCTATAGCCGGCAGAATTGATATTCTCGGGCATCACCACCGACTCTGCCTGGTGGCAGAGCGCAGAGCCCAGATAGAGGTAAGCCTCAGATTGGGTGGAGTCGGCAGCTATGATGAAACGCGCAACGTCAACAGCTTCGTCATATCTGCCAAGCTTCATCAAGGCTACGTTTTTGGCAAGGAGGTAAAGGGTGTTGAGACTATCGGTGAGCAACATTCTCGAAGCTACATCAAGCGACTGCTGATAGTCTGAATGATCAACATAATACTTATTTAATGCTTGGAAAAATATCGGTTGGCGCGGAAATTCATCCAGCCCGCTATATAAATAATGTAAATACCTAATGGAATCGCCTACTCGTAAAGAAGAAAACGCCAGGTATTCTAAGACACTCTGCCTTGTCTTGGAAGTATCGTTGAGAGCAACGGAGCCATAGCGCAAAGCCAAGGGAAAGTCTCCACGCTTATAAGCCAGACGTATAATTAGGGAGGCATTCTCTGCCATTGTCTGTTCTGAGACTGGAGCAGATGCGTTTCCAAAGAGGCTGTGATGAGGCACATCTACAGCCATTCGCAGCAAGCGCAAGGCATCATTGTCCCTGCCACGAAGATAGAAAAACCTACCTCCAGCAACAAGATTTTTATAATACTTATGTATTAGTGCCCTATGAGGATTTTGGAATTTGGGATACTTTCCTTTCATCATATTCTTTGCCTCAGCAGAGTCACAACGCAAAGAATAATCAAAAATGCCATAAGTGGAAAGAAAAAAACTAATGGTGTCGTACGAACGTTTCAAATATATTTTCTCGTTTTCGGTCTGTACCTGATACAAATGTGCCTGCACGGCAAAGTCGTACAAGCGTGGGTCTTGACGCAACACAGAGTCTGCCTCAAGTTTTGAAACAAGCTTGAGAACTTCACTGCTTTTCTTTGCCTTGAGTGCAGCTTTAATGGGTTTATATGCCTTCTGCCCCATAGCGACTGAAGAGAACATCGCTATGAGCAAGAAAACTAAAATTCGAGAAGTATATTTCACGTCTTAGAAATAATTTTCATAACCACAGACCCAAAAGAGCCTGTGGTTATGAATAAAGGATAATGAATGTTATTCGCTCAGAATATCAGGATATTGCTCCTTCAACTCTTTTGCCTTATCGAACATAAGAAGTTCAGAATAGACAACGTGCAAGCCTTTTGCCCAAACGTCGGGTTTGTCGGGCGCCAGTTCGCGCGCTTTCTCGAAGTATGGCTGAGCATTGCGATAATATGGATATATCTTCTCCTGCTTTATCTTACGATATAGTTTATCAGCCTGAGGACCATATTCGGTAGGTAGTTTGAAGTAGTTGGAATTGAGTTTGTCCTGTACATCATAGATGAAGCAACTACCCATATTTACCATTGCATCTACATAGTTGGGGTCTATCTCAAGAGCCTTTTGGAAACACTGCTCGGCTACCTCATAGTTATAAGGTACCATGCGCATCTCCAGATAACCTTTGTTGTAATAAGCCTTCTTGTTCTGCGGGTCTTTCTCTATCATTTCATCAACAAGCTTCACTGCAGCCTCGCGGTCATTCTTTTGCATATAGAGGTTTGCAAGGTTTGTTATGAAGATTGTTTCGTCGGTAGCGTTGGCAGCTTCGAGCAACGTGGCAGCATACTTCGCCGTATCACCCGACTCCTCGTATGCCCTGGCTTTCATCAGGTAGATATCTCTGCGGAAGACATCCTTGCGGGCAGCCATATCGGCATTGCGGAGCACTCCGTCCCACTTCTTGGAGTCGTAGTACAGGAAGGATGCATTATAGGCAGCCTGAGTAAACACGTCGGCATAGCGGGAACGCAACGAGTCACGCTCTTCTGGAGCAAAGATGGGATTGTCGGGGAAGTTGATGAATTTCTCAAAATAGTTGGCAGATTCCAAATGACGCCCAGAACGATTCAGGAAATCACCAGCATAGAAGAAGTACACGCAGATATTGAGCATGTTCGTCTTGTTGTTGTTCATTGTCTCAGAACCTGGTTTTCCCTTTGTCGTAGGATTGAGAATTTCAGCATAGCTCTTGTCGAAGTTTTCCACCGCCTGATCCAAGTTTTTGCAATAGAGCAATGTGTCGTATGCCATTCCCTGGGCAGCCTTGCGGAGCTCTGTATCAGCTATGGCATAGTGAGCCATGCCAAGTTGACTGTAGAGGTCTGCCAGTTTGGTTGTCTTTGGATTTGCTTTAGCGGCTTCCAGGAGTTCCAATGCTCCCTGATAGTCTTCCTTCTGCATGAGCGAAGTAGCTTTCTGTAATGCGGAGTTTTGTGCCGCACAAACTCCAGCGGATGCCATCATGACGACAGCGATAAGCAACTTTTTCATAATTATTGAAATTTGAAGATTAGTTATTTTTCTGTTTCTTCTGCCTCAGGCTGAGTTTCAATCTGTGGCAACTGAGGGTTTTCGGCGTCTTCCATAGTTTCCTCATCGGTGGACGTGGGCACCTTGCAAACACTGCTAATGACATCGCCGCGTTTTTGCAAGTCGATAAGCTTAACGCCCTGAGTAGCCCTGCCCATAACACGGACACTAGAGGTACGCAGACGTATAGTTACACCACTCTTGTTTATAATCATCAAATCATCGTCATCGGTAACGTTTTGGATAGTCATGAGGAGCCCCGTCTTGTCGGTAACCTGCATGGTCTTCACGCCCTTACCACCACGATTGGTCTTACGATAGTCGTCAACTGCCGACTTCTTTCCAAAGCCCTTCTCGCTGACTACCATGATGGTCTCGTTGTCTGAATCATTTACGCAAACCATTCCAACGACTTCATCGTCGGGACCATCAAGAGTAATGCCGCGCACGCCAGTAGCCACACGCCCCATAGAGCGAACAGCCGTCTCGTTGAAACGTACTGCGCGCCCTTTGCGGCTGGCAATGATAATCTCATCGCTGCCGTTAGTGAGCCCTACGCTTACCACCTTGTCGTCTTCGCGGATGTTGATTGCATTAACACCGTTAGAGCGAGGACGAGAATAGTTCTCCAGACTTGTCTTCTTTATCGTGCCGTTCTTCGTGCAGAACACCACATTATGGCTCTTGTTGAAGTCGGCATCGTTGAGACGTTTGATATATAGGCAAGCATTGACAGCATCGTCGCTTTCTATGTTCAGCATGTTCTGTATGGCACGTCCTTTGGAGTTCTTTGCACCCTCGGGAATGTCATAAACCCTGAGCCAGTAGCAACGTCCCTTTGCTGTAAAGAAGAGCATTGTGTCGTGCATCATTGCCATGTATATGGACTCTATGAAATCCTGGTCGCGGGTAGAACCACCTTTACTGCCCACGCCTCCGCGAGCCTGTGCCCTGAATTCACTCAGCGGAGTACGCTTGATATAGCCAAGATGGCTTATGGTTATAACCACTTCGTCATTAGCATAGAAATCTTCAGGATTGAACTCCTCTGCACTGAGGCGAATCTCTGTGCGACGCTCATCGCCATATTTCTCTTTAACCTCGATGAGTTCATCCTTCATAACCTTCTTGCATTCCTCTGGGTCGCTGAGGATGAGGTTCAAGTATTCTATACGTTTCTCTATCTCTTCATATTCCTGATGTAGTTTTTCCTGCTGCAGACCAGTGAGCTGAGCCAGACGCATATCAACAATTGCGCGAGCCTGCACTTCGTCAAACTCAAAACGCTTCATAAGAGCCTGAACAGCCTCGGCAGGCGTCTTGCTTGCACGAATCATGTGTACTACTTCGTCGATATTGTCGCTGGCAACGATAAGCGCTTCAAGTATGTGAGCACGCTCCTCTGCCTTACGAAGCTCGTATTTCGTCCTGCGGATGACAACGTCATGACGATGCTCTATAAATACCTTTATGCAGTCTTTAAGTGTAAGCATCTTAGGACGCCCATGCACCAGACCAACACAGTTCACGGCAAAGGAACTCTGCAACTGAGTCAACTTGAAAAGCTTGTTCAGGACGACGTTTGCATTAGCGTCGCGCTTCACATCAACAACAATACGCATACCCTCGCGGTCGCTCTCGTCGTTGACGTTTGAAATACCGTCTATACGCTTCTCGTTAACAAGTTGTGCGATGCTCTTAATAAGCTCAGCCTTATTTACGCCATAAGGAATCTCGCTAACGACGATAGTATCGTGAGTTGGTCCATTCTCTATGTCAGTCTTTGCACGCATAATGATGCGTCCGCGTCCTGTTTCGTAGGCAGCTCTCACTCCCTGGAGTCCCATGATGTAGGCGCCTGTGGGGAAGTCTGGAGCCTTGATGTACTGCATCAGACCGTCAGTGTCAATATCGGGATTATCAATATATGCCACTGCACCATCTATGACCTCGCCCAAGTTGTGCGTCGGCACATTCGTTGCCATACCAACGGCAATACCCGTTGCACCATTAACCAGGAAATTAGGAATTCTAGTAGGCAACACGCTTGGCTCCTTCAACGAGTCGTCAAAGTTGTTCACCATATCTACGGTTTCCTTGTCCAGGTCTTGCATCATCTGCTCACCAAGAACTGAGAGGCGTGCCTCGGTATAACGCATAGCAGCAGGAGAGTCGCCATCTATTGAGCCAAAGTTTCCCTGTCCGTCAATAAGGGTATAGCGCAAATTCCAGTCTTGAGCCATACGGCAAAGTGCTCCATAAACACTGCTGTCACCATGAGGGTGATACTTACCAAGCACATCACCCACTGTGCGAGCAGACTTCTTGTAAGGCTTGTCGTGAGTATTTCCGAGGTTATCCATGCCATAGAGTATTCGGCGCTGCACAGGCTTGAAGCCATCGCGAACATCAGGCAAAGCACGACTTACGATTACGGACATAGAGTAGTCAATGTAAGAAGTTTTCATCTCCTTCTCAATGTCCACTTTAATAATTCTGTCTTGATCTAACATTATTTTATTGTGTTTAATTATTTGATTATTTCCTAATCTGATTGTTTAGTCCGCCCCCTTCTGAAATGCCACTTTTATGACTTTTTAAGGAAAAACAGACTTGACACTATATATTTACACAGCAAAGTTACAGAAAACCGCACAAAACTCGAAATAAATAAGGACAAAAATAAGCCGCAAATGCTCGAAAAGGGCATTTTTTTGCCATTTTTCGCATTTGCGACTCTAAATCGAGGGGGTATCGATAGCTGTTCTCGATACGCTCAGAAGCTTTTTTTGAGTAATCAC
The DNA here is from genome assembly GCA_017543785.1 of Alloprevotella sp. GTDB lineage: Bacteria > Bacteroidota > Bacteroidia > Bacteroidales > Bacteroidaceae > Alloprevotella. Next base: position 10,843 of record JAFYFI010000137.1, read on the forward strand.
AGGCTACGGGAAAGCCGTGACTTCTGCTTTTTATTTTTTAAGCTTATTAGAGGTGGTATATTTAATTTTTCATCAGGTGCTTTAATAATACTTCTTGCTCTCTAATACATTTAGCAACGTATTCAGGATCAAAGTTTTCTGAATAGAGGTCAATGTTGTTACGTTTGAATTAGTTGTTTATCATCTATACTGACATTGCTGTCAGTCGCGTCTGCAAGAATCGCAGAGTCTGTTTTGTCTGTGGAAGTTTCCATGACCTTTGGCGTCTTTCATAAAACAGGTCGGGTCATCATTAGGACAGTGTTTCCCTGAATAGAATGTGTGGATGAACTCGTGGAGTATTACTTTCCAATAGTCGGACTTATTCGACAGCCTCTTGTCGGAAATAAGACAAACCTGATTGCCAAGTCTGCTCATGCCTACAATGCCATAATTCTTGTGCCCATGACTGTCTGTACAAATGTCTCTGTGGGTCAGTCCAACGATGATTTCGTTCCCTTTTATGATACTCCTTTCGTAGTTCAGTATCGGAGTTACGTCATATCTGTTCTTGCTTGCTATGAAACTAGTTTTGGGCAGTGGGGCTGGATTGTTCACTATGAAGTTCCAGCGACCAAACAACCATCTGTCAAAGTGTTTTTGCAGAACAGGGACTAGTTTTTCTGCTTCTTTACGAGTGAAATTATCGTAAGGCTGGAGTACAATCGTGGCATGAGGACACAGACAAGTGGTATCTACGTCGCACGAATCACTGTTACCCGGTAAAGTTGTTTTTCCATTGCAACTACAGAGCAACGGAAAGAGGAGTAAAATAATTTTTTTCATTTTCTATGTATATTCCTGAGTTTTACGATGCAAAAGTGAGGCTTTTACTAAAGGCTGCCAAGAAATAAGGTTTCCATTGTACGAACTCCCAACGTTTTTGTATGAAACTGTATTTTGGTAGCATGTAATCATCCGGAAAATCACTACCAGTAGGCATAGCAAAAGCGAGGCGCAGTAGGAGTTATGCCCTGCTGCGCCTCTGTTTTAAAAATAAATTAACCCTTTGTGTCAAGTCAATTCCTATGGCGTGTACTTTCTATCATTGTCTCTATGGGCTGCGGAAACAGAGAGTCTAATGCTTCAGGAATACTCTCCGCCGAGACCTCCATAGTGCTTCGAAGCTGTTGTGAGTCGTCCATAAAACCATA
>JAFYFI010000138.1 GCA_017543785.1 Alloprevotella sp.
CTATGTTGAGGGTGTCGCCGCGTCGCTGGAATTCGTCGTACATGTTGAGCGCACAGACGACGGGCAGGTTCATGTCGACGAGCTGTGTGGTGAGATAGAGGTTTCGCTCGAGATTTGTGGAGTCTAATACGGTGATGATTACGTCGGGGTGTTGCCGGAAGAGGTGATGGCGGACATAGAGTTCCTCGGGAGAATAGCATGTGAGCGAGTAGGTGCCGGGGAGGTCGGTGAGCTCGAGATTGTAACCTCCGTAGGTGGTATGCGCCTGGCTGGCATCGACGGTGACTCCGCTGTAGTTTCCTACTCTGGCATGGGCTCCGCTGGCAAAGTTGAAGAGCGATGTCTTGCCGCTGTTGGGGTTGCCGACGAGTGCTACGTTTATGGTTTTTCCCGCTTCCTGGAGTGATGTGGTGGGAAGGGACGGGCTGGCGTCGTCGGTCTGCGGGTTGGAGGATTTGCGGGTTGGTGGGTTGGTGGGTTCCTGTGCTGCTGCGGGGCTGAGTGGTTGTATCTCAATGAGCTTTGCTTCCTCGCGTCGCAGGCTTACTTCGTAGCCCATGATGCCATATTTTATGGGGTCCTGAAGGGGTGCATTGAGGAGTGACTCTACTACTTTGCCTTTCAGAAAGCCCATTTCCATGATGCGCTTTCTGAATCCGCCATGTCCCATGACTTTCAGTATCTTGGCTTGTTCTCCGTTTTTCAGTTCGGATAATTTCATGTCCCTTGTGTTATATTCTTTTTGCTTTGCGTGCAAAAGTATGTCTTGCTGTGTTTTTCTCAAATACCTGCCAGAGGGTATTTTTGCGAGGTGTCAGTCCCCCAGTTGAAAAATGCCCGTGGGTGATGTTCTGGCAAGTGGGGTTACGGGTATGTTGCAGCCTGTTTCTCTTAACTTCTCCTCAATGGTATGCTGAGCAAGATGGGGTGTGTTGTTGTTTGCACTCAGATGGCATAGGAATATATGCTGAAGGTTATGGGTGACGTTCTGGCTCAGAATGGTTGCTGTCTGTTGGTTGCTGGTGTGTCCGTTTTCGGAGGCAATCCTCTTTTTCAGCATTGCGGGGTACTTGCCATGCTGGAGCATTTCGGGGTCGTAGTTGGACTGTATCACCATGTTGCGACGTTGGTGAATGTATGACAGCATCTGGGGCTGAAAACTGACAATGTCGGTGATGAGGCATATATTGGTAGAGGGGGTTGTGATGAAATAGCCCAGATTGAATACGGAGTCATGGGGTACATTGAAAGCTGTTATCTGAAAGCATCCCACAATGAAATTTTCTCCGCACGTCACGTCGCGTCGCTGGGGGAGTGGAATTTTCTTATACAACCGGGGATTTTGCTGTATGGCGTCGTGCACGCTGCCGTGTGCATAGACAGGTATGCCACTGAGCAGGGAAAACTCTCCTACGGAACGTGAGTGGTCGAAGTGCTCGTGTGTGAGGAGCAGTGCCTCTATTTCATCGGTATTTATCTTGTATTCGCTGACTATCTTCTTGAATTTCCTCATCCCTATTCCATGGTCTATCATCAGGGAATGGTGGTCCTCGGTGAAAATGTAGCAGTTTCCACTACTTCCTGATGACAAACTTATGAATTGAAGCATTTTCCTTATGGATGTTTGGGGTTGTTGGTGGATTCATGGGTTCTCAGGGGTTGTGGATTGGCTTTGCGCCAAAAGACGTAGAAACCTCAAATCCTGAAAAATATATAATTATCTGCCTGATGTGAATGTTGAATCGTCTGCACTGATGATGCGTGTTCCTCGGGTGAAGCGGTTGGGAGCGGCTTTTCGCTTCCCTTCTTCACTCTCATCAGCATTGAAAGTGCCTGGCATAAAGGCGACTCTGCCTCCGTAATCTCTGTATATGGAGAGGACACTGGGCACATAGTTGTATGTTTCCGTGCCACGCATATATCCATGTCTTACGATGGGGTCACGATAGTATTGCGGCTCGCTCAGGTGCAATATAAACTCACTCACATCTGTCCAGTTGTGTGGATTTTTTCCATGTTTCCTTGCCAGCATCATGGCGTCTCTCACGTGTCCCGAGCCTGCATTGTAGGAGGCAAGAACAAATTTCAGGCGTTCGTCGGGATTGCGGACATCTGCATATTGGGAAGTGAGTGTGCGCAGGAGTCGGGCACCGCCATTGATGTTTTGCGTCGGGTCGGAAGGATTGTCCACACCCAGGGAGCGAGCCGTACCGGGCATGAGTTGCATGATGCCCAGGGCTCCGGCACTTGACCGTGCCATAGGGTCGTAGCGGGACTCTACATAGGCTACGGCTGCAAGAAGACGCCAATCGGAGCCTGTGGCATGAGCAGCGTTGCGGAAAATGTCGTCGTAGTTGGAGAGCACTCCCTGTTCGCGTGAGAGAAACTGTGGACGCGGGATGCGCGTGACGGTGTTTTCCAGACGTAGACGTTCGTGACTGATGACGTCTTTTTCATGTGTCGGCACAGACCATTTGCCCAAGGCTTCTGCCAACTGACTGCAATCCGCTGACACTGCCCATGAGAGATGCTTCACACTGTCGCGTATCAACACATCCTTCAGCCCCCGTGACTGCAACATATCCTGACTTAGGGGATATGCAGCAAGGTCGATTTCTCCGCGTTGGAGCTTGTCGAGTAGTTGTTCTTCAGACTTGGAGAGTTCTATGCGTATTGAAACACCTATGGAAGAAGCAAAATCTTGGGCAAGTGCAAACTCCAGTCCCATGGGTTCATCACCCATTTCATAGTAGCTGTCGGGACCAGAGAGCGTGCCCACGATGATAGTTCCTGCATCGATTATCTCGTCGAGGTCATACTTTTCTGTTTCAGCTTCTTTCTCGCGCGGAAAGAGAGAGCCCCCCTTCGGCGTTGTGCTGCAGGAGGAAAGAAGAAAAATGAATATGTAAAGAATTATTTTTTTCAATGTATGCTGTCCAAATAGCCGAGGCAACTACCTCGGGAGCAAAATGCAAAACGTCGTTCCTTGACCTAACACACTGTCTTTGACATAGATTTTGCCTTTATGATATTCTTCTACTATGCGCTTTGCCAGTGACAGCCCCAACCCCCAGCCACGGCGTTTAGTGGTGTATCCTGGGCGAAAAACGCTGGTCCAGTCCTTGCGTGGAATACCTTTTCCGGTATCGCTCACATCGATGCCAACATATTTTCCTGAACTATAAACGTATATCGTAATCTTCCCCACACCTTGCATGGCGTCAATGGCATTCTTACACAGATTTTCGATGACCCACTCAAAAAGGGGAGCATTGAGCTGAGCACGAACACTGTCGGAGGGGAAATTTGTGGTTAGCGAAACTTTGTCTGAAACTCTGTGTCCCACATACTCCGTTGCCCGAAGTATGACTTCACAGAGATTTTCATCCTTCAGAATGGGAGTAGCTCCTATTTTTGAAAAACGCTCGGCAATGAGCTGAAGCCTATGTATGTCCTTGTCCATCTCCAGCAGAAATTCGTCGTCGGGATAGTTATCCTTTAGAATTTCTATGCCAGCCATGAGCGATGAGAGTGGGGTACCCAACTGATGTGCAGTCTCGCGGGATAGCCCAACCCAAACTTTGTTTTGTTCGGCTCGCTTACTACTGAGCAATGCCAGCAGGGCTACGGCTATGAAAAGTGCTACGATACCCAGTTGAACATATGGATAGTGCTGAAGACGCTGCAGCATGACAGATGGTTCATAGTTCACATCAATGTAGCTATGTCTGCTGTTTATGGAGCCCTCCTCGTCAAGTTCAAGACGAATAGTATGCCCCTCGTCCTTCATCGTTTTTACTCTTTCGCTCAGCCCAGCCAAGAACTCTCTCTGCTCATCTGTTTGGGGCATGGAAATAAGCATGGCAGTGCTGTCGGCAGAAAGCCCCACATTGCGCGCAGCTAAAATCTTCCCGGACGCATCACATACAATGACGGGGATAGTGTTGTTACCGTTTATGACGCTCAATACCAGACTCAGGTCGGTATGCTCATCAGCACGCTGCAGTGCCCTCATAGCTTCAGCCCACACAACCATGTTCTGACGTTCTTGCTGCATAAGGTCGCGAACAAGGATGTTGCTCACTATCAAAGAAGCACCGGCTATCACAACGGCAATGACGACAAGCGCCATCTTCACCCTTCGCATGTCATTGAAAATACTCATCGCAGAGAATCGCTAATTTCGAAAATGTAGTTTAACAGTTCATGTTTCCCTGCACCATCAACACTACTGGTAAGGAAGTGTGGAGGCAATTCCTCCCAGTATGGTTCCAGATGCGCGAGATATTTTTCCACAGCTGCTTGCCGTTTAGAGATAGATAATTTGTCTGCCTTTGTGAATACTATTGCAAAGGGGATGCCGTTTTCTCCAAGAAAACTTATGAAATCCAGGTCGATTCTCTGGGGTTCGTGCCGAATGTCAATAAGCAAAAAGAGGCACACCAACTGCCGGCGTTGCAAGATATATCCCTCAATAGCCTTTTCAATGGCAGCCTTCTGAGCCTTACCTCGCTTGGCATAACCATAGCCTGGCAAATCCACAAGATACCACTCATCGTTAACAAGAAAATGATTTATCAAGGTAGTCTTGCCAGGCGTAGCCGAAGTCTTTGCAAGTTTTTTATTGCCAGTAAGCATATTTATCAAACTGCTCTTTCCCACATTACTCCTTCCAATGAAAGCATATTCAGGTAGTTTTGTGTCAGGACACTGATTTACATACTGGCTACTCGTCGCAAAGACGGCACGAATCGATTCTTTGTTTTCCGGATGCATAAAAAGCTTTTGGTTCGTGGATTTGTGTGTTTTTAGGTTTGTAGATTGCAATCGCGCTCAACATCCCCCAAAAAACAATTTCAGTGCAAAATTACTTTTTTATGCGAAACTATCACCACTTATATGGTTTATTTTCCAAAACAAATACATACATTTGTCGGCGTTAAAAAAGTTTGAACAACTTATCACAACAAATAATACAAAGAACAAAATGGCAAAAGTAATTGAAGGACTCTTCTATGCAGAGAGTCATGAGTATGTACGCGTCGAAGAAGGTTTTGGATATGTAGGAATAACCGACTATGCACAAAGCCAGCTAGGCAACGTAGTTTATGTTGATATGCCCGAAGAAGGCGACGATGTTGCAGCAGGTGAAGTATTTGGAGCCGTAGAGAGCGTGAAAGCTGCAAGCGACCTCATCTCGCCTGTCAGCGGCGAAGTCGTTGAAGTCAACACAGCGCTTGAAGACGAACCCGAACTTATCAATGCTGATGCTTTCGAAAATTGGATCATCAAAGTAAAGCTTAGCAATCCAGCAGAACTTGACTCGCTGATGAACGCAGCAGACTATGACGCTACATGTAAGTAAGAAATACTCCTGAAACGCATTATTTCGGAAACATCCATACACGAGAACAGGGAAAAACCAATTAAGGCTTTTCCCTGTTCTTTTTGTGCGCTATGTCAATCCCCTATGCCTATAGGCAAAGGTTTTGGACTACACACACCATCTCAAGCATTCACTCACTTCTTGTAGCTTTTCTGATAGAAGCGTTTTTTGCATACGATGCCACGGCGTGGCTTGTTGTGTATCATAACTTCTACCGGAGTGTCCAATTTGGAGTAGGCAGTATCAATAAGAGCCATGCATACACTTTTTCCAGTGCTGATACTCTTGTAGCCTGTCGTGACATAGCCTATCTCCTTATTGTCGGCGCATACAGGATATCCATGACGAGGTATGCCCTTGTCCTGCAACTCTATGCCGACAATCTTTCGGGCTACGCCTTCAGCTTTCTGACGAGCACAAACTTCTTTTCCTATAAACTCGGGCTTGTCGAGCTTGACAAACATCGAGAGTGCAGCCATGACAGGAGTGATGTCGTCGGCTAGTTCATCTCCATAGAGAGGCAGTCCCACTTCAAAGCGTAGAGTGTCGCGACAACCGAGTCCGCAGGGTTGTACGCCACCATCAATGAGAGTAGTCCATGCTTTGCGAATATATTGGTGTGAACCGTATATTTCAAATCCATCCTCACCAGTGTAGCCCGTACGGGAAACTATGATTATTTCGTCGTCTATGTTGATTTCCTTGAAGGTGTAGAACACGAGTTCTGCACAGTCAATGCCCAAAAGGGATTGCATAAGTTCCTCTGCGCGAGGTCCCTGCAGTGCTAATTGGCCATAAGTGTCACTCTGATTTTCAGCGGTGGCATTGTAACCCTCAATGTTTTCCTGTATCCAGGCATAGTCCTTATCTATGTTTGCGGCATTGACAACGAGGAAAAAGTCGTTTTCGCCCATTTTATATACCAAAAGGTCATCAACGGTTCCTCCATCAGGACGGAGCATCATGCCATAGAAGATTTTGCCTTTTTCGGCTCCAGCAACATCATTGGTAAAAATGTGCTGTACAAATTTCTCCGCCTCGGGACCTGTGACGCGCACCTCACCCATATGGCTGACATCGAACACTCCAACATCGTTGCGCACCGCATTGTGCTCTGTTGTTATGTCAGAGTAGTAGAGTGGCATGTCGAAGCCTCCAAAGGGAACCATATTGGCTCCAAGGGCTACATGAAAATCATGTAAACAAGTTTGTTTGTCCATTGTTTTTTAACTTTTTAGGTTTATTTGTTTAGGTTTTTAGATTGTCAACGCTGAAAAATTCAATTAAAGCCTCCTCCGTCAGATTTCTTATGGAAAGGTATGCCTTACTGTCCAAAAGGGCTTGTCTGATTATTACAGCCTGGTCCAGCCTATTGCTGGGGGAGACTTTCAGTCCCTGCAAAGCCTTGAGGAACACATCTTGTGCTGGAGTGGAAGAACTGTCGAAATAGTCTCCGCTAAGCGTAATATGCAGAACCTGCCCATCATCGTTGCAGAAAATTTTCATTTCAATCATGCCGCAGCCTTGCAGGTGCTTGCTGAAGACGATACCGGGAGTAGCGCTATTTTTATTATTCCGATAGATATAATGTTTATGATGATAGTTCTTTTCGATTTCTTGAATGCAGAGGATGTCATTCTCGGAAAGTTGAACATGACGGTTGGTAAGCAGAGAGAGCAGCTCTCTTTGGAGGTGTTCTATGCCTTGTGGCAAAAAGTCTTTTAAAACACCCACTCGGCTCTCTACGCTTACAACGCCCTTGCTTTCAAGCTTAGCCCTTCGCCGAGTAAGGCAACGCGACATAAGTTCCCAAGCAGTGTCGTAAAGCATAGTGCAGTGGATGATGCTTCTTTCCTTAAGTCGATAGAAAGCTCCGCCGCAAACTTTTCTCCCATCTTCGAGTACGACGTCATTTCTGCCGCTTACCCTTGCCGGCACTCCCATGCTCTGCAAAGCATCTGCAATGCCCTGGGCAAAGTCTCTGAAAAGAGTTTCCACACACCCTGTTCCCGTGACAAGGCTGAGCATGAGATTGTTTGAATCGGCAAAGATTGCACCGCCACCGCTCCGCCTGCGCACTATATCAACTC